>NZ_LGEB01000097.1:0-284937 GCF_001279555.1 Micromonospora sp. NRRL B-16802 | reverse complement strand
GCGGGGCTCGCAACCCCGGCTCACTCCTCGCGGTCACCGCGCCGCCCTCCGCTCCCGACTGCGGGGCTCGCAACCCCGGCTCACTCCTCGCGGTCACCGGACTCCCCTTTCTGTGGCGGCCAACCGCCGCCGTACTCCTGCACGGATCTCGTCGTGGATGCCGCCCGGCAGCTCCAGCCGGGGCAGTGCGGTCAGAGCCAGGTCGAGCAGCTCCGCCGCCGCGGCGGCCAGCTCGGGGTCGGCCAGGCCCTGCCGGGCCGCGGCCGACCACCGGTGCGCCGTCGGGGCACCGATCGCGTACGCCGCACGCACAGTGCCGGGATCGGCGAACAAGGCGCTCAGCACCGCAAGCGGCAGACGCCAGGACCCGCCCGGCTGGGCGTCCAGATACCGCAGCTCCAGGTAGCCGCGCGGACGGACAGGCGGAAAGAGGGTGCTGACGTGGTAGTCGAGGTCATCGGTGGTCGGCGGGTCGGGCAGTGCCCCGTCGATCCAGTCAGCGAACGTCACGCCCGGCGGCGGCGCCCAGTCGCCACACTGACGGCGCAAGCACAGCAACGGCGCGGCGAGCACGTACCGGATCCAGGTGGCCGTCGGATCGTCGTCGGCCTGACCCGGCACCCAGACCGGACGGGTGCGGGCCGGATCGATTGCCAGCCAGGCGGCCATCCGCGCGGAGGCCCAACCGGTGCGTCGGCCCGCGTGGCGGTCGGCCGAGGCGAACACCGCAAGCAGCGGCGGGCCGACAGCGTGGGCCGCCGCCCACCGTGCCTCCACCTGGTCGGGCTCGCCGGCGTCGAGACAGATCTGCAGGCCGGCGGTGCTGTACATCATCGTCCGGCCGGCCGGACCACGCCTGTCGAAGGCATCGCGCATCGCGCGGTAGCGGGGAGTTTCCAGCACCGGGCAGGGCCTGCGGTGCGGGTCGATGCCACTGCGACCGAGGACCAGACCGGCGGCGGCCAACAGGTCGGTGACCTGGGCGATGTCGGCCTCGGTGGCGCGGATCAGCGCGGCGGTCGAGGACCGCGGAGGGGTGGAGATCTCCAGCTGGCCGCCCGGCTCCAGCGTCACCATGCCGCCGTGTCGCAGCGGCTCGGCGGGGCTCGTCGCGTCAAGCGTGACGGGGCTGTGTCGGCCCAGCGCCGCCCGCAGGCGCCTCAGGTCGACCGGCCGAGCGGGATCGTCGGCGTCGTGCACGGTCCATTCCAGTTCGACACCCGTATGCGTCGGCGGACCGGTCTTGAAGCAGATTCGGGCGAGGTGCCGGCCCGCCGCAGCGGACTCACGCAGGATCGCGCTGCGGTCCAACTCGGGCGATGTCACCACCAGGGGTGCCTCCTCTGCGTGCGCCACGTCCGAAACACTCTGCCACCGTAAATCCACCCTGTGACACCGTCGCGGCGTCGACGACGCCACCAACCCCTGTCTAACAGACGAATTTCCCGGTGCAGGGCGGAACGAACCCCGCCGGTCGCCGCTCAGGCCGGGCTGGACTCCGCCGGCCGCGACGGCTTGACCTTCGCCGATTCCGGCGGCGTCGACGGGCCGGGCGGAGAGGGCGGCGTGGGCGGCGTGGACTTGCCGGGCTTCGCCTCCGGCACCAGCCGCTGGCAGTACGCCTCGACCTCGGCGGCCCCTCCGGCGGCGGTCACCAGCCGCTGGAAGGACGGCGTCCGCAGGGCCTTCTCCCGCTGCCCGGGCTTCTTGGCCTGCCAGGCGCGACACAACCCGTGCAGGTGGCTGTTCGGCGACGCCCCGGCCTGCGGCGTGGGCGGGGCGGGCTGCACGCCGGGCCGCGTGGTCGACGGCGTCGGCCGGCTCGGCGCGACCGACGGCGACGCCGCGGTGCCGCCGGAGGTGGACGGCGCGCTGGTGGGTGCCGGCGGCTCCGGATCGGGCGTCAGGTCCAGGCCGGCCGCAGCGAACGCGGCACCCGCCGTGGCGGTCGCGGCCACCGCGCCGATCCAGGCCAGCGCTCCGGTGGTCAACCGGCGGCCATGCGGACGGCGGGCCACCGGTGGCGCAGCGGTGACGCCCTCCGCGGCCCGGGCGGCCCGGAACGCGGCGACGGCGGCCTCCGTACCGGCCAACTCCTCTGGTCGGGCCGGCGCGGCAGCGGCGGCGAGCAGCCGGGCCACCGGCTCGGTCGAGGCAGTTTCGGCCGTCGCCTCGGCGTGGGCCGCGTCGAGCAGTCGCTCGGTCTCGGCGCGGTCGGCACGCCGATCCGGCCGGTACGGGTTCATCGGGAATCCCCTCACGTCAGCCGTCCGCCTGCTCGGCCTGCGACGTCGGCCGGGAGCTGCCGGTCCGCGTGCGGGGTGCGGGCGACGCCTGGACCGTCTCCGGCGCGACACCCTCGGCGGCCGAGCGGGCCGTCGTGTCGGCCCTCGGCATGGTCGTGGCGTCGGCCGAGGGGCAAACCGTCGGTGGAAGCGCGACAGCAGCGGGCGACGCTGTGGCCGTCGCCGACTGGTCCAGCAGGGCGGCGAGCCGTCGCAGACCACGGTGCGCGGCGGTGCGGACGGCCCCGGCCCGCCGGCCCAGCACCCGACCGGCGGACTCCGCGTCCAGTCCGATCACGGCCCGCAACAGGACGGCTTCGGCCTCGCGGGGCGGCAGGGTGGCGATGAGCGCCAGGGCCGCCTCGGTGCCGATCGTCTCGCCCGCCCGTTCGGCGGTGTCGGCGTCGCCGGCCAACTCGGTGAGCGCCTGCACCGGAACCGGCAGCGATGGCCGGCGGCGCAGCCGGCGCAGGTGGTCCATCGCCCGGTTGCGGGCGATGGTGACCGTCCAGGCGCGGAACTCGCCGCCGGTGAAGCTGGGCAGGTCGCGCGAGATCTGCAACCAGGTCTCCGAGGCGACGTCCTCGGCGTCCGCGCCCACCAGGGCTGTCAGGTAGCGCAGCAGCCCCGGCTGGAGAGTCCGGTAGAGGAGGCGGAAGGCATCCTCGTCCCCGGCCTGCGCGGCGGTGACCGTCTGGGACAGCTCCCGCACCCGCACCGCCCTCCGCCGAAGTCCGATCCTGCCCGCCTCCGGGCCGGCCGGGCGAGGTGTCGGGGCCAGCGCCACGGTGGTCAGCTCTCGACGCGCTGCCCGCCGGGCGGCCCGAGCCGGGCTAACGGTAGGAGGGGACCACCGGGGCGACAAGTTGGGGCCGTGTCACGGATGAGTGACAATTCTCAAGCCGCTCCACCGGCGTGCCGCCGTAACAGACGGTACGGAACGGACGCTTCGCACCGTCGCGGGCGCCGAGTGGTGGCGATCGGGCCGGCGGCACGCAGGACTGTGTCGCACATTCTCACGGGATGCTGTCGTGGCGTCACACACCGGCCACGTCCACAGAGGTCGGGGCGCTGTTGCCGGTGAGGACGGCCACCTGGCCGACCGGTCGCGGCGCGCCGTTCCGCGCCACTCTGGGTACGGTAAGGCTGTGTTGTCATCGGAGGTTGTGCTCAGCGGGCGGTACCGCCTGGACGAACGTGTCGCCACCGGCGGCATGGGTGACGTCTGGCGTGCCACTGACCTGGTCCTCGGCCGACAGGTCGCGGTCAAGGTCCTGCTGCCGGCGCTTGTCTCCGACCCCGATTTCATCGCTCGGTTCCGGGCCGAGGCACGGATCATGGCGGCGCTGCGGCACCCCGGCATCGTCCAGGTGTACGACGTCGGCGAGGACGACCTGCCCTCCGGCGGCCGGGCGGACTATCTCGTCATGGAGTTCGTCGACGGCGAGCCGCTGTCCAAGCGGATCGAGGCGGCCGGTCGGCTGGACGTGGCCGAGACGATGTCGATCGTGGCCCAGGCGGCCCACGCCCTGAGCGCGGCGCACCGGGGCGGCATCGTGCACCGCGACGTCAAGCCCAGCAACCTGCTGGTCCAGGAGGACGGCACTGTCGTCCTCGTCGACTTCGGCGTGGCCCGTTCGACGAACGTGACAAGCATCACCAGCACCAACGCGGTGCCGGGCACGGCTCTCTACATGGCGCCCGAGCAGGCTGCGGGTCGCCCGGTCAGCGGCGCCACCGACATCTACGCGCTGGGCGCTGTCGCGTACTGCTGCCTCACCGGCGGTCCGCCGTTCACCGGCGACAACCCCCTCCAGGTGGCGGTCCGGCACCTGGACGACGAGCCGCCGGAGTTGCCGCACGACATCCCGGAGGCGGTTCGCGCCCTTGTGTCGCGGGCTCTGGCGAAGGATCCGGCCGACCGGTTCAGCAGCGGCTCGGCGATGGCCGAGGCAGCCCGTACGGCGGTGACCGGCGGCGAGCCGCCGACGGCGATGGCGTCGGCGGCCCCGCTGCGCGGGGCCGGGCCGGGCACCAGCACCGACGTGCCGCTCGGCGCGGCGGTGGCGACCGCGGCGGAGTCCGGGCGGCGGCGGCGGCGCGGGCCGCTTGTCGGTGCGGCCGGAGCGGTCCTTGTCGCGCTCGTCGGTCTCGGGGCGGCGTTGAGCGCGGTGGGCAACGCCGGCGACGAGCCGGCGGTCAACCTACCGACCAACGCACCGTCGCAGAGGCCGACCGAGCAGGTGGAGGTGCCGGCGGCCAACGAGCAGATCACCGAGGATCCGGGCCGCCCGAGCCGGCCGAACACTCCGGATCCCACCTCCTCGACCTCGATCACCCCGACGCCGAGCACGCAGCCCAGCGAGCCGGCCACCAGCCCGTCGCCGACGGCGAGTCCCCCCGGCACGTCGCCAACCACGCCGAGCGTCCCGCCAGCGCCGACGCAGACGCAGGCCCCGCCCGACCCGGTGCCCACCACGACCGCGCCGACCGATCCGGACGCTCCTCCGGCCGGTCTCTGATTCCCACGAGCACCACTATCCCCAAAACGGACTTACGTCGCCGTTCTTCTCTCTAGGCTCTGAGCAGGTCATTTCCACCTGCTGCGGGAGCCTGCGTGAGTGCTGAGAAGTTGGTCGTGATCGGCCAGGGGTACGTCGGACTGCCGTTGGCGATGCGCGCCGTCGAGGCCGGACTCGACGTGGTCGGCCTCGACGTCGACGCCGACCGCGTGAAGCGGCTCGCGTCGGGCGAGTCGTTCGTCGAGGACATCCACACCGATCGGCTGGGCCGGGCACTGGGCAGCGGCCGATACCACCCCAGCACCGAGTACACCGACGCCGAGGGCTTCGACATCTGCGTCATCACCGTCCCCACGCCGCTGCGCGACGGCACCCCGGACCTGAGCTTCGTCGAGCAGGCCGGCGTCGGCATCGGCCCGTACGTGCGGCCGGGCTGCACGGTGATCCTGGAGTCGACCACGTACCCGGGCACGACCGAGGAGTTGCTGCGCCCGCTGTTGGAGGCGGCCAGCGGGCTGACCAGCCCCGGTGACTTCCACCTCGGCTACAGCCCGGAACGGATCGACCCGGGCAACCCGACCTGGCGTCTGGAGAACACCCCGAAGGTGGTCTCCGGTGTGGACCCGGCGTCGCTGGCCCGGGTGGACGGCTTCTACAAGCGCCTGGTGGAGCACACGGTGCCTGTGGACTCCACAAAGGTCGCCGAGCTGACCAAGCTGATCGAGAACACGTTCCGCCAGGTCAACATCGCGCTGATCAACGAGTTGACAATGCTCTCGCACCACCTGGACATCGACGTGTGGCAGGCGATCGAGGCCGCCGAGACCAAGCCGTTCGGCTTCCTGCCGTTCCGGCCGGGCCCAGGTGTCGGCGGGCACTGCCTGCCGATCGACCCGTGCTACCTGTCGTGGCAGGTCAAGCGACGCCTGGGCCGGCAGTTCCGGTTCATCGAGCTGGCCAACGACGTCAACCACGAGATGCCCGAGCACGTCACGCAGCGGATCACGGCGGGTCTGAACCGGGACGGTCGGGCGGTGAACGGCGCTCGGCTGCTGCTGCTCGGGCTGGCGTACAAGAAGAACACCGGGGACATGCGCGACTCCCCCGCTGTCGACGTGGCCCTCCGCCTCCGGGCGCTCGGCGCCGAGGTCCACGCCGTCGAGCCGTACGCCGAGGCGCACCACATCCCGGCAGGGATCACAGTGGTCGGGTTGACCGAGCGGGAGGTGCGGGACGCGGACGCGGTGGTGGTGGTCACCGACCACGACAGCTTCGACTACGACCTGGTGGTCGAGCACGCCCGGTACGTCTTCGACACCCGCAACCGGTGCGTCGGCCCGATGGTCGAGCGCCTCTAGGCCCGGCACCGCTGGCCGGTCCCGCCGCCGGGGAAGACGGCGGGACCGGCCGGCGGGTGTCGACACCTGCCGACAGGGCCGCTGAGGCGCCGGTCACTGCTCGCCGAGCGCCTCGACCACGGGTCGGGAGAGCGCCCGACGTGCCGGCAGCACCGAGGCGAGCAGGGCTGCCAGCACCGCGACGCCGAGGATCAGCCCGAGCTGACCCAGTGGCAGCACCACGTGGAAGTCGCCACCCAGGCGGGCGAGCACTGCCATCGCCGCGGCGCTGACCCCGGTGCCCAGCCCGATGCCGAGCACCGCGCCGACCAGCGCCATCAGCACCGCCTCCACGGCGAGCATGGCCCGCATGCGGCTCCGGGTCATCCCGACCGCCCGCAGGACGCCGTTCTCCCGGGTGCGCTCCACCACCGAGAGGCTCAACGTGTTCGCCACGCCCACCAGGGCGATGACCACGGCGAGGCCGAGCAGCGCGGTGACGAACGCCAGCAGCATGTCGACAGTGCCGGTGAGCATCTTCTTGTACGCGCCCTGATCCAGCAGGTTGACCGTCGGGTAGCGGGCCAGCACCGCCTCGATCGCGTCGCGGGCCCGTTCGGCGCTCACGCCCTGAGCTGGGTCGATCTCGGCGAGGAAGCCCCGCTGGTCGGGAAAGAGGGCAGTGAAGTCCGCGCCGGTCAGGTAGATGACGTGTCCCGCGGGCACGGCACCGGCGACCGGGGCGGTCCCGTCGTCGGCGACCACAGCGCCCACCTGGAACGACCGTCCCGCGATGGTGAGCGGGGAGCCCGCCTGCCAGCCGCGCGCCTGCGCCAACTCCCTGTGCACGAGCGCCTGCCCCGGCCCGAGCCGCCCGACGTCGCCGCTGAGCGTCCGGCCGGCCAGCGCCGGATGGGCGGTGCGGATCCGGACGTCGTCGCTGATCATGGTGCGCTGCTCGTGCACAACGCCCAGTTCCGGCAGTGCCGCCAGCTCGGCGGCGAGCAGCGCGGGCAGGTCCTGCCCGATGCCGGTGACCACGAAGTCCGTACCGATCTGGGCGTCCACGTTGCGCTCGATGCCGTCCTTGGTGCTGCGCGCCCCGACAACGAACGCCGACACCAGCCCGATCCCGATGACCAGGGCCGTCGCGGTCGCGGCGACCCGGCGCGGATTACGGACCGCGTTCTCGACCGCCAGCCCTGCTGTCGTTCCGACCAGCCGGCGGACGGGCCAGCCGATCACCCGGACCAGCGCCGGTACGAGCACCGGCCCGAACAGCACGATGCCGAAGAACGCGAGCACTCCGCCCAGTGCCACCAGCAGCACCTGCCCAGCGCTGGCGGCACCGACAAGCGTGGCGATGCCGAGGCCGAGCACCACCGCGCCGAGGGCCAGTCGCAGCAGGCCGGCGCCCTGGCTGGGCTGCACCGCGGCGTCGGTGAGCGCGGCCACCGGCGCTACCCGGGTGCCCCGCCAGGCCGGCAGCAGCGCGGCGGCCACTGTGAGCGCGGTGCCGAGGAGCAGGCTGGTCAGCACTGTCGAGCCGGCCACTGTCAGCCCGCCGGTGAACGGCACGTCCAGCCGGGACATCAGCAGCCGCATCGCGGCGGCGAGGCCCACACCGAGCAGCACACCGAGCGCGGAGGCGACAAACCCGACAAGCGCCGACTCCAGCAGGGCGGCCCGGAAGACCTGCCCCCGGGTGGCGCCGACCAGGCGCAGAAGCGCGGTCCGCCGGGTGCGCTGGGCCAGCACGATGGCGAAGGTGTTGGCGATCACGAAGCCGGCCACCACCACCGCGACACCGACAAACGTGAGCAGCAGCATCGTGAACTGGTTGAGGTCACGGACCGCGTCGTCGACGGCGTCGTCGAGGATCTGCTGGCGGCCCTTCACCTCGACGTCGGCGCCGACGGCCGCGCGTACCCGCTCGGCAAGCGCCGCACCGGAGGTCCCGGCCCGCGCCGCCACCATGATCCGGCCGTAGCCGCGCCCGTCGGTGACCGCGAGGGCGTCGGACCCGACCAGACCGATGAACGGTCCGCCGACGTCGCGGATGGTGCCGGCCACGTCGACGGTCCCGACAAGGGTGTACGGGCGGGCGGCGCCACCGGTGCCGCCGATCTGGACCGGGGCGCCGAGGGTGAAGCCCTCCTCGGCAACTGTGGGCGCGTCGAGCACCACCTCCCCGGCGCTGTCGGGCAGCCTGCCGGCGACCACGTCGTACGAGCGCAGGGCTGGTTCGGTGGGGATGGCGGCGAGCACGGCGAACCCGAGCACCGGCCGGCCGTCGACGCCGAGAATCCCCGCCGTGCCGGTCAACTCCCCGGCCGCCGCGGCCACCCCGTCGACAGCCCGGACCCGCTCGACCAGGCTGGCCGGCAGTGGAGTGTCGCCGCGCGGATAGACACCGAGGTCGGTGTGCCTGTCGAACACACCGGCCCGGTCGTACGCGCCGGCACGCATCCCGTCGGCGAAGATCAGAGTGCCAGCGATGAACGCGACGCCGAGCACGACGGCCAGCGCGGAGAGCAGCATGCGCAGGGCTTCGGCGCGCAGCGAGCGCAGCGTCATTCGGATCATGGAGAGGCTCCCGGTACAGGCGTGGATCGGTCCCCTCGACGCTATGGCCGGTGCGCTCCGATCGTTCTCCACCTGCGCGCTCGACCCGCGTACGCCCTGAGTAGCCCTCGGCCCGCCGGCCATACGCCCCGGGTCGTACGTCAGGTCACCGGCCGGGGGTCACCAGTCCGCTCTCGTAGGCAAGCACCACTGCCTGGACGCGGTCGCGGAGCTGGAGTTTCGCCAGGATCCGACCGACGTGGGTCTTCACGGTCGCCTCGGCCACGTGGACCTTCGCGGCGATCTCGGCGTTGGAGAGCCCCTGCGCGACAAGCAGCAGCACCTCGCGTTCCCGGTCGGTGAGCTGCGCCAGCCGGGGGTCGGCGGTGGGGCCGGCGCCAAGCTGGCCGGCGAAGCGGTCCAGCAGCCGACGGGTGATCGACGGCGCGACCACCGAGTCGCCCTGGGCCACCACCCGGATCGCCGCCAGCAGTTCCTCCGGTGGGACATTCTTGAGCAGGAAGCCGCTCGCCCCGGCCTGGAGCGCGGCGAACGCGTCCGCCTCGGTGTCGAAGGTGGTCAGCACCAGCACCCGGGGCGGGCCGGTGGGACGCTCGGCGCAGAGCCTGCGGGTCGCCTCCACCCCGTCCATGGTGGGCATCCGGATGTCCATCACGACCACGTCGGCCTCGGTGCGGGCGAGCACGCGCAGCGCGTCGGCGCCGTCGATGGCCTCCCCGACCACCTCCAGGTCGGGCTGGGAGTCCAGCACCATCCGGAACCCGGCGCGTACCAGCGCCTGGTCGTCCACGATCACCACCCGGACCGTCATGCCGCGATCACCTCCGTTGCGGGTTCCGACCGTAGCGGTAGCCGGGCCTCCAGCTGCCAGCCCCCGGTCGGTCGGGGGCCGGCGGTGAGGGTGCCGTCGTACACAGTCACCCGCTCGCGCATGCCGAGCAGGCCGTGCCCACCGGACGGCGCCGGGCCCACGGCCGGGCGGCCCTGGCCGTCGTCGACGACCCGGACCACGACGACGTCGTCGGTGTAGGCGAGGGTCACCTCGACGTCGGCGCCGACGCCCGCGTGTTTGAGCGCGTTGGTGAGCGCCTCCTGCACCACCCGGTAGACGGTCAGCTCCAGGCCGGGCGGCAGCGCCGGCGCGTCACCGGTGACGGTGTCGCGCACGCGCAGCCCGGCGTCGCGGAACCGGGCCAGCAGATCGGGCAACTCGGCCAGGGCGAGGCGGCGGTGTTCCGGGTCGGACACCACCGCCGACCCGCCGGCGTCGGACGGGCCGGCATCGCGGAGCACCCCGACCAGTCGCCGCATCTCCTCCAGCGCCGCCCGACCGGTGTCGGCGACCACCTTCACGGCGGTGCGCGCCTGCTCGGGCTTCACGGCGGTGCGCGCCTGCTCGGGGTCGCGGTCGAGCATGAACCGTGCCCCGTCCGCCTGCACGATCATCACAGCCATGCTGTGCGCCACAACGTCGTGCAGCTCGCGGGCGATCCGGGTGCGTTCCTCGGCGACTGCCGCCCGGGACTCGGCCTCCCGCTCGCGTTCCAGGGTGTTGGCGCGTTCCTCCAGGCTGAGCACGTACAGCCGGCGGGTGCGCACGTTCAGCGCGACGAGCCACACCGCTCCGGTGACAAGCGCGTACCACATCGCGGTGCCCCACCAGCTGATGCCGGCGGGGGTCTGCGCGGCGGCGAGCAGCACACCCACGGCGGCCACCGCGCCGGCGAGGACACCGTCGCGCAGGCGCCTGCCGTACTTCACCACGCTGTAGAGCGCGATCAGGACGGCGACGTCGAAGGCGAGCGGACCCCACCCGGCGATCACCTGTAACAGGGCGAGCGTCCCGACCACCACTGTCACCGCGCACGGGTGCATGCGGCGGAACAGCAGCGCCACGGCCATCGCCGCTCCAACGCCGCTGGCGGCCCAGCCGCCCGGCTGGTTGGTCGCCCCGGCAAGACCGAAGAGCAGCACCCCGGCCGAAACGGCGACGTCGAACGCGACACCGCGCAGCGGGCGACCGAACAGCGTGCGACTCACGGTCACCCAGCGTACGCGCTGGCTGGCCGCCCTTTCGCTCAGCCGGCGAGGGCCTGGCGCATGCGGTCGATCTCGACGGTCTGTTCGGTGGCGACGGAGTTGGCGAACTCGCCGAGCGTCAGGTCGGAGCCGACCTTGAGGAGGTTGGTGGCCATCTCGATGGCACCCTCGTGGTGTTCGGTCATCATCCGGACGAAGAGCCTGTCGAACTCGGCCCCGCGGGCGGCGGCCAGTTGCCGCAACGCCTCCGGTGACTGCATCCCGCGCATGGTGCCGTGGTCGTGCCCCGGGGCGTCCTCCGGGATGCCACGGGTCTTCAGCCAGCCGCGCATCAGGCCCATCTCCGGGCCCTGGCTCGCCCGGATCCGGTCGGCGAGGGCGCGGACGGCCGGGTTGGCGGCGCGGTCGGGCGCCAGTTGTGCCATCTCCAGGGCCTGCGCGTGGTGCGGGATCATCATCCGGACGAACCAGACGTCGAACGAGTTGTGTGGGGCGGCGCCGGCGTCGCGGACCTCGTGGGCCGGCCGGGTGGCCGCGGGCTCGCCGGGCCGGCCGGGTGCGATGACCGTGAGGTCGGTGGGTACCGGGCTGACGGTCGGCGCGGCGGTGGGTGCCGAGACCGGCTGCGCGGCGGACGTCCCGGAGGTGTCCCGTGCGCGGAGGACGACGAACGCCACCACGGGCAGCAGGAGCACCAGTGTGACAAGCGCCAGCAACCGTGCGCGCCGACTCGTCATGGGCCACTCCCTGGGGTCGAGGTAGTCGCGATGCTATCCATTGACAAAGGCGTTGTGATGTGACGCGGCTCACATCGACACTCTTCTTCCGGCGGTAATGTGCGCACATCGTCTCCCCCGTGCGAAGGGCCCCGCCGATGATCAGACTCCACAAACCACAGTTCCGACAGATTCGGATCGTGGCGCTCGCCGCCACCGGCCTCCTCGTCGCCAGCGTCCTCACCGCACCGGCAAGCAGCGCCCAGGTCGTTCCACAGTCGGCTCCGGCGCCCGCTGCCGCCAACACGATCCCCGGCGTCGACGAGATCGTGAGCAGCCCCAACCTCCGCCAGATCGCCAACATCCCGAAGGTCGCGCCCCTCGACGGGACCAACAGCGACCTCGCCTTCCAGGGCAAGTACGCCTTCGCGGGCAACTACAACGGCTTCGTCATCTACGACATCTCGCGGCCCAGCGCGCCGAAGGTCACGTCGCGCGTGTTGTGCCCGGGGTCGCAGAACGACATCTCCGTCCACGGTGACCTGCTCTTCCTCTCCACCGACTCGTCCCGCAGCGACGACTCCTGCAACAGCACTACGCAGGCGGCCAGCGTGAAGGAGTCGTGGGAGGGCATCAAGATCTTCGACATCAAGAACAAGGCCAACCCGCGGTACATCAAGTCCGTCGAGACGGCCTGCGGCTCGCACACCCACACCCTGGTGCCGGGCAAGGACCGCAAGGCGGTCTACCTGTACGTCTCGTCGTACAGCCCGCGGGCCGAGTTCCCCGACTGCCAGCCGCCGCACGACTCCATCTCCATCGTCAAGGTGCCGCTGAAGAAGCCCACCGACGCTGCCGTGGTCGCCACGCCGAACCTGTTCCCGGATGGCGGTTTCCCGGGCAGCACGAGCGGCTCGGCGACCACCGGTTGCCACGACATCACGGCCTACCCGGAGAAGGACCTGGCCGCCGGCGCCTGCATGGGTGACGGCATCCTGATGGACATCCGCAACCGGGAGGCGCCCCGGGTGCTCAACCGAGTGCGGGACACGACCAACTTCGCGTTCTGGCACTCGGCCACGTTCAACAACTCCGGCACCAAGGTGATCTTCACCGACGAGTTGGGTGGCGGCGGCGCGGCGACCTGCAACGAAGCCATCGGCCCGAACCGGGGCGCGGACGCCATCTACGACATCACCGGTCGCGGTGACGCCCGGAAGATGAACTTCCGCAGCTACTACAAGATCCCCCGCAACAACGCGGACACCGAGAACTGCGTGGCGCACAACGGCTCGCTGATCCCGGTGCTCGGGCGGGACATCATGGTCCAGGCGTGGTACCAGGGCGGCATCTCGGTCTGGGACTTCACCGACTCGGCCAAGCCGAAGGAGATCGCCTTCTGGGAGCGCGGTCCGCTCTCGGCCGACACGCTTGTCGGCGGTGGCACCTGGTCGGCGTACTACTACAACGGGTACATCTACTCCAACGACATGGTGAAGGGCCTGGACGTCCTGGAGCTGAACGACTGGCGCACCTGGACCGCCAAGCTGGTCAAGTACAAGGAGCTCAACGTGCAGACCCAGCCCAGCTACCTGAGCTGGTAGTCGTTACGCACTGATCTGGCAGGCACCGCGCAGGACGCCGGGCCCGGTCCCCGAACCTCGGGGGCCGGGCCCGGCCACGTTCCAGAGGTACGGGTGTGCCGCTGCCGGACGGCAGGCGAGCACCCGGTGCGCTGGTGGGACTGGTCACCACGACGGGGCCAGCGCGGGCGCCGGACCGGCGTTGGTGAGAACGTGGTCAGACGTGAAGTCCGTCGCCGTCGCCGTCGCGCCCCTCTCCGACGCGCCCCTCCCCCCACCCGGGCCGACCCGGCGCTGGCGTCCCCATCCGCTCGACCTGGTAGCTGCCGTCCTCGCCGTGGCCGGCGCGGCCTGCGCGCTCGGCGGGCTGCTCCCCCGCGCGGAGACGGCCGCCACCCTGCACCGCGTCCTGCCGCTGCTGCTCTTCCTCGGCACCGTGATCGTGCTCGCCGAGTTGACCGCCGTGGCCGGCGTCTTCGACGTGCTGGCCAGCCGGCTGGCCGGCGCCTCGCGTGGCAGTTGGGCGGCGCTGTTCCTGCTCTGCGGCGGCCTCGCCACGGCCACCACCCTCGTGCTCAACCTGGACACCACCGCCGTGCTGCTCACCCCGGTGCTGCTCGCGCTGGCCCGCAGCCTGCGCGTCCCGGCCGGCCCGCTCGCCGTCACCACGGTCTGGCTGGCGAACACCGCCAGCCTGCTGCTGCCGGTGTCCAACCTGACCAACCTGCTGGCCGCCGACCGGGTCGGGCTACCCCCGCTGGCGTACGCGGCGCGGATGGCGCTGCCGCAGGCCGCCGCCGTGGCGGTCACCATGACGCTGCTCTGGTACGCCTGGTGGCGGCGAGAACGGCCGGTCGGCGGGCGCTTCGTCCCACCCGCCCGGCACGTACCCGCCGACCCGGTGCTGTACCGCACCGCCCTCGCGGGCTGCATGCTGTTCGTGGCCGGCATCCTCGCCGGTGTGGAGATCGGTGTCGCCTCCACCGTCGCGCTCGCGCTGGTGCTCGTCGGATTCCTCGTCCGCTCCCCCGCCACACTGCGTCCCGCCCTGGTGCCCGTACGCCTGCTGCTGCTCGTCACCGGCCTGTTCCTGGTGGTGCAGACCCTGGGCCGCCACGGGCTGGACGACCTGGTGGCCCGGCTGCTCGGCACCGACGGCGGGACGGCCGGTGCGCTGCGCGCCGGAGGCACCGGGGCGCTGCTGGCCAACGCTGTCAACAACCTGCCGGCGTACCTGGCCGGCGAGTCGGTGCTGCCTGCCGGCGACGAGACCCGTCTGCTGGCCCTGCTCATCGGCACCAACATCGGCCCGCTGGCCGCGCCCTGGGCGTCGCTGGCCACACTGCTCTGGTTCGAGCGGTGCCGGGCGGCCGGGGTGACGGTGCCGATGCGCCGGTTCGTGCTGAGCAGCGCTCTGCTGGCCGTCACCGGCACGCTCGCCGCGGTCGGCGCGCTGCTGCTGGTGAGCTGAGCGGCGAGCGGTCGCGCTGGCGTCACACGGCCGACCGCTGCACGGCGAGCATGAAGCAGCCGTACACCACGTTGCGGCTGTGCAGTTGGTGCACCGCCGGGTCGGCGAGCAGCTCGACGATCACCGCCTCCGGGTCCGTACCGTCGTGCAACCGGCCGCCGCAGATCCGGCCCTGCCGGTCGTACGCCCGCAGGACCTGGGGTCGTCCCCGCCACGCAGGCGGGTGGACGCCCGCGGGGTCCGGGCCCGGACAGGCGGCGGCGTGCGCGAAGACCGGGCCGACCTCCCGGTACGGGCCGGCAGCGACCGGCGGCGCGTAACCGAACAGGAGCAGCTGTTCCCCCTGTTCGGCGTCGCGCAGGCAGCAGCGCAGCGGTTCCCCGCCACCGGCCGCGAGCGCCTCGACCGGTCGGTCGGCGGCGTCGCGGCCGGTACGGCGGACGGTGTCGAGCGCTGCGGCCGGGAGGGCGTGGATGCGGAATGAGCTGTTCGTCATCCGTCCAGCCTTGCCCGGCGGCCGCACGGACGCTGGCGGCAATCGGACCTGGCGCTGGGCGGATCAGTCCCGGTACACGGCGAGCTGGAGTTCGGTGATGCCCTTCTCCGGGGTGTCCGGGCAATACTCCAGGTACAGCTCCCGGGCGAACCCGTCGGTGCGGTAGCCGTTCTCATCGATCCACCGGGCGAGCGTCTGCATGCTCGACTCGACGTCGTCCATCGCGCCGTGGTGGATGATGGTCGCCGCGCTGCGCAGCCCGGGCAGCTCCCGCATCGTGACGTCGAAGGTCGCGGACGGCTCGGCGTCGACAATGACCCCGGCGTGGACGACGACGGCGTCGCCTTCCGGGTCGGCGGGCTCGTACCAGGCGATGGCCGGCCCGGTCGGGGTGACACCGGCAGCCGACAACCGGCCGAACAGCTCGGGGTAGAGCGGCTGGATCACCGGGCCGATGTCCTCGGCCTGGTAGCTGGGTGCGACGGCGGTCAGTTCCGCGAGGCGGACCGGCGCGATCTCCTTGAGTACGACGTCCTGGGTGGTCATCCGACCCTCCGATTCGATCATGCGGAGCCTCGCCTCGACGGCGGTCAACCGCGCGGTGTCGGCGGCCAGCTGTTCGGCCAGCTGGCTGCGGCGCAGCCGCAACATGCCGCGCAGCTCGGCGACGTCGACGGCGTCGTCGAGGATCGCCCGCACCTGGTCGAGAGTGAGACCCAGGTCCTTGAGGGCGATCACCCGGTTGAGCCGGCGCAACTGGTCCGCGCGGTAGAACCGGTATCCGGTGTGCGGGTCGACGCTTGCCGGGCGGAGCAGCCCGATGCTGTCGTAGTGGCGCAGCATCCGCACCGACACCCGGCCGAGTCTGGCGAAGTCTCCGATGGTGAACATGGTCCCCCCACACTCGCCCCTGACATCGTGTCAGAGTCAAGCGCACCGCACCGGCCCGCGGCCCGGTGGAGGCACCGCTCAGCGGCGGGGTGGGCGCGGGCCGACGAGCCTGCGGACCATCGGCGCGGCGTTCCACTTGGCCGCACCGACCAGGTCGCGGGCGTGCTCCAGGACTGTGTAGTCGGGCCGGTTCATCCCGTCGGCGATGGCCCGGTCCAGGTCGTTGCCGCACCGGCTCAGCACCGTGTCGAAGTCCCGGCGGACCGGCTCCAGCAGGTCGTAGCCGAACGCGCGGTGCATGCGGGCGAACAGCGGCTTGTACAGGCGGACGCGCTCGTGCAGCCCTGACGAGTACGACATCGGGTTCTTGGGCCGCCGCAGCACATAGTCGGGCAGGACGTCGGCGAACGCCCGGCGGACGATCCACTTCTCCTGACCGTCGCGCAGCTTCAGGTCCAGCGGCAGCCGCATCGCCAACTCCACGACGCTGAGGTCGAGAAACGGCACCCGAGCTTCCACGCCGTGGCCCATGGCGGCCCGGTCGACCCGCTGCAACTCGGTGCGGCACAGGTTGCGGATGCGATGCAGGAACAGCCGCCGGGACGCGACCGGGTCGACCTGGTGATACATCGAGTAGCCGCCGAACAGCTCGTCGGAGCCGTCCCCGGTGAGCACCACCTTGACGCCCAGATCCCGCAGCCGCCGGAAGATCGGCACCGAGACGACGGCGTTGATGATGTCGCCGTACTCGGTCAGCTCGGAGATCCGGATGGCCTCGCGCACGTCGGCCAGCCGGATGTCGCGCGGGCGCAGCTCGACAACCACGTGCGGGACGTCGAGGTCGGCGGCGAGCCGCCTGGCGTACGTCACGTCGGGGCTGTCCGGCACGCCGACGGTCACCGCCACACAGTCCGGATGGATGTCACGCACCTGCCGCAGTGTGAGCGAGCTGTCCAGCCCACCGGAGAGCACCACCCCCACTGTCAGGTCCGTGTCCACCCGCATCCGGATGGCGTCGGTCAACGCGGCGCGGACAAGCAGGGTGGCCTCGTCCGGGTCGTCGATGACCGGCAACCCCTCACCGATGGTGAGCAGGTCGACGTACGGGCGCAGGCGCACCTGCCCGTCGGGCTCGGCCCAGCCGTGCTGCCCCGGCGGCACCTCCACGATCGGGGCGCGGTGCCCGACGAGCGCCTTGACCTCGGAGGCCACGTGCAGACAGCCGGGTCGCCGCGACCAGTACAGGGGCTTCACCCCGAGCGGGTCCCGAGCCAGGTACACCCGGCCGGTGGCCCGCTCGACGATGGCGAACGCGTACTCGCCGCGCAGGCGGGTCACCGCCGCCTCGCCCCACTGCTGGAACGCGGCGAGCAGCACCTCGGTGTCGCTGTGCGTACGGAACACCTGCCCGAGGCGGGTGAGCTGGGCGCGCAGCTCCCGATGGTTGAAGATCTCGCCGTTGAAGCAGAGCAACAAGCGCTCGTCTGTGGAGGTCCAGGGCTGCACGGCCCGATCCCGGTCCACGATCCGCAGTCGGCGGGTGCCGGCGAGCAGCCCGTTCTCGGAGCGGGTCTCGGTGACCTCACCTCGGGCGGCGAGGGCGGCGAGCATCCGCCGGAAGGTGGCCGGGTCAGCCTCGGTGCCGATACTCAACGCGATGCCACACACGGGCTCAGACCCCCAACTCGGCCTCGTACGCCCGGCGCAGTCGACGCCGGGCGGTGGGTGCCAGGCACAGGTGCCAGGCCTGGCCCTCGTCGATCACGTTCAGCTCTCCGGCCTCCTGCCGGGCCAGCAGCAGCTCGGCGAGGGCCTCCCGCGCGCCGAACCGTTCGAACCAGGCCAGTTCGACGTCAACGGAGTAGCCGAGGCAGTGCCCGCTGGGCAGCATCGCCGCGTAGCCCAGGCGGCGCAGGCGGTACTGGTGCTCCGTACTGCGGACAAGGCTTGTCACCCACAGTGGCGGCGTGGCCGGGGGCGCGGTGGCGGCGAACTCCCGCCCGAGGTCGTTGAGCAGCGCCACAACCTCCCGCCGGGCGCGCCGGAACAGCAGTCCGGCGGTGCGCGGTGTCGCGTCCGGCCGCAGTCGGCGGCGCAGCCCCCGCGCCGCGCGGCCCAGCACGGTGGCCGGCTGCTCCTGGTAGCGGAAGCGCAGCAGGTCACGGCGGCGCAGCCACTCCAGGTCGACGAGCTCGGCACTGCCGTTGACCTGGTCGTCGGTGACGAACACCGGCGCGTCCTGCCACCACAGCACGTCGATGCGGGAGAGCAGGTAGATGCGGACCAGCGCGGTGAGGTCCCGCGCCGAGGTGCGGTCGTTCGGCTGGTAGCGGGCCATCTCCAGCAGCAGCGTCTCGCGCGCACCGAGCAGACCCTGCGGGGTGGCGTCGAGCACCGCCGCCAGGGCGGGCTCGCGCAGCCGCTGGTCGATGAGCACCTGCCGGGCCCGGGTGCTGGCCGCGTCGGCCAGGGCGCCCACCTCGACGAGCAGTTCGGCCACGGCCGCCCGGTAGGCGGCGAGGTCGGGTGCGGCTGCGGCGGTAAGCCGTCGAGGGCTGCTGCCGAAGGGCTGGCGGCGGGCCGGCGCGGTGGGCGACGCGGGCGTGCCGGGCTGCTGTCCCGGGCTACGACTGGGCACTCGCATGACGGGGTCCCTTCTCCGGTCACGGCACTGGCAGATCGCCCTGAAACACACCGTAATCATCGGGACCGGCATGGACCGAACAATCCTCCTATCTGCCCCGAACGGGAGCGGGCAGGGCGAGGCGGCGCAGGTGCGACAGACGGGAGCGGGTCAGGCGGGCCGCGCCGTCAGGCACCGGCCGCCGTCGCCAGGCCCTGCACCTCGGCGTACGACAGAAGGCCCGCCGGGTCGACGACCCCGTCGGAGCGCACCACGTCGGCGGTGTCGAGCGCGGCGGCCAACGCGGCGCGGAACAGCAGGGAGCCGGTGCTGACCCGGGCGACCCCGGCGCTGCCCAGCTCGGCCACGCTCGGCCCACCCGGTTGGTACAGCGCGTTCACCGGCGCGTCGATCCGCCCGGTGAGGACACGCAGCGTCACCTCGTCGACGACGCCGGGCACGAAGATCCCGTCCGCTCCGGCTGACCGGTAGATCCGGGCGCGGGCCAGACCCTGCGGCAGCGGGTCTGCCACGCCCAGCCACCACGCGTCGGTACGGGCGTTGACGAACAGGTCCGGTACGGCCGCCTTCACGGCCGCGATCGTGTCGGCCGTGCCGTCGGGGTCGGCGAGGGTGCCGTCGGGGCGTCCGTCCTCCAGGTTGATCCCGACCACGCCGAGCCCGGCCAGCTCCGACACGTACCCGGCGACGGTCGCGGGGTCGTCGCCGAACCCGGCCTCCACGTCGACGGTGAGCAGCACCGGCAGCCGAACGATCCGGCGGGCCAGAGCCAGCGTCTCGGCGGCGGTGGCCGCGATGCCGTCCGGTCGACCGGCGGCCGCGGCGACGCCGAGGCTTGTGGTGCCGATCGCTGGATGGCCGCGTGCCGCGAGGGCCGCCGCCGAGGCGTGGTCCCAGGCGTTGGGCAGCAGCAGCGGCCGGCCGGACCGGCCCGCGTCGTGCAGGGCACGGAACGCCGCACGCCGCTCGGTGTGGGCAGTGGTTCCGGTCATCGGACGGTCACCTCCAAGCTCGTCGGCACGCGCAGGGTGAGGTGTGGCTCGTGCCGCAGCACCGCATCGGTACGCCGGCACCGCTCCCGCAGCACGTCGAACACCCCGGCGGCGAGGGCAAGGGCGTGCCGGTCACCCGGGCAGCCGCGCTCCCCCGCGCCGAAGGTCACCATCCGCGCTCCGGGCCGGCCCGGACGGAAGGCCTCCGGGTCGGTGAACTCCCGTGGGTCGCGGTTGGCCGCGTCGAAGCGCAGCAGCACCGGGCTGCCCGGCGGAAGATGACGACCGCCCAGGCGTACACCGGTGACAGTCACCCGACGGGTGGCCCGCACCGGCGGGTCGAGCCGGAGCACCTCGGACAGCATGTCGGCGGTCTCCAGAGCCCCGGGCGGGTTCGGCGCGGCCGGTGCCAGCAGATGGTGGGTGGCGGCGCCGATCAGACCGGCGGTCGCGTCGCACGCCTGGACGAGCAGGCCGATCAGGTTCGCGCGCACCTCCGGCGGGCCGGCCGGCGCCAGAGTCAGCAATCCCGCCACCGCCCGGTCGGCCCGCTCGACAAGCGCCGGGTCGACCCCCGGGTGGTATGCGGCAGCCACGACAGCGACCGCCGACGCGGCGGCGACCGGGTCGGCGTAGTCGAGCCGCCGTGCCAGCACCCGCAGCGGCACCGCCCGGGCCAGGTCACGCATCACGTCGAGGCTGTCACCGGCGGCGTCCAGAACACCGGTGGTGAGGCGGCCCGCCTCGTGTCGCAGGTCGTCCGGATCGAGGGCTGCCAACGCGTCCACACCGATCGCCCGCCGCCCCGCGTGGCGCTGCGGCGGGCTGAACCGGCTGACCTCGGAGCGCAGCCAGGCGAGCGTGCCGACCGGACCGGTGTCGACGGCCGGCACCTGGAAGGCCGGATCGGTGAGCGCCGCCCGGACGTCGACGTGGCGGGTTACCCACCAGCCACGGGCAGGCGCGAACGAGGGTGGGCCACATGCCGGCGTTGCGGCGGCGGGCGCGATGACGGGCCAGGTGTCGGTCACCGCCCGACCGTAGGACCCGAACCGTTCGCCCCCGACCGAACAGTCCGCCCGCGCCCGCGTGATCGTGCTCGATCCAGGATCCTGTGGCCTCGACCGCGAGCGATACCACTCCATCCTGGATCGTGTGCCCGCTTTCGGGCGGGGGAACGCCCCTGTGGCGCGAACGGGTGCCGTTCGGGTCGGGGCGGTTACGTGACGCGCGCCGGTGCGTTGAGTAGTGCGGCGGGCCTGCTGGTTCGGGCTGGTGCGGGCCGCCGGAGATCGGCAACCAGCCCGTGTGCAGGTTCGGGGGAACCAGTTGTGACGGTGGCGGTGTGGGCGGGTCTGACGATCCAGGCGGCGGCCCTGATCTGGGTGCACACCCTGGTCAGAGGTGAATGGGGGCGCAGGCCGGGGGCGTTGATGCTGGCCGCTGCCGTGGTCTTCCACGGCGTCACAGAGGTCATGCAGGCGATGTGGCCGGGGCGCAACTTCTTCCGCACGTACGTCGATCAGCAGTTGATCGACAACTGGATCCTGCTCGTCTCCGTCGCCATCACCTGCTACGCCCTCACCTACGGGTCGGTCGTGCTGCGCTCACGGCACCGCAAGCCGGCCGCCCACGCCCACGACGAGGCCGGTCTCGCACGGCTGCGCCTGCCGTGGCTGCTCCTTCTGGTGCTGCCGCTCCTCGTGGCGACCGGGCAAGGCAAGGGAGCGCTACAACCGCTGGCACCGGTGGCCGCCGAGAGTGATATCCCCGAGCGTGGCGGCGTGCTCGTCGACCTGGCCGGTGAGTTCCTGGTGCCGGTGGTCGGCGTCATCGGGGCGGTCATCCTGGTGCGCTGGGGGATGCGGTGGCTTGTGCCCGTCCTGGCGGTGCAGGGGGTGCTGCTCGCGCTGGCGGGCACGCGGGCAATGATCGTCTTCGCGGCGGTCCTCACCCTGATCGGCGCAGCGCTGCACGGTCTCCGACCGTCTCGACGGCAGGTGGCACTCGTCGTGGTCGTCGTCGCTGCGTTCACCGCGTTGATCTCCTCCACCCGCGCGGTCGCCGGCCGGGAGGCCTTCGACGCGGGCGCCGGTAGCGGGCAACGCGTCGAGGCGCTACTGGACGGCGCGACGTCTATCCACACTGCGGAGAGCCGGGAAGCAATCACCAACGACGTCATCTACAGGTTCGACGGGAACACCTTCGGGGCACTCGTGTTCGACAGCCTTCGCGGCGCGGGCCAGCCCATCGGCTTGGAAACGATTGGCAACAACCTGGCGATGCTCGTTCCCAGCTTCCTCTCCCCCGAGAAGCTACAGAACCGCAGCTTGGAGCAGCGCAGCGAAGAGGCGTACATCGACTCGGCACACGGGCTGAGTCAGTACGTCGACTGGTTGCCCACCATCCTCGGGTCCGTGGTCGCGTACTACGGGCCGGTGGGATTGCTGCTCATCGCCCTGCTGCTCGGGTTGGCCTTCGGGGCCGTGGAGGTGTTCGCACTCCGCTCGATGAGCACGGTGCGGGTGGTGTTCGCGATGGGGCTTGGGCAGTGTGCCCTGCAGTACGGGTCGGGCCCGCAGACCGTCATCACCACGCTGCGGATGGTTGTCGTGCTCGTGCTGCTGATGGCGGCGGTGGCGTGGCTGCGCCGGCACCAGGCGGCACGGACCACCGCGCCCGGCCGGCTCGTGGCACCGTTGGCGGGCGCCAGCGGCCGAGGCACAGGGCCGCGCCAGGGCGCCGGATGCAGGGCCGGCCGCTGGTGCGGGTGGGGGAACCGGCCCGGCCACGCTGGACCGGGTGAGCCCGGCCGGTCAGTTCGCCCGTCACGCGGGCGCGCGCGACGCCATCCGGCATCAGGCCCGGCCGCTGGCCTGTGGTGGAGGGCCGGCAGGGGCGAGGGCCTCGTCGCTGACGTCGAGGGTTTCGGCCAGGGCGGTGCGGCCGACAGACGTCAACCGGACCGCGCGGCCGGCGCCGGGGGTGGTCCAGCCCAGCTCGGCGAAGCGGCGGCAGAGTGCCGCGCCGAGGCCGCCGGCCAGGTGGGGGCGGCGCTCGGTCCAGTCCAGGCAGTCGCGGACCACGGGACGCCGCGCGGCGCGCAGCACATCCACGGGTACGCCCAACCCGGCGGCCCAGGCCCACCCATCGGGCGTCAGCGTCAGGCCGCTGGCCCGGTCCAGTCGCCCGCCGGCCAGTAGCGCGTCGTACATCAGCACGCCCAGCCGCCCGGCCAGGTGGTCGTAGCAGGTCCGGGCGTACGCCATCGCGGTTGCGGTGGTGGCAGCGCGCAGCGACGTGGCCGGACGGGGTGCGGCGGGCGTGTGGCCGGCCAGTGCCTCGATCAGCTGGGCCACCGACGGGCCGGCGAGGCGCAGGTACCGGTGTCTGCCCTGCCGCTCTTCGACAAGCAGTCCACCCCTGACGAGTCGGGTGAGGTGGTCGCTTGCCGTCGACGGGGCGACGCCGGCCCGGCGGGCCAGCTCGCCGGCGGTCCAGGCGCGGCCGTCGAGCAGCGCGACGCAGATGTCGGCGCGGGTGCCGTCGGCAAGCAGCGCGGCCAGCTCGGCCATCGGCCGTCCCTCGATGCCACCACTCATGCCCCCATCATCGCCGCGACCCGCGTCGCACCGGTCGGGCGGCTCCCCGGTCGTGCACGCGCGCTCTTTACAACGTTGTATCCATCGTTGTAGAAACGAGGCGCACACCGTCCCCTGTCGCCACACCGCCACCCACTCTCGCGAAGGCAGGCCCCATGCGACATTTCCGCCGCGGCGGCGCGCTCGCCACAGTGCTCCTTCTGCTCCTGGCCGCGACCCCGTCCCCGTCCGTCGCCGGCTCCCCCGGCCCGTCCCGCTACCGCAACCCGGTCTCCGCCGCCGTCGGCGACACCTTCGCCGACCCGGTCATCGTCCGCGGCGACGACGGCTTCTGGTACGCCTACGGCACCACCGACCCGCTGCGCGAGGGTGAACACGAGTTCCACCGGGTGCCCACGGCCCGCTCGGCCGACCTTGTCGACTGGACGTACGTCGGCGACGCGTTCGGCCCGGACCAGCGCCCGCCGTACGCGGCACCCGGTGCGGCGTTCTGGGCACCCGACGTGCGCCGGGTCGGCGACCAGTGGGTCATGTACGTGACGGTCACCGACACGACCGTCTCGGCCGAGGGCAGCGACTACGCCATCGGCGCGGCCACCGCGCCCAGCCCGACCGGGCCGTGGACCTTCGCCGCGCAGCCCGTCGTCGCGCCGCGCCCCGGCGGCGGTGGCGGCTACCTGTGGACCATCGATCCCAGCCAGTTCACCGACGTCGACGGACGCAACTACCTCTACTACGGCAGCTACTACGGCGGCATCTCGGTCACCGAATTGAGCCCGGACGGGCTGCGGGCGGTCGGCGCTCCGACGCTGGTGGCAGTCGACAACAAGTTCGAGGGCAGCTACGTGCTGCGCCACGACGGCTGGTACTACCTGTTCGCGTCCACAGCGAACTGCTGCGCCGGGCCGGCCACCGGCTACTCCGTCCAGGTCGGACGCGCGCGCAGCCCACGCGGCCCGTTCACCGACCGCGACGGTGTCGCGCTCACCGCGTCCCGGGCCGGCGGCACCCCGGTCCTCACCCAGAACGGCAACCGGTGGATCGGCACCGGGCACAACGGGTTCGTCACCGACCTGTCCGGGCAGGACTGGATCGTCTACCACGCCATCGACCGCGCCGACCCGTACCTCGACGAGCCGTTCGGCATCAACGAACGCCCGATGCTGCTGGACCGGCTCGACTGGATCGACGGCTGGCCGACTGTCAACGCGGGCGCCGGCCCGTCCGACGGGCTCCGGCCCGCGCCGGTCACGACCGGGCGAGTCAACGAACGGTTCGACACGACCGACCTGGCCCGCTGGCGACGCACCGGCCAGTGGCGGGTCGCCGACGGCCGGCTTACCGGCAGCGGCGCACTGACCAGCCGTACCACCGTCGGCGGAGACGTGCGCGCGGAGGCCGACCTGCGGCTGACCGGCGCGACAAGCGCCGGGGTCACCCTCGACGACCGGGTAGCGGTCCGGGTGGTCGGCGGCCGTCTCGTCGCCAGCGACGGCCGCCGGAGCGCCAGCGCGCCGCTGCCCGCCGGCTTCGCACCGGCCGACCGGCACAATCTGGCCATCGAGGTACGCGGGCGGCAGCTCGTCGCCGAGCTGAGCCCGGCCCGGCTGGGTGACCAGCTCGCCGTGGTGTCGTTGCGGCTGGACCGCCCGGCGGCCGGCCCGGTCGGGTTGACGGCCACCGGCGGCCCGGCCGAGTTCGACAACGTCAGCGTGGCCCGGCTGTACCAGCCGGCGAAGCGGGCGGTGCCCGAACCCCGCGTGACCGGTGCGCCGCTGCGGGCGTACTCCGAGGAGTTCGACGACGGGCTCGACGGCGACTGGCGGTGGGTACGCGAGGACCCCGCGGCCACCGTCTCCGGCGGGGCGCTGCGCTGGCCGGTGCAGGCCGCCGACCTGACCGGCACCGGCAACACGGCGGGTGTGCTGCTGCGCGACGCGCCCACCGGCGACTACGTCGTCGAGACGACTGTGACCCTGGACCTCGGCGAGGAGACCGTCCGCAACTACCAGCAGGCCGGCCTGGTCGCCTACGTGGACGACGACCGGTTCGCCCGCCTCGCCCAGGTGGCGATCTGGAACACCCGCCAGGTCGAGTACGGCTACGAGCTGCCCTTCGCCGGTCAACCCGTGTACGGGGGCAGCATCGTCGGCACCCCGGCCACCACCACCTGGCTGCGCCTGGCGCACCACGTCGACCGGGCAACCGGTGAACACGAGTTCCGGGCCGGCTCCAGCCGCGACGGGCGTACCTGGACGTGGGGTGCGGTGTGGACCTTCCCGGCCGACACCACCCCCCGGATCGGGCTCGTCGCGCACGGAGGCGCCGAGCCGGCGGTCACCGCCGAGTTCGACTACCTGCGCTTCTACCGCTGAGGTGAAGTGCCCCCTGGATGGTCCAGGGGGCACTTCGTTTCGGGTCAGGCTTTTCGAGGAGGGCCGACACAGCATTCCTGATCAAATTGCCTGCTTGCGGGCTGTCGTACGATGAGGGAGCCGCGACGCCATTGTGGCAAGTCGCGGCTCCAGCGCTCGCACCGCGGGCGGATTGAAGCAGCCGCATGATCTGGTCAAAGCTCAGAAGCGACCGCACCTCTCACCGACTTCGCGCCGTGGACGACCTGCAGTTTCCTGCAAGCGGGCGGCAGCGGCTACGCAATCAGTTTCCCCATCTCAGCGACGACGACATTCACCTGGTCGAATCCGCTACCCGACAGTGGTTCCGACTCGTCGTCCGCCATTCCAGTACGAAGGTCACAATGCCGTCGGTGGCTGTGGACGTCCTGTGGCAGGAAATGACGTTGCACGCGCAGGATTACGCCGCCTTCTGCGACGCCGCGTTCGGGAGCCTTCTGCACCACCGGCCGAGGTCTGCGGCGAGTGCTGGCGCGGTCGACGTCGATCGCATCCCTCTGCTGCTGGCCACTCTGAGCCACAGCCGCCGGGACGAGGATTGTGGCCCCACCGGTCTGCCGCTGCTCTTCCGGGTCGACCAGGAAGTCGGCGTCCCGCAGGGCAACCGCTACCTGGCCGACTGCGGCGGGCGCGGCGAATGCTTCCCGGGCGCCGGCCTTCTCTGCCTGCAACACCTCGGAGGGCCGGGCAAGCGGCCCAGGGCGCCCGGCATCCGTGGTGACCTGCCCTTCAACGACGGCCGTCACGGCTACGCCGGCGGCGCAGGCGGCGGGGGTGGCGGCGAGTTGTACGGCGACGGCGAGGGCAGCAACTGAGGCCCCGCCCCACCGGCGCAGAAGCCCCTGCCTCCACGGCCGTCCGGCCGGACGGCCGTGGAGGCATCAGCACTGCTGGCCGGTCAACGCGGTCACCGATCGGTCCGTGCCGTCGTAGCTGCGGGCCGCGACGAAGGAGCCCGTCGGGCGCTGTCCACCGGTGACGGCGCGGGCCAGCCGCAGGTCCGCGTCGCGGAACCGCAGGGCCAGGCTCAGGTGCGGCACCCACGCCCCCGGCGCGTGCCACGGGCGGTGCCCGTCGGCGTCGGCGAGAACGTCCCAGACGGCGGCGTGCAGCGCTGTCAGCGCCGGAGTGGGGCGTACCAGCCAGACCAGCGGCGCGCTGCCGTCGAGGACCACGACCCGTTCGAGCATGACCGGCAGCGGAAGCGCGGCGTCCAGCAGATCGGCCAAGCGGGGCTCGACTCCGGGCGGGAACTTGTCCACAGCGGCGACCGTCAGGTGCGGCCGGTTTGTGGGGTGGGTGTTGCGGGCCAGGCTGGGCAGCCCGACCTGCGCCAACCGGTCCCACGCCGCCCGCACCGCACCGTCCAACCCGCCCGAACACACCAACTCCACAGTCCGCACCCCGAAAAGCTATCCCCCGGCCGTCGCCCCCGCCCTCTCCCGGGTCGATCATGAGGTTGGCGGTGGGATATGCCGCTCGAACCCCGTCAACCTCATGATCACCGGGAGGGGGTGCAGGCGGCCGGTGGGTGGGTCAGAGCCAGCCGTTGTCCCGGGCGGTGCGCACGGCTGCGGCCCGGTCTGCCGCGCCGATTTTCTGCACGGCGGCGGCGAGATGGTTGCGCACCGTGCCGGTGGACAGGTGCACCCGGCGGGCGATCACCGCGACCGGGGCGCCGAACTCCGCCAACCGCAGCGTCTCCAGCTCGCGGGGTGTCAACGGGCAGGTGGGAAGGGTGAGCGCGTCGGCGGCGAGCGACGGGTCGACGTACCGGCCGCCGGCGTGCACCCGGCGGATCACGTCGGCGAGCGCGCTGCCGGGGGCACCCTTGGGCAGGAACCCCCGGGCGCCGGCGGTCAACGCCTGGCGCAGGTGCCCTGGACGGCCGTGCCCGGTGAGGACGACCACAGCGCAGTCGGGACGGACGCGGGTCAGCTCGGCGGCGACAGCGATGCCGTCCAGGCCGGGCATCTCCAGATCCACCACTGCCACGTCGGGGCGGTGTGCGAGTGCCGCGGTGACCGCCGCCGGGCCGTCGGCGGCGTGTCCCACCACCTCGATGTCCGGCTCCAGAGCGAGCAGCGCGCCGACGGCGACCCGGATCAGGTCCTCGTCGTCAGCGAGCAGGACGCGGATCACGAGGTCACCGGCAGGGCGGCCTCGATGGTGAAGACCGCGTCGTCCCGGCGTACCCGCAGTTCGCCGCCGGCGGCGGTGAGCCGGTCACCCAGCCCGCGCAGCCCGTGGCTGTAACCGTCGGGCCCTCGGTCGTCGACACCGTCGTTTGCCACAGTCATCCTGACCACGTCGTCCTCCCGTTGGAACTGGATCCGGCACCAGTCGGCGCGGCTGTGCCGCAGCACGTTCGTCCCCGCCTCCCGCAGCACGGCCGCCAGTTCGGTGGCAGCGCCCTGCGGCAGGTCCGCCGGTGGTGGGACGACAGTGCAGCGCACACCGCAGGAGCGCAGGACGCCCACCACGGCCTCCAACTGCTCGCCGAGGTCGACGGCCCGGTAGCCGTGCACTGTCTCCCGCACCTCGGCCAGGGCGGACGCGGCGAGCCGCTGCACCTCGGTGGCCTCCCGGCCGGCCCGCTCCGGGTCCACAGCGGCCAGCCGCGCGGCGAGTTCGGCCTTCAACGCGATCACCGTGAGGCTGTGCCCGAGGACGTCGTGCACGTCGCGGGCGAAGCGGAGCCGCTCCTCGGCGGCGGCAAGTCCGGCCTGGGCGGCCTGCCCCTGCCGGGCGTCCACGAGCAGATCCCAGAACCAGACCTGGAACCCGTGGACGGCGGCGACGCCGACACCGACTCCGCCGGTCACGGCGAGGTGACGCGCGACGGAACCTCCCGTCCACACGGCGACAGCCACCGTCACCAGCAGGACGCCGGCCGCCATCACCAGTGCCGCCCGCAGTCGGAGCAGCAGCGGTCCCATGCCGATCAGTGCCGCCCCCAACCAGGCCCAGGTCGGCCAGGCCCCTGCCGCCACCGGCCCCACCAGCGGGACGGTCAGGGCCGCCGCCCCGACCAGGCTCAGCTGGGCGCGGCGACGCCACAGTGGGTCGAGCCAGGGCGTCACGGCCGCGTACAGCACGGCGGTCTGAGCGATCATGAAGGCGAGGATGCCGGCCGCGCCGAGCGCCACCCGGCGTGGGTCGGGCTCGCGGGTCAAGCCGACCGCGGGCAGCAGGACACTCGCCCAGACACCGGTGGCCAGTGACAGCAGGGTCGCCTGCCGGGCCCGGTGCAGCCGGCGGTCCGCCCGGGGGATCACCGCCTCCATCGCCACGCACCGATCCTAGGACCGGCCCGCGCCCGGTCCACCCCTGCGAGATGTCACGGTCGACCCGTGCGGTCCGCACAATCTTCCGGTGACGGACGCGCCTGCCCACAGCGCGGCGGCGCCGGCAGTGTGAACGTCATGGGACAGACAGAGACACACGCCGACACTCTCGTCGCACCGCCGACCGAACCGCAGCCGCCCACGAAACCGCCGAACCACACGCCGGCGAACCACGCGCCGCTGGACAACCCGCCGTCGGGCAACGCGCCTCCCGACGACGCACCGCTGGACAACGACCCACCGGGCGGCGGCACCCGGCGCCTACTGTGGCACCTCGGTGAGATGGCGATCGCCATGATCGCCGGGATGCTGCTGCTCGGCCCGGTGTGGGACACGGCCGGCGCGCTGCTCGGCATCGCCGGGGCGCTGGGCCGCTCGGAGGTGGCCGCGCTGGTGATGGCCACCAACATGACAATCGGCATGAGCGTCTGGATGCGGTACCGGGCGCACGGATGGGACGCGGTCGGCGAGATGGCCGCCGCGATGTACGTCCCGTTCCTCCTGCTGTTCGCGCCGATGTGGGCCGGTCTGCTGGACGCCGACGCGATGCTGCTCGGCGGTCACCTGCTGATGGTGCCGGCGATGGTGCTGGTGGCGCTGCGGCACCGGCACGCGACACCTGTGGCGGTACGCCGGCACCCGGCCGTCGTGGCGCTCGCCCGCCGCTGGCCGACCGGGTTGGCCCTGCTGATGACCGTGGACATGTGGGTCGACCCGGCTCTGCTCAGCCCGTGGACGATGCTGGTGCTGCCCGGGGCGTACCTGCTGATCGGTGTGGCACGGCGGACCCTGCGCGGGCCCGGGGTGCTCGCCACGCAGCTCCTCGGCCTGGCCGGTTGGGTCGGCCTGGCGCTGGTCGCGGTGGCGGCCGGTGGGCGGACCGCCGGTTGGCTTGTGGCCTTCGGTTGGTTGGCGCACGCCGGCTGGGATCTTGCGCATCACCGCACCGGACGGGTGGTGCCACGCGCCTTCTCGGAGTGGTGCGGGGTGCTGGACGCGGCCATCGCCGCCACGATGATCTTCGCGCTCCTGAGCATCGGCGGCTGATCCGGCCGCCCGCCGACACGGGGCGGCGGGCGGCCCTGGCGTCCGTCCTCGGCGGTGTCGCATGCCAACGGGCGCTGATGTTGTGCCGGGCGGCGCAGCGGGCGCGGCGGCTTGATGAAAAGCTTGACGCATGAGTTCCGCACCTGCACAGCACGACGCCCCGACCGACAACGCTCCCGACGGCACCGACGAGGCGAACGCCTTCACGGAGCTGGGGCTGCGCTCCGAGCTGCTGGGCGCGTTGGCCGCCCTCGGCTACGAGGAGCCGACTCCCATCCAGCGGGAGGCCATCCCGCCCCTGCTGGAAGGTCGGGACCTGCTGGGGCAGGCAGCGACCGGCACCGGCAAGACGGCCGCGTTCGCGCTGCCGCTGCTGAACCTCATGACGGCGCACCGTCAGGGCGGCGACCCGGTGGCGCTGGTGCTGGTGCCGACGCGGGAGCTGGCGGTGCAGGTGTCCGAGGCGTTCCACCGCTACGGCAAGGACCTGGGCGCGCGGGTGCTGCCGATCTACGGTGGGCAGCCGATCGGGCGGCAGTTGCGGGCGCTGGACAGCGGGGTGGACGTGGTGGTGGCCACCCCCGGGCGGGCACTGGACCACATCGCCCGGGGCACCCTGCGCCTCGGCGGCCTGGCCACCGTGGTGCTCGACGAGGCCGACGAGATGCTCGACATGGGCTTCGCCGAGGACATCGAGGCGATCCTGGAGCACGCTCCGGCGCAGCGCCAGACCGTGCTCTTCTCGGCCACCATGCCGTCGCGCATCGACGGGATGGCCCGCCAGCACCTGCGCGAGCCGGTCCGCATCGAGATCGGCCGGGAGCAGCAGGTCGCGGGTGAGGCGCCCCGGGTACGGCAGAGCGCGTACATCGTGACGCGGGCGCACAAGCCGGCTGCGCTGGGTCGGGTGCTGGACGTGGAGTCGCCGACGGCCGCTATCGTGTTCTGCCGCAGCCGGGAGGAGGTCGACCGGCTGACCGAGACGATGAACGGCCGGGGCTACCGCTCCGAGGCGCTGCACGGCGGGATGAGCCAGGAGCAGCGGGACCGGGTGATGGGACGCCTGCGCGCCGGCACCGCCGACCTGCTGGTGGCCACCGACGTGGCGGCGCGAGGGCTGGACGTCGAGCAGCTCACCCACGTGGTCAACTACGACGTGCCGTCGGCGCCGGAGTCGTACGTGCACCGGATCGGGCGGGTGGGTCGGGCCGGGCGTGAGGGCGTGGCGATCACCCTCGCCGAGCCGCGCGAGCACCGGATGCTCAAGACGATCGAGCGGGTGACCGGCCAGCGGATCACCATCGACAAGATCCCCACGGTTGCGGACATGCGTACCCGCCGGTTGGAGCTGACCCAGGCGGCGCTGCGGGAGAGCCTGCTGGAGGACGACCTCGACCCGTACCGGGTGATCGTGGAGACGCTTACCGACGAGTTCGACCTGATGGAGGTCGCCCTCGCCGCCGTGAAGCTCGCGCACGAGGTGACCTCGCCGGGCTCCGACGACGAGGAGGAGATCCCGCAGGCGCCGGTGCGCGGCCCCCGCGAGGGTCGGCCGGAGACCGGTGGCCGGGGCGGCGATCGTCGTGGCGGGGGCCGACCGCGCCCGGGCGGCGGCAACACCGTCCAGGTCTTCGTGGGCCTGGGCCGGCGTGCCGGCGTACGCCCGCAGGATCTGGTGGGCGCGATCACCGGCGAGACCGGTATCCGCGGCCGGGACATCGGCTCGATCGAGATCGCCGACCGGTTCTCGCTGGTGGAGGTGCCGCAGGGGGTCGCCGACGAGGTGATCTCCGGACTGCGCCAGAGCACGATCAAGGGCCGCAAGGCCACTGTGCGTCGCGACCGTGGAGGCGACGAGCGCTGAGCACGCCGCCGGCACGGATCAGAAGGAGTACGGGCCGAAGCGACCCCAGGCCACAACGGCGGCGAGGACGAGCAGCACCACGCAGGTGATGGCGCCCTGGATCTCCGTGCGGCGCCTGTCGTCGGTGTCCTGCTTCTTCATGTCGCGCAGGTGCACCAGTATGGCGCCGATCATGACGATGACCAGCCCGACGGCGGCCAGCGGGGTGAGGACGGTGGCGATGCCGGTGAGGGCGGGCAGTACGAGCCCGAGGGCGGCCAGCACCTCGACGGCACCGAGTGCCTTGACCTGGCTGGGCGGGACGGGGTCGACCCAGCCCATCCGGTCGCGCAGCTTCTCCTTCGGCTGGGTCAGCTTGGCCAGGCCGGCACCGGCGAAGACGGCGGCGAGCAGGATCTGGATGACCCAGAGCACGGTGTTCACGGGGGTTCCTCCGGGGGGCGCCGCCTCGCGGCGGTGAGGGTTGTTGAGAGTTCAACCGAGACAGTAGTACGTCAACGGCCCCCACCGTCTACACGAGACGGTGGGGGCCGTTGCGGTGGAGCGTCAGGCCGCGGCGAGCGCCGGACCGTCCAGCGCCTCGACGTCGGCCGGGCGCAGCGCCAGGGCGAGCACGTCGGCCACGTCGGCCAGGGTGTGCACGGTCAGCGCCTCGCGCACCTCGGCCGGCAGGTCGTCAAGGTCCGGCTCGTTGCGGGCCGGGATGATGACCTCGGTGAGGCCAGCCCGGTGCGCGGCGAGCAGCTTCTGCTTCACCCCGCCGATCGGCAGCACCCGTCCGGAGAGCGTCACCTCGCCGGTCATCCCGAACTCGGGGCGGACCGGGCGGCCGGTGACGAGCGACGCCAGGGCCGTCACCATCGTGATGCCGGCGCTCGGGCCGTCCTTTGGCACCGCGCCCGCCGGGAAGTGGACGTGGATCCGGCGTCCGGCCAGCACGTTCGGGTCGATGCCGAACCGCCGCCCGTTGGAGCGCAGGTACGACAGGGCGATGTGCGCCGACTCCTTCATCACGTCACCGAGCTGGCCGGTCAGGGTCAGCCCCGGCTCGCCCTCCATGCTTGTGGCCTCGATGAAGAGCACGTCCCCACCCGCGCCGGTGACGGCGAGCCCGGTCGCCACGCCCGGCACGGCGGTGCGCTCGGCCGACTCCGGGGTGAACTTCGGCCGTCCCAGGTAGGTGGCGAGGTTGCCGGTGTCGACGCGTACCGGCGACGGGTCGGTCGCCAGTGTCACCGCCACCTTGCGCAGGATCTTGGCCAGGCCCCGTTCGAGTTGCCGGACGCCGGCCTCCCGGGTGTACTCCCCCGCGACCAGCGCCAGCGCCTCGTCGGCGATCTCCACCTCCTCGGCCGTCAGCCCGGCCCGCTCCCGCTGCCGGGGCAGCAGGTGATCCCGGGCGATGGCGACCTTCTCGTCCTCGGTGTAGCCGTCGAGCATGACCAGCTCCATCCGGTCCAGCAGCGGGCCGGGGATGGACTCCACCACGTTGGCGGTGGCCAGGAAGAGCACGTCGGACAGGTCGAGGTCGACCTCCAGGTAGTGGTCCCGGAAGGTGTGGTTCTGCGCCGGGTCGAGGACCTCCAGCAGGGCGGCGGCCGGGTCACCGGCATAGCCGGCGGCCAGCTTGTCCACCTCGTCGAGGAGCACGACCGGGTTCATCGAACCGGCCTCCCGCAGCGCGCGGACGATCCGACCGGGCAGCGCACCGACGTACGTGCGGCGGTGACCGCGGATCTCGGCCTCGTCGCGCACGCCGCCGAGGGAGACCCGGACGAAGTTCCGCCCGAGCGCCCGGGCCACGGACTCGCCGAGGCTGGTCTTGCCGACACCGGGAGGGCCGGCGAGAGCCAGCACCGCGCCGGAGCCGCGCCCGCCGACCACGCCGAGGTTGCGCTCGGCCCGGCGGTTGCGCACCGCGAGGTACTCCAGGATGCGGTCCTTCACGTCGGCGAGGCCTGCGTGGTCGGCGTCGAGCACCTCCCGGGCCGCGGCCAGGTCGGTGTTGTCCTGGGTACGCGTGCCCCACGGCATTTCGAGAACGGTGTCCAGCCAGGTACGGATCCAGCCGGCCTCCGGGGAGGCGTCACTGGACCGCTCCAGCTTGCCCACCTCGCGCAGAGCGGCCTCGCGGACCTTCTCCGGCAGGTCTGCGCTCTCGACGCGGGACCTGTAGTCGGCCGAACCGTCGGGCTCGTCCTCGCCCAGTTCCTTGCGGATCGCGGCGAGTTGCTGGCGCAGCAGGAACTCCCGCTGCGACTTCTCCAGCCCCTCTCGGACGTCACTGTTGATCTGCTCGGTGACCTCCTGCTCGGCCAGGTAGTCCTTCACCCAGCCGACAAGCAGTTCCAGCCGGGCGGTGACGTCCGGCGCGGCGAGCAGTTCGTTCTTCTGGTCCAGTGTCAGCCAGGGCGCGTACCCGGCCGAGTCGGCCAGCTCGGAGAGGTCGGTCATCCGCTCCACAGCGTCGATGACCTGCCAGGCGCCCCGCTGCTGGAGCACCGAGGTCACCAGGGCGCGGTACTCGCGGGCGAGTTCCCGGGCCCGGCCGGCGGGTGCCGGCTCGTCGAGTTCGGTCGCCTCGACCCAGAGCGCCGCGCCGGGACCGGGCACACCGGAGCCGATGCGGGCCCGGGACAGGCCACGGATGACGGCGGCGGGCTCACCCTCGGGCAGCCTGCCGACCTTCTCGATGGTGGCGACCACGCCGACGGGGCCGTACTCGCCGTCGATGCGCGGCACGGCCAGCAGCTTGCGGTCGCCGGTCGCCCGCGCCGCGTCGATGGCGGCCTGGGTGGTCGGGTCGAGGGTCACCGGGATGACCATGCCGGGAAGGAGAACGGCGTCGGTCAGGGGAAGTACCGGAAGAGTTGCCATCGAACACCTGCTATCGCGTTGACTTGAGCGTGTACCACTCAAGTAACAAAGCGTTCCCCTTGTTCCGTCATGTGACCCAGACCACTGCCGGCGCCACTCCGGACGCGGGCTGACACCCGTTCGCGACGGGGTTGTCGTCGTACCGGAACTCGCCCTTGCCGTCCGGCGTGGGCCCGGATCCCGGCGACGACCGACGGCCGCGCCGAGGTGATCGCATCGACAGGTGACGCCGCCGGTGCCGCCGCACTGGTCAGCTGCTGCCGCCCCGACCTGGCGCTCGTCGACCTGCACATGCCGCCGTCCGGCGGCATCCGGGCGATCGCCGCGATCCGCCGGACCACCCCCCGGGTACGGGTGGTCGCGATGTCCGGTTCCACCGACCCCGCGCCCGCGCTGGAGGCGCTGCGGGCCGGCGCCGAGGGGTTCCTGCCGAAGACCAGCGAGCCGGAGGAGCTACTGCCCCCACTGCTGGGCATCCTCGACGGATGGGCGGTGCTGCCGGCCGACCTGTTGCGCGCGCTGCTGCGACCCACCCGGCCCGCGCCCATCGACCTGGACAGTGAGGAATGCCGACTGCTGCGGGTGATCGCCGCCGGACGCAACACCCTCGACGTCGCCGAGGAACTGCACGTGTCGGAGCGGACGGTGAAACGGATGACCGCCGGGCTGCTGCGTAAGCTGCGGGTGTCGAACCGGGCGGAGGCCGCTGCCGTCGCCGGTCAGACCGGTCTCCTCACCGAATGACATTGCGCCAGCGCAGCTGATTCAGCAGCTGTTCCCGGTTTTGCGCGTCCCCCAATCGCGACGCGCCGAAATGAATGGGACGCATATTGTTGCGGTTTCCCCGGATGATAGGTCAGACTTTGGGCACATCCCGCCACACACAGGGAGTAATTGGCAATGGCGAGAAAAGTAATCACGGTGCTGACGGACGACCTCGACGGCGGGAAGGCCGACCGGACCGTCGAGTTCAGCCTCGACGGCGCGGCCTACACGATCGACGTCTCGGACGAGAATGCCGGCGTCCTGCGCAAGGCTCTGGATCCGTACATCAATGCCGGCCGGCGCATCGGTCGGGGGCCGGTGGAGAGCACGCGGACCGTTCGGCGCCCTGGACGACCCAGCGGCGCGGGAATGGACCGGGAGCAGAACCGCGCCATCCGGGAATGGGCCGTCAAGAACGGCTACAAGATTTCCGAGCGGGGTCGGATCCCGGTCGAGGTCGTCGAGGCGTACAAGAACCGCTGATCGGGCGACACAACGACGGGGTCCCGCCGGCAACGGCGTGACCCCGTCAGTTTGTGTGCGGCCGGCCACTCGGGGCTACCCACCCCGGGTGGCCGGCCGCCGCCGGTCGAACTCCGAATCAGTTGACCTCGATGCGCACCGCGTCGAACGCCGGGGTCTGGTTGGCCCGCTCCATCATCGGCAGACGGTGCGACCCGTCGCCAGCCCAGACGGAGCACTGCGCCGTACCCGACTCCGGCAGGCCCGGGACCTGGATGGTCACCTCGTCCGGCTGGGCACCGCCGCGACCGTCCTCGGTGGCGACGAAGAACGCCGGCACCTCCTGCGGCTCCGGCGGCGCGGTCAGGCTGTCCAGCATCCGGCAGGCGGTGTGGAAGTGACCCCGCACCAGGCCCTGGGCGTTGAGCAGCGAACTCTCCACGTAGTACCCGCCCTGACCGGCCGCGAGGAAGCGGTCCCGGACCAGGTTGCGGGTGCTGATCCGCAGGGTGAAGGTCTGGTTGCGGTCGACCTGCTGCGGGAACTGGGTGATCAGCAGCGACGGGTTGTTGGCGGCGGCGCCGACCTCACCGAACGCGGTGCTCACGCAGCGGTTGCCGTTCTGGAAGCCGTCGTGCGCCTGCAACTGGCTCTCGTCGCAGTTGTTGGCCAGCACACCGAGGCCGGCACCCGGGGCGTTGCCGCCACCGTTGTTGCCACCGCCGTTGTTCCCACCGCCGTTGTTGCCGCCACCGGTGTTCCCACCGCCGGTGTTCCCGCCGCCATTGTTGCCACCGCCGGTGTTCCCGCCACCGGTGTTTCCACCGCCGCTGTTACCGCCACCGTTGTTGCCGCCCGTGTTGCCGGTCGGCTGCACCTGGCACCCGGCGAGCTGCGCCAGACCCTGCGGACGCGGTCCCACCCGGTCGATGGCGAGCGTGATCCGGTCCAACACCGCCTTCCGCTTGGCGGCCAACGGCTGCAGGATCGCGTTGCGGATGAACGCCTCGCCCTTGTTGCCCTCGGCGGCCAGCCGGCGGTCGGCATCCGCGATCTGGGTCTGCAACTGCGCCAGATTGCGGTCGACCTCTGCACGCGCCCGGTCCGGCACCTGCGGCAGCCGCGCCGCCACATCCGGGCAGGCGATTGCCGAACCGGTGCCGACAGTGCCGTCCTTACCGTCCTCGCATTCCGCGACCGACTGCTGCCCGTCACCCCAGTGATTGCGTACCCACCGGCCGTTCTGCCAGGTTCGGCTTGTCGAGTTGCCGCTCGGCGCGGTCGATCCGGGGCTCGGCTCCACGCATTGTCCGGCGGCCGGCCGGGGCTTGTTCGTCCGCCGGTCCTGGGCCGACGAAATCTGGGTGACGGCGACTACTCCGCCGAAGACCACGAGCGTGCCGACAACGGCCAGCAGACGCTTGCTCCGCGCGATGCCGGATGGCCGGCGTGCCCGAGTGGACCTGCGCATCGAATTGCTCTCCTTCTCGATCCGGTAGTGGATTCCTGCCCTCGGCGGACCGACGGATGTGAGATGGCACGCCACGGCGGCGACCACCGCGACCTACCCGGTAACGTGTCGATGGCCGACGATGCCCTTTCCGCACCGTCTCCCGCGCCCGGTCGACGCGGATGGGGAGATCCTCTTCATTCGCGCAGGAGTACGGGACCGCGTCCGGGAAGGTTCAAACCGGCGCGGAGAAAATTGACCCGACCCGACGCTGATCGAAGGCGCAGCAGGTCAGAGGGGAAACGGCCGATCAGTCGACGCAGAGATGGTCGAACGCGAAACCGCCGACCAACTCGTGGCGACGCCGGCTCAACGCGACGATCTCCGCGGTGAGATCGGCCCGCGCCCGCAGTGCCGGGTCGTCGGGCTCCAGCCCTCGCAGCCGCACACCGACGGCGACCGCCGCGAGATCCTCGGCCAACCGGGCCGCGTCGACGCCACAGGAAAACCGCTGCTCGGTCACCGAGACGCACTCCACCAGACACACGTCCGGGCGGACCTGCAACCAGCTCCACCCCTCCGCCCGGCCGTCCGCCCAGCGCACGTGCAGCGCACGCACGATCGGGTCGGCCACCCGTCCCGCCACGTACGCGTCGACCGCCGCCGCGCGACTCAAAGCGCCGAGGTCGTTGACCGGGCCGGTACGCCCGTCCGGGAGCCGCCCGAGGATGTCCCGGAAACCCACCGGGGCCGGGTCGTCCTCGGTACCGCCCATCCCGGCGCCTGAGGCATAGTCGCGCGCGTCGATGACGTACTCGACCAGACGCCGGCCCTGGTCGGCGGCCCGCAGCGTCGGCGAACCGACCCGCAGCACGGGCAGCCCGGCGGCCGCGCTGACGGCGTCCTTCAGTCGCTCGGCGCGCTGCTCGGCCGAGCCGGGAAGCGCGGGCGGGCCGATCTCCACAGCGACGACGGGCCGGCCGGAGTCGGCGGCGCAGACCACGAGGTCGAAGGACGCCCGGCTGGCCGAACTCCACTGGCTGCCGGTGACGCCCGACGGACGCCCGTGGACCAGCTCGCTGAGCCGGCGGTCGGCGTACACCCGGTGACCGGCGCGGGTGAACAGCGCGTCGCGCCCACCGTCGGCGGGCAGGGGCCGCAGCCAGCCGCGCTCGTCGCTGCTCGTCATCTGCCATCCCCCGGTCGCTCGGACCGGCCGAGTCTAGGTGGTCGATCATGGCGGGCCGCGACGCGGTGTGACGTGGATCACATCCGGCTGACGTTCCAGAGGTGGCCTCCGGGTGTATCCAGCGGCATCGCCGGTACCGCCGGTCGGGAGGTGACATGTCGCGTCAGCAGTTCGGCTTCCTCGCCGGCTTCCTCGGAGTGGCGGTCTGGGCGCTCGCCGGCGTCGAGGTGACCGCCGTCGCCGTGCTGGCCGGCCTGCTCGGCTGGCTCGTGGTCCGGGTACTCGACGGCGACCTCGCGGTCACCGGACTGGGCGACCGCGCCGACTCCCGGCGTCGCCGATGACCGCCCACCCGCCGACCGTGCCGGGCGTCGCCCTGCCCGAGCCGATCATCGACGCGGCGGAAGTCGCGCGGATCGCGACGGAGACCGCCCGACAGGTGGACGGAGTCTGCGCGGTCAACCCGGCCTCCGTACGTCTGCACGACCAGTCCGTGGGCCTCGACCTGCACCTCATCACCTGGTACGGGCACAACGTTGCCGCCGTTGCCGAGACGGTACGGGCAGCGGTGGCCGACCGGATCACCACGAGCACCGGCCTGACCGTGGTGACAGTGACCGTCACCGTTGACGACCTGCTCGTCCCCGGCGTGGACGGCGGCTGAGATGCGTACCGTCAACCGGGTCGCCTCGCTGCTGCTGGCCGTCGCGCTGGCCCTCGGCGGCGCCCTGCTGGCCGTGCAGGCGCTGCTGGTCAGCCTGCACCGCCCGGCGTCGGTGCTGGATCGGACCGGCTGGTACGACACGCTGACCACCACCCGGTGGCGAGACCCGACGGTCCGGGTGGTCGCCGCCACGGCAGTGTTCCTGGGCCTTGCCATCCTCGTCGCCCAACTACGCCGGTGGACGCCGGTACGGCTGCGGCTGGACGACGCCGACGGCTGGCACCTGCACCGCCGCAGCGTGGAGCGGCGACTCGCCGACGTGGCGGGCGCCGTTCCGGGCGTACGCCGCGCCCGCGTCCAGGTCCGACGGCGCGACGGCCGGTGGCGTCACCGGGTACGCGCCACCGGCGACCCCGCGGCCCGCCCGGAGGTCGAGTACGCCGTGCGCCAGGAACTGCGCCGGCTGGCCGCGCCAGCGACCGGCCGGATCGAGGTCCGGTTGCCACCTCGTGGACGGCCCGCATGACGAACGCCGCGCACCGGCTGCTCTGGACCGTCGTCGCGCTGCTGCTGGTGGCTGGCGGTACGGCGACGCTGGCCCTCACGTACGGAACTCCGGACGCGATGGTGCTCAGCCCCGCGCTGCTGGACGGGTGGCGGCAGGCCGCTCCGTGGAGCACCCTGGCCGCGGCGGTCGCGGGCCTGCTGCTCGCCCTGGCCGGGCAACGACTGCTCGCCCGGGAGTTGCGGAAGCCCGGCACCGCACTGCGCGGAACGCTCAGCCACCCCGGTCGACGCCCGGGCCGGACCCGACTGCCCGCCGACGTGCTCGCCCACGCACTGGAACGCGACCTCACCGGCGGTCCCGGCGTACGCCGGGCACGGGTCGTGCTGACTGGCGCGCCGCCGCACCCCGACGTGTGGATAAGCGTGGACCTCGCCGCCGACATCTGCGGCGGCGCCCGCGAACACGTCGACGCAGCAGTCCGCCGCTTCGCCGTGACCGCCGGCTGCCAACCGGCGCACCTCGACGTGACAGCCCGCATCGAACCCGGCCGTCCCTGACCCGCGCACGCCTTTTCAGCGGGCGGTTCGGTCGCGGTGGACGATGCTCGCCCCGACGGCGACAGTCAGGGTCACCACCACGACGGCGAGCGTCAACCAGATCGGCAGCTCGCCCACCGGTGTCCCGGCGAGGATCAGCTTCACTCCCGCGAACGCGAGCAGCAGCGCCAGGCCGTAGCGCAGGTAGCCGAAGTGCCGCAGCAGACCGGCGAGGCAGAAGTAAAGGCTGCGAAGTCCCAGCACGGCGAACGCGGTCGCCGTCCAGACCAGGAAGATGTTCGTGGTGATGGCCAGGACTGCCGCCACCGAGTCGATCGCGAAGACCACGTCGGTGGCCTCGATGGCCACGAGCGCCACCAGCAGCAACGTCGCCACCCGGCGGCCCTCGACCCGGGCGGTGAAGCGGTCACCGTGATAGCGGGCGTCGGTGGGCACCACCCGGCGGAACACCCGGACCACCACGTTGCGGTCCGGGTCGACGTCGGGCTTCCCGCGTACGGCGAGCCGCCAGCCGGTCCAGACCAGGAATGCTCCCAGCACGTAACCGGCCCAGGCCAGCCGCTCCAGCAGTTGCGCGCCCGCCACCACGAACAGCAGGCGGAAGGCGAGCGCCCCGACAACCCCCCAGAACAGCACCTTGTGCTGGTAGCCCGCCGGCACCCGGAAGTAGCCGAAGAGCAGGGCGAAGACGAATACGTTGTCCACCGAGAGCGCTTTTTCCAGCAGATAGCCGGAGAAGTAGGCGATGGCCGCGTCGCCGCCGAGGCCCCACCAGACGCCCACCCCGAACAGCAGTCCCGCGGCGATCCAGGCGGCGCTCCACAGCAGCGCCTCACGTAGCTCGATGACGTGGCTGTCCCGATGCGACACCAGGTCGACAGCGAGCAGCGCGGTGATCACCGCACCGACCACCACCCACGCCCACAGCGGTACCGCGACCACGTCATCCACCCGTGCCCACCGCCTCGCCGAACCGCCGCTACCTCGCTCGTACGCCGCTGACAGGGGATCCGGCCCGCCGGCCGGCCGTTTCGAGCCTAGGCGAACGGCCGGCCTGTCGTCGGCGCTCCGGCCGAAGTTCACGACCGGAGCACAGGCGACGCTCAGGCGACAGGCATCATCTGAGCGGGATCGGTGACCGTGTCGTCGGCCTCGTAGGCGATGGCGTTTACCACCCTCACGACACCACTGACCTGGCCCGCGAGCCGTCCCGCGAGGTCGACTGCGGAACGGCGGTCCAGTCGACCGGCAAGTGTCACCTCGCCGTGGCGTACGGTGACCGTCACCAGGCCGTCCCGCACTGCCAGCACCCGGCGCAGCACCTCCTGGACCACGTCCTCGCGGATCTCGGCGTCCGAACGCAGGTGCACCCGCAGCAGATCGGCGCGACTGACGATGCCGACCAGCCGGCCCAGGTCGTCCAGGACCGGCAGCCGCTTGACCTGCTCGCGGTCCATCAGCCGTGCGGCGGCCGACAACGGCGCCTCCGGGTGGGTGCTCACCGCCGGCGCGGTCATCAGGCCGCCCGCCAGCAGCGCCTCGCTCTTGCCGCGCGCGCCGCGCCGACGGCGGCTCTCGAAGACCCGCCGCTGCGCCGGCTCACCGGCACGCTCGACCCGGTGCAACAGGTCCGCCTCGGACACCACGCCCAACACCCGGAGCGACCCGTCGACCACCGGCACCGCGCTGACCCCGCGGCGCAACACCACATCGACGATCTCCCGGTACGGAGTCGTGGCCTCCACTGTCACGACCTCCCGGGTCATCACATCGCCCACCTGCCAGGTCCTCATCACGGCCTCCCTCGTACGCCTGCACCCCGCACGTTATTGACAGACAGTGACGGCGGTCAGTGCCGACGGACCGGGTCGGAAGGGGTCGAAGGTCCCGGGCCATCGCGGTCCGGTCGGCCCTGCCAGCGCCGACGCCGCAAGTGTCCAATTGAGATGCCACCGGGAAGCGCGGTGCGAAGCAGAGAAGGGACGTGGACATCATGACCGCGACGATCGAGCGGAACACCGCGAAGACCACCGCTCCGGCGGCCGACACCACCCGGGAGAGGGCCACCCGCTACATCCTGGCCGGCACCCGGATGGCACTCGGCTGGATCTTCCTCTGGGCGTTCATCGACAAACTGTTCGGCCTCGGGCTCGCCACCGAGACGAAGAACGCCTGGATCAACGGGGGCAGCCCCACAAAGGGTTTCCTCACCTTCGGCGTGACCGGGCCGTTCAAGGACCTCTACACCGGGATCGCCGGCGCCGCCTGGGCGGACTGGCTGTTCATGATCGGCTTGGCGGGCATCGGCATCGCTCTCCTGCTCGGCATCGGGATGCGGATCGCCGCCGTCGCCGGTGGACTGCTGCTGGTTCTCATGTGGACCGCCGTCCTGCCTCCGGAGAACAACCCCTTCATGGACGACCACCTGATCTACGCCGCGGTGCTCGCAGTCCTGGCGCTGGTCAACGCCGGTGACACCTGGGGCCTCGGCCGGGTGTGGGCGAAGCTGCCGATCGTCCGACAGCTGCCCTGGCTGCGATGACCGAACACGGCACCATCCCCACAGCGGGCGTCACCATCGGTGACGCCCGCAAGCGTGTGCCCGGACTTCATCCCCTCCGGGCGTGTTTCGAGGGCTTCGCCGCGCCGGCTGGGCTGGTGACGGGTCCGCCGGACATTCGCCGCAGACGATCCGGCAGGATCGACGGTGACCGGACACATCACCCAAACGGCAGGAGTTCCCGCATGAACCAGGCAGCAGACGCCCGTTCGGGCAAGCCCGAGGTGGGGCCGATCGAGGGTGCCCCGCCGGCCGACCTCGTGATCGAGGACATAACCGTGGGCGAGGGCCCGCAGGCCCAGCCGGGTCAGCTGGCCAGCGTGCACTACGTCGGAGTGGCCCACTCCACCGGCGGCGAGTTCGACTCGTCCTGGAACCGGGGCGAGGCGTTCGAGTTCCCGCTCGGCGGCGGTCAGGTCATCGCCGGCTGGGACCAGGGCGTGGTCGGCATGCGCGTCGGCGGTCGCCGCCGGCTCACCATCCCGCCGCACCTGGGGTACGGCGACCGCGGCGCGGCCGGCGTCATCAAGCCGGGCGAGACGCTGGTCTTCGTCGTCGACCTGCTCGGCGTGCGCTGACCGATCGTCTGTGGGGTCGCCGGCTCGAACCGGCGGCCCCGCGCCCGACGTCACCACGGGCGCGAACAGTCAGCCCAGGGCCGACAGAGACCCGGTGATCATGAGTGACGCGGCCCGACGGTCAGGCCGCGCACGGCAGACAGCGCGCGGACACGGCCTGCGGGCGGTGTGCGGCGGCGACGGGGACCGACCGACGCGGGGCACCGACCACGCCGGCGGAAACCGGGCGACGCGCGGCCTCGACCACCCGGGTCGGCTCCAGAATCGTCATCACCCGGTGCAGGCCGGTGGCGCGCAGCACCCGGGCCACCATCGGCGTCGGGTCGACAAGGACGAGCTCGCCGCCCCGGGCTCGGATCCGCAGATGTGCGGCGAGCAACGTGCGCACCCCGGCGGCGGACAGCAGTCGCAGCTCGGACATCTCCAGTTGGACGACCGGCCGGGCTGGCGCGGACCACAGCGCGGATCGGAACGCGGCCACCGTCGCGATGTCGACCTCGCCGGCCACCCGCACCTGGACCACCCGGTCACCCACGTTGAGCTGCACGTCGAGCCGGTCGCTGCGATCTTCCATGCCATGAAATCTAGCCGCCACCCCCGACAGTTTCGTCCCTCCACGCGGTGATTCCGGGTACGTCCAGGGTCAACCCCCGGGGTACCCCTGATCCCCCTCAGGGGTACCGCCCCGGGATCCGCCAGCCGGAGCGTGACCCACTCGGCTTCGGTGGAATCGGGGTGTCCCGCCGACCTGGACACCCCGATTCCACGGAACCCGAGTGGATCACGCCAGCGCCACCCGCCCGGGTGGAGAATGACCGGATGGTGATTCCCCGACCCCGGCCGCCCCGGCTGATCCGGCCCGTCCGCGAGCCGGCCACCGTTGCGCCTCCGCTTACCGGAGCGTGGGCCGCCACCGACCGCCGACTCGACCACGTCGACCTGCTGCCCCTGCCAGAGGGCGCGGTCGGCCCCGAGGACGTCCTTGTCGACGCGGCCGGCCGGGTGATCAGCGGCGACGAGGACGGCAACCTCTGGTGGTGGCCGACGGACGCTCCGGCCGGCACCCGGCCCCGGCTGCTGGCCGAGACCGGTGGCCGGCCGCTGGGCATCGAGGTGGACACGTCCGGTGAGGCGCTTGTCGTCTGTGACGCGTACCGCGGGTTGCTGCGGGTCACGCCCGACGGCGCGGTCCGCGAGTTGACCGGGACGGCGCCCCCGGTGCACCTCGCCAACAACGCGACGGTGGCCCGCGACGGCACCGTCTACTTCACCGACAGCTCGGACCGGTTCCCCGTCTCGCACTGGAAACGGGACCTGCTGGAACACCGCCCCAACGGCCGCGTACTGGCCCATCACCCGGGCAGCGGGCACACCGAGCTGGTGGCCGACGGGCTGTACTTCCCCAACGGAATCGCGCTGACTCCGGACGAGTCGGCGTTGATGCTCGTGGAGACCTCCACCCACCGGCTGCTCCGCGTCGAGTTGGGCGGTGGCGTCCGGGTGCTCGCCGACCTGCCCGCGTATCCGGACAATCTCTCGGCGGTGGGCGACGGGACGTACTGGATCGCGCTGCCCAGCCCTCGCGTGCCGATCGCCGAGCGACTGCTGCCGCATCCCCGGCTGCGCCAGATCGCCGCGCTGCTGCCCGACACGATGCAGCCGCAGCCGCGCCGCTACGGGTTGGTCGCCCTGGTCGACGAACAGGGCGCGGTCCGCCGGACGCTGCACGGCCCGACCGGGCACTATCCCATGATCACCGGGGTACGCCAGCACGGCGACCAACTCTGGCTGGGCAGCCTGACCGGGTCCGGGGTGGCCCGCGTACCGCTGAACTGACCATGCGACGACGCCCGTGCCGTGCCGGGGGCGGCGATCCCGGCTGCCCGGCGGGCCTTTGGACGGCGACCAGGCAGGCGCGGCCTGGAGGGCGACCGCCAGCCCGGCAGAGCCTGGACGGCGACCAGGACGGCGGACCTGGACCACGCCGGGACGGCGGGCGGTGGACGCAGCGACCGGGCCGGCCCGCCAGCGAGGCGGCCCGGCCCGGTCGATGGTGTGTCAGCGACCGCTTACCGAAGGTGCCGGAGCGGGTGAGCCACCGGCCACCGCGCCCGGGTGGGCCGGCGCGGCCGGCGCGGGCCCGAGCCCGGCCGGCACCGGCAGGGCGCTGCCCTTGACGAACTCGTCCCAGCTCACGTTCCACGCCGTCCAGCCGTTGCCCGGCTGCAACTCGACCTCGGTGCCCTTGACGGTGACGAGGTCACCGACCTGGGTCACTCCCATCAGCCAGTCGGCGGCTGCGGCGGAGACGTTCGCGCAGCCGTGCGAGACGTTGGTGTTGCCCTGGTCCCCCTCCGACCACGGGGCGGAGTGGATGAACTCGCCGCCCCAGGTGTAGCGCTGGGCGTCGTCCACGTCGACCACGTAGCCACCGTTTGGCTCACCACGGGTGTCGAAGGTGGTCCGCTGATGCTTCTCCATGATCACCATCTTGCCGCTGGAGCTCGGTGTACTCGGCTTGCCGAGGCTCACCGGGATGCGGCGGATCTGCTTGCCGTCGCGCAGCACCGTCATCTGCTTGGTGGCGTTGTCGATCTCCAGGGAGACCTGTCGTCCGATCTTGGAGGTCGCGGTCCGCTCCGCGTCGCCGACAAGCTTCTTGCCGATGGGCAGCCCTTCCAGCCCGGCCCGCACGCTGATCGTGGTCCCCGGCCGCCAGAAATCGGGTGCCCGGTAATAGACCTGACTACCGTCCTCCAGCCACGACCACGTCCCCGGCTGCGGCGGATTCGTCTTTACGAACAACCGACGCTGCACATCCGCCCTGGCCTCTTTCGGAATTGCCGGGTCGAACGCGACGGTTACCGGCATCGCCGTGCCGTACGTCCGGTTACCGACGAAATAGAGGGTGCTGGTGATCTGCGGTTTCGTGGACTTGGGCATCGTGGTGAAGGTCGTGGTCCGGGTGGTGGTCGCGCCCGAGTCGCCGGTCGCTGTCACCTCCGCCGTGTACGTACGCCGGGGTTGCAGCGGCTTGCTGGGCACCCACCCCGAGCCGTCCTCCCGTGGCTCCGCCTCGACCTGCTTGCCCTTGTCGTCGGTGAGCCGGACGGCGGTGACCCGTCCTCCCTTGACCGCCGTGCCGACCTCGGCACTGACCGGAACGTCGCGGGTCTTGTCCCCCGGCGTCACTGTGAGTTCGGGCGCCGGGGCGTGTTCCTTGGCCGATTCGGCCGCCGGCTTCCGGTCGGCGGTGCACCCACCCAGCACGAGCGGTGCGGCTGCGATGGTTACCGCCAACAGCGTCAATCGCCGCCTAGGCGTCATGTTCAGTCCCCCCGTTTTCGACTTCCCTCCGCCATATTCTCGCGGCCTGACCACGGTCGTCCGGGCCATTCGGAAATAATCGGCCGCGCATTTATCGGCACATTTTCCGGCGTTGTGCCGTTGACGAATAAAGCGCACAACTGCCGCCTGTGGCCCTCACCCGACCGGCCCCGGCCCACCCGGGCCGCACGTCCCGTCCCGCCCTCGCCACGCCGGGCTCGCACCTATGACCACTGGTGTGCGACTTTCCGGCGACGGAACAGCGTGACGGCACCGGCCGGCGTACGGAGCCGGAGAGCGGGCGCCCGCCGCACCCGGTGAGCGCACTTTTGTCAGGTGGAGCGAAACTTCTGCCAATCGAGACGAAGCTTTGCCTTCGTCCGGAGGCAAGGGTAAGGTCGCGATTCAGATAGAGGGTTGCCCATCCGTCGATCAGCCTGCCGCCGCCCGCACCGGGTCGCCGCGCTCCGGCCCACACGGGTCCGGGCCGCACCCACGCACCGTCCCTCACCGTCCAGCCGGAGTCCGCCTCCGGCCGGTTCGGCGCGCCCGGACGGCGGCAGCCGGTCGACGCCGCAGACGGCACACCAGCCGTCAGGAAGGGACCACCACCATGGATCACCAGACCAACGAGCCGGTGCCGCCAGTGGCGTCCGAGCCGCTCAGCAGGCGCGGAGTGCTCCGCGCCGCGACCGTCTCCGCCGCCGCCGTCGGCACCGCCGGCCTGCTCGCCGGCCCGGCCAGCGCCGCACCGGCAGGGCACTCCCCCGGCCGCCGCCGGGTGCCGGTGGACCGGATCAGCATCCAGCTCTACACGTTGCGCGACCAGCTCGCCGCCGACCTGCCCGGCACGCTCACCGCCCTTCGGCGGATCGGCTACCGCCGCGTGGAGCACGCCGGCTTCGTCGGGCGTACGGCCGCGCAGTTCCGCGCCGCACTCGACGCGGCCGGGCTGCGCTCCACCTCCGGGCACGTCGGCATCCCGCAGCCGTTCGACGCCGCCACCTGGGAACGCGCCCTCGCCGAGGCGAACGTGGTGGGCTGCAAGAAGATCGTCCACCCGTACTTCGGCCGCGACGCGCAGGGACGCCCGATTCGGGACCCCGCCGTCTACCGTGCGCTGGCCCGGGACCTCAACCAGGCCGGCAGGCTGGCCGAGCGCGCCGGGCTGGACTTCGGCTACCACAACCACCAGCTGGAGTTCGTACCGCTGACCAACGGTTCGACGGGCTTCGAGATCCTCGCCGGGCAGACCGACCCCCGGCTGGTCCACTTCGAACTCGACCTCTACTGGACCTGGCGGGGCGCGCACGACCCGGTCGACGTGATCCGGGCCAACCGTGGCCGGGTCCGCCAGGTGCACGTCAAGGACCTCGACGTCGAGGGTGGCTTCGCCGACCTCGGCGACGGCGTCATCGACTTCGGCCGGATCTTCGCGCACGAGCGGGAAGCAGGCATCGAGGAGTACATCGTGGAGCGCGACGACGCGGGCACCCCGCCGCGCGCCCCCGCCGACGCCCTGGACACCGCCCGGGTCGGCTTCGACTATCTCGCCTCACTCCGGTACTGACCACCACCTCGGGGGACTACCTGATGAACAGGACCGCTTTCGTGTCCGCCCTGCTCCTGGTGACGGCCGGCCTGGCCGCACCGACGGCAGCGGCGGCAGCTCCCGCAGCGCCGCCGGACAGCAGCTTCCAGAAGGTGACGCTCAACGACTTTCCCGGCGAGCCGATGAGCCTCGCCGTCCTGCCCGACCTGCGCGTGCTGCACACCTCCCGCACCGGTGAGGTCCGCATCCACGACCCGCGTACCGGGCTGAACACCCTCGCCGCCGACATCCCCGTGTACGAGCACGACGAGGAGGGGTTGCAGGGGGTCGCCATCGACCCGAACTTCGCCAAGAACAAGTGGGTCTACCTCTACTACTCGCCGCCGATGAACACCCCTGTGGACGACCCGGCCACCCCCGACGTCAACGAGGGTGACGCGCCGCTTGTCGGCACCGAGGCCGACTGGCAGCGGTTCCGAGGCGCGCTGCGGCTGTCCCGGTTCAAGCTCGAGGGGATGAAGCTCAACCTCAGCACCGAGCAGCAGATCATCGACGTACCCACCGACCGGGGCATCTGCTGCCACGTCGGCGGTCAGATCGACTTCGACAGCAAGGGCAACCTGTACCTGTCGACCGGCGACGACACGAACCCGTTCTTCTCCGACGGCTACATCCCGATCGACGAACGGGCCGACCGCAACCCGGCGTTCGACGCCCAGCGCACCTCGGCCAACACCAACGACCTGCGCGGCAAGCTGCTGCGCATCAAGGTGAAGGCCGGTGGGGGTTACACGGTGCCGGCCGGCAACCTCTTCAAGCCGGGTACGGCGAAGACCCGCCCGGAGATCTACGCGATGGGCCTGCGTAACGCGTTCCGGTTCGCCGTCGACCGGCGCACCGACAACGTGTACCTGGGCGACTACTCGCCCGACGCGTCCTCGTCGAACCCTGAGCGCGGGCCCGCCGGGCACGGCCGGTGGATGCTCATCGACAAGCCCGCGAACTACGGCTGGCCGTACTGCGTGACGCCGACGATCGCCTACCGCGACTACGACTTCGCGACCGGCCAGTCCGGCCCGAAGTTCAACTGCAAGCGCCCGGTCAACGACTCGCCCCACAACACGGGCAAGCGGCAACTGCCGCCGGTGGAGCAGCCGGAGGTCTGGTACCCGTCCGCCGCGTCGGGTGAGTTCCCGCAACTGGGCACCGGTGGCATCGGCCCGATGGGCGGCCCGGCGTACGACTACGACGGGACCAGCACGTCGCGGACCCGCTGGCCGGCCTACTACGACGGGGTGCCGCTGTTCTACGAGTGGACCCGGGACTACATCAAGGAGTTCCGACTCGACTCCGACGGCGACGTCAAGGACATCCGGCCGGTGGTGCCGTCGATAGTGGTGGACAACCCGATGGACATGGAGTTCGGCCCGGACGGGGCGCTCTACGTGCTGGAGTACGGCGACGGCTACTTCGCCGAGAACCCGGACGCCCAGCTGTCCCGGATCGACTTCGTCCGCGGCAACCGCACGCCGATCCCGAAGATCAGCGCGACCCCGACCGCCGGGCAGGCGCCCTTGACCGTGGCGTTCTCCAGCGCCGGCACCACGGACCCGGACGGCGACCGGCTCAGCTATGCGTGGGACTTCAACGCGGACGGCTCGGTGGACAGCACCGAGGCGAACCCCACGTGGACGTTCCAGGAGAACGGCTCGTACACCCCGACGCTGAAGGTGACCGACCGCACCGGCCGGTCGGCAGCTGCCACCCTGCCTCTGCTGGTCGGGCCGCGGGCGCCGGTCGTCGAGTTCGTCGCTCCGGTGGCCGGGCAGCCCTTCCAGTTCGGGCAGACGGTCGCGTACGAGGTGCGGGTCACCGACGACCTGCCGGTGGACTGCTCACGGGTGAAGGTCACCTACGTGCTCGGCCACGACGAGCACGGACATCCGCTCTCCTCGGCTACCGGATGCTCCGGGACCATCGCCACCTTCGTCGACGGTGGGCACGGTGGGGCCGACAACCTGACGGCGGTCTTCGTCGCGGAGTACACCGACGCGCCGACCGATCCCGGTGTGCCGGCGCAGACCGGTACGGCGACGGTCGTGCTGGATCCCGACCCGGTCGCGGGCCTGGCCGGCTGACCGACGCGGATTGACGGTGGCGGCGGCCCGGAGCACTCCGGCCGCCGCCACCGAACGTCACGCCACTCCACCCGTCCGCCGCTCAACCCCAAGCCACCGCCGGACAATCCGCCCCGGTCGAGTCGCCCAGGGTCGGCGCCCGCTCAGCCCCAGCCGCTGTCGACGTGGTTGTCCCGCCAGCGCCCGCCCACCGGCGGGGTGTCCAGCAGCATTCCGTCGTCGGCGTTGCCGGCGAGGTCGTTGTCCTCGACCCGGCAGTCCACGCAGCTGCCCCGCTCGGTGATCCACAACCCGTGGGTCTGGGTCTTGTCCTCGTGGTTGTCCCAGATCCGGTTGCCGCGGATGGTGGCCGAGTCGAACGCCGCGTCGATGGCGATGCCGGCCCGCCGCTCGGGTGCCGTGGACAGCTCGTACCGGCAGCCCGGTGGTGGGACGTCGCCGCTCCACGCACTGATGGCGTCGGGGCGTACCGGCGCGAGGACGAGCTCCTCGCCGGTGTTCGAGGCGACCACCGCGACGGACCGTCCGACCCGCAGGACCTTGCCCCGGTGCCCGTCGGGCGGCCAGTCGGCGGTCCGGTCCACCACGGACCGCTCGGCGTAGCGCACAGCCTCACCGGCGCCGGTGGTGCCGGCCGCCCGCTGCTGACCGTTGTTGCGGATCCGGTTGTTCAGCACCACCGCGTCGGTCATCGGATGGTCGATCCGGATGGCGTCCAGCCCGTTGTTCCAGAAGTCGTTGCTCTCGATCACCACGTCCCGGACCGGCCCCGAGTAGCCCTGCCCGAGGTCGTGACCGTGGTAGCCGTTGCGCCCGTTCCCGCTGATCCGGTTACCCCGGATCGAGTACGGGCCGGGGCTGTTGCCGATGCTGACCCCGTCGCGGATGTTGCCGTCGACGACGCAGTCGCTGAGCAGCCCGCCGCGTCCGGCCACGCCCGCCGTGCCCTTCGCCGAGACGTCGAAGCCGGCCTCCAGGTTGCCGGTCATCGTGCAGGCGGAGACGATGAGACCGTCGGCGCCCCAGTCGGAGATGCCGAACCTGTTGCCCTGGCTGTGGCAGCCGACGATGCGGTAGCCGCGCGGCGGCGTCCAGTAGTCCTTCTGCAGCTCCAGGAAAATACCGTTGGTGCCGTTGGCCACAGTGGTGCAGTTGGCGATGGTCAGCCGCTCCATGTCGCCCCACCCGCCGATGCCCACGCCGATGCCGGCACCGCCCATCTGCTCGCCGTTGTCCAGCCGGCCGCAGCCGACCACCACGCAGCCGTCGATCAGGCTGTCCTGGAGGAAGTCGCAGCCCAGGCCGGTGGCCGCGGTGTGGTGGATGAAGAGGTTACGGAACACGCCGCGCACCACGTACTGAAGGCCCAGGCCCTTGGCGAGGTAGTTGTACTCGGCCATCGCCACACCGGACCCGTCGATCTCGAAGTCCGCGAACGTGCAGTCGGCGATGTGCCGGTCCCGGTCGGCGCCGTGTTGCAGGGTGGTCCAGAACGCCAGCGGGGTGGGGTCGGTCCGGTTTCCCTCGTTGCTGAGCAGGAACCGTGTCGCCGCCGGGCCCGCGCCGATCAGCGAGACGCCACTGCGCCACGCCGTGCCGGCGTCCCGGATCGAGTAGATGCCCGGCGGGCAGTAGATGACCCGCGCGCGGCCGTCCGCCGCGTAGCCTGCGCCCAGGCGGTCCACGAGCGCGGCCAGCGCCGGCTGGTCGTTCGTCTCGCCGTCGCCGCGCAACCCGTACTCCCGCGCGTCGCAGTACAGCGGCGCCCCGGCCGAGGCGGGTCGTCGTTCCCGGACGACGTTGGACAGCACCTCGTACGTCACGGACGGGCTCCCTCCGACGCTCTGGTGCACTCCGGCGGGGTCGACTTCCCGATCCGAGGTCCGGGAAACCTCTGGCACGCGGCGGCCCCGGCGCCCGCACAGGGCGGGGCCGGGGCCGGGGGTACGTCGTATCAGGTGGCCGCGATCAGCAGCGCCGGGCGCTCCACGCAGTCCGCGACGTGCCGCAGGAAGCCACCAGCCACCCCGCCGTCGCAGACCCGGTGGTCGAAGGTGAGGCTCAACTGGGTCACCTTGCGGACCGCCAGTTGCCCGTCGACGACCCAGGGCTTGTCCACGATCCGGCCGACGCCGAGCAGGGCCGCCTCGGGGTGGTTGATGATCGGCGTGGAGCCGTCCACGCCGAACACCCCGTAGTTGTTGAGCGTGAACGTACCCCCGGTCAGCCGGGCCGGCGGCAGCGTTCCCGCCCGCGCGGCAGCGGTGGTGGCCGACAGTTCGGCGGCCAACTCGGCGGTGGTGAGCCGTTGGGCGTCACGCAGCACCGGCACGAGCAGCCCTCGGTCGGTCTGCGCGGCGATGCCCAGGTGCACCCCGGCGGACTGGACGATCCGCTGCCCTTCGGTGTCGACCCGGGCGTTGAGCTGCGGGAACCTGCGCAGCCCGCTGAGGCAGATCCGGGCCAGCAAAGCCAGGATGCTCACCGGCGCGTCCGGCGTCGCCGCGTTTATCGCGGCCCGGGTCTCCAGCAGGCCGGTGGCGTCCACGTCGACCCAGATGGTCACCTCGGGGATCTCCCGCCGGCTGCGGGACAGCTTGTCCGCGATCACCTTGCGCACCCCGGTGAGCGGGACGACCACGTCGCCGTCCCCGGCGGGGGCAAGGGCGACCTGCGGGTCCGGCGCCGCGGCGAGCCGGGCCGCCGGGGTGGTGAGCGCCGCCTCGACGTCGGCGCGACGGATCACACCACCGGGTCCGCTGCCGCGTACCGTGCTCAGGTCGACTCCACGGTCGCGGGCCAGCCGCCGCACGATCGGCGAGATGACGAGCGCCGTGCCGGCCAACGCCGTGCTCGCGGTCGGGCCGGCGAGCGCGACGACCGGCGTCGACCCCGCGTTCGCCGGCGCGTCGGCGGCGACCGGGCCGGCGCCGTCCGTCGGGCTGCTCCCGACGGCAGTGTCAGCCGCGCCCTGCGGGGCGTCGGTCGGCTCGGGCGCCACCACCAGCCTCGGGCGGCGTCGGCGGCGGGTCGCGCCGCCGTGCCCGGTGCCGTACCCGATCAGGACGTTGCCGGAGCCGGCCCGCTCCTCCTCGCGGTAGGTGGCGTGCCCGGCCGGCTCGTCGCCGTCGCCGTCCAGCGGCGCGATGGTGATCAGCGGCTGGCCGACCGGACGGACCTCACCGGCCGCGCCGTGCAGGGTCACCACCCGTCCGGCGTACGGGCAGGGCACGTCGACGACCGCCTTGGCGGTCTCCACCTCCACGACGCTCTGGTCCACTGTGACCACGTCGCCCACTGCGACACGCCACTCGACGATCTCCGCCTCGCTCAGCCCCTCACCCAGGTCGGGCAGGAGGAAGACCTGCGTGCGCTCGACGGTGGTCATGCCGCCGCCCAGCGCGCGTCCGGCTGGTCGTCCCACTGGAGGCGGGCCACCGCGTCGAGCACCCGGTCCACGCCGGGCAGGTGGGTGTGCTCGAGCATCGGCGCCGGGTACGGGATGTCCAGCCCGGCGACCCGCAGCACCGGCGCGTGCAGCGCGTGGAAGCAGCGCTCCTGCACCCGGGCGGCGATCTCCGCGCCGACACCCGCGAAGCCGGGGGCCTCCTGGATCACCACGCATCGCCCCGTACGGCGTACCGATGCGGTGATTGTGGCGTCGTCGAACGGCACGATGGTACGGACGTCGACCACCTCAAGGTCCCAGCCCTCCTCGCGGGCGGCCTCGGCAGCCTCCAACGCCACAGGCACCGCCGGCCCGTACGCCACAAGTGTGGCGTCGCGTCCCGGCCGGCGCACGACGGCCCGGCCGAACGGCTCGGCGCGCGTCGGCAACTCCGCGTCGGCGCTGGCGAAGTAGAGCTTCTTGGGCTCCATGAAGACCACCGGGTCGGGGTCGTCGATCGCCTCGCGCAGCAGCGAGTACGCGTCGGCCACCGTCGCCGGGGTGACGACCTTCAGCCCGGGGGTGTGCGCGTAGTACGCCTCGGACGAGTCACAGTGGTGCTCCACCCCGCCGATGCCACCGGCGTAGGGCACCCGGATGACGATGGGCACGCTGAGCGCGCCGCGGGTACGGTTGCGCAGCTTCGCGACGTGCGAGGCGATCTGCTCGAACGCCGGGTACGCGAACGCGTCGAACTGCATCTCGACGACCGGCCGCAGCCCGGACATGGCAAGGCCCACGGCGAAGCCGACGATGCCGGCCTCGGCGAGCGGAGTGTCGAAGCAGCGCTTCTCGCCGAAACGGGCCTGGAGGCCGTCGGTGATCCGGAAGACGCCGCCGAGCTGGCCGACGTCCTCGCCGAAGACGACTACCCGCTCGTCGGCCTCAAGAGCGTCGGCGAGTGCGGTGTTGAGCGCCTTCGCCATCGTGGTGGCCATCAGGCGGCACCGTCCTCGTCGTTCGCGGCGGCCAGTTCGGCGCGCACCTGCTCGCGCTGCTCCACCAGTTGCGGGGTGGGCTGGGCGTAGACGTGGTCGAAGAGACTCAGCGGGTCGACTGTGGGCTGGATGTTCATCCGGGTCCGCAGGTCCGCCGCGTACGCCTCGGCCTGCTCGGCGATCTCGGCGACGGCCGCGTCGTCGAGCACCCCGCGCGAGCGCAGGTAGGTCTCCAGGCGGGCGACCGGGTCGCGGTCGCGCCAGGCGTCGACCTCGGCGCCGTCGCGGTAGCGGGTGGCGTCGTCGGCGTTTGTGTGCGGCTCCATCCGGTACGTGTGCGCCTCCACCAGGAACGGCCCGTTGCCGGCGCGGGCGTGCGCGACCGCGCGGGTCAGCACGGCGAGCACCGCCACCGGGTCGTTGCCGTCGACCTGCTCGCTGGGCACCCCGTAGCCCACGCCCTTGTACGCGAGCGACGGCGCGGCGGTCTGCCGGGACAGCGGGACGCTGATGGCGTACCTGTTGTTCTGGACGAAGTAGACGACCGGCGCCTTGAACACGGCGGCGAAGTTGATGCCCTCGTGGAAGTCGCCCTCGCTTGTCGCGCCGTCACCGATGAAGGCCAGCGCCACGGTGTCGCGCCCCTGGTACGCCTCACCGTGCGCCAGACCGGCGGCGTGCACGCACTGGGTGGCGAGCGGGGTGCACTGCGGTGCGGTCCGTACCTCGGTCGGGTCGTAGCCGCAGTGCCAGTCGCCGCGCAGCAGCGTGAGCACCTCGACCGGGTCGATGCCCCGGGCGACGAGCGCCATCGACTCCCGGTAGGTGGGGAACACCCAGTCGGTATCGCGGACGGCGAGCACGGCGGCGACCTGGCAGGCTTCCTGGCCCCGGGAGGACGGGTAGACGGCCAGCCGGCCCTGCTTGGTCAGCGCGGTCGCCTGGATGTCGAACCGGCGACCGAGGACCATCCGGCGGTACAGCTCACGCAGCGCCTCCACTGGTGGCTCCGGATAGTCGGTGCGGGCCGGCAGCGGTGTGCCGCGCTGGTCGAGCAGGCGGACCGGCTCGGCGTCCGGCAGCAGCGGGCGGGCCGGGTCGGGCGGGGGGACCGTCCGGCGGGTGCGGGGGGATGCCCTGCGGACCGCCTGGGGTGTGGTCGTCACGGCGGGACCTCCTGGGACGTGTGGTGGGCCTATGCTTCCCCCTAACGGATGATTGACTCAAGATCCACGCAGAAGGCGGGACGATTGGCATGACAGGGGCCCACCAGTGAGCCAGGAGGCCACCGAGGACGCCGGCCGGGCGGCGGGATCGGGACGATCGGTCCGCGCCCTCGACGACGTGGACCGGCGGATCCTCGACGAGCTGGTCCGTGACGGCCGTACGTCGGTCCGCACCCTCGCTGAGCGCATCCACATCTCCCGCACCAACGCGTACTCCCGGGTGGAGCGCCTGCTGCGCGACGGGGTCATCACCGGGTTCCGCGCGCAGGTGGCTCCCGAGGCCGCCGGGCTCGGCACATCGGCGTACATCGCGTTGACGATCCAGCAGAACACCTGGCGGGAGGTGTCGGCCGAGCTGGCCCAGGTGCGCTACATCGAGCACGCCGCCCTGCTCGGCGGCGACCACGACGTGCTCGCGCTTGTCCGCGCGCCGGACAACGCCGCGTTGCGGGACCTGGTGCTGGGCCGGGTGCAGAGCATCGCCGGGGTGCTGTCCACCCGCACCTGGTTGGTCTTCGAGGAGTTCGACGGAGCCGGCAGCCCCTGGGCCTGACGTGTAAGGAAGGGCCCCCTACTAACGCCTGGTGTCTAATAAGGGGGCCTTCCTTACCGCTCGGGCGGGGCTTCCAGCCCTTCGCGGTCGGCCAGCTCCAGCAGTGGCTCCAGCGAATGCCGGTCGCCGTCGAGACCGGCGTGCGGGTCACCCCGCTCGGCGAACCGGGCCGGCATCGACAGCACGTCGAAGTCCTCCGGCCGGGCGTCGTCCAGCTCCTCCCAGGCCAGCGGCGCCGACACCAGCGCCTGCGGCGTCGGACGGATCGAGTACGCCGACGTCACCGTGTGATCGCGGGCCATCTGGTTGTAGTCGACGAAGACCGGGCGGTCCCGTTGGTCGCGCCACCAGGTGGTGGTGACCAGCTCCGGCAGCCGGCGCTGCATCTCCCGGCCCAGCGCCAGCACGGCGCGGCGGCACTCGCCGAAGCTCCACCGCGGCTCGATCGACAGGTAGACGTGCAGGCCACGCCCACCGGTGGTCTTCGGATAGCCGGTCAGCCCCAGCTCGGCGAGGAACGCCCGCACCTCCCGGGCCACCGGCACCACCTGCTCGAAGCCGACCCCCGGCATCGGATCCAGGTCGATGCGCAACTGGTCGGGGCGCTCCACGTCGGCGGCGGTGACCGGCCACGGGTGGAACCGCAGGGTGCCCAGGTTGACCGCCCAGATCACCACTGCCAGCTCGCTGGGCGCGACCTCGTCGGCGGTACGGCCACTGGGGAAGGTGATGTGCGCGGTGCGCACCCAGTCGGGAGCACCAGCCGGCAGCCGCTTCTGGTAGAAGGCGTCACCGCGGTTGGTCTGCCGGGTGGCGATCGTCGCGCCCTCGAAGACGCCGCGCGGCCAGCGTTCAAGCATCGTCGGCCGGTCCCGCAACGCGCGCAGGATGCCGTCACCCACCGCCAGGAAATAGCGGACCACGTCGAGCTTGGTCAGCCCGCGCTCCGGAAAGTACGGCTTGTCGGGGCTGGAGACGCGGACCAGCCGCTCCCCCACCTGGATCTCCTGCGCCGCCGTGGCCACGCCCCGAGGGTACGACGCCGACGGCCGGCCGGCGGGCTACCGCCCCGGGACCAGCGTGGCGCGCTGCTGCGGCAGCTCCTGCGTCGGGCCACCGACCGACACCTCTGGCGTCGAGGGCGGCTCCTCGGCCACCGCGGTCTGCTGCTCGACCGGCACCTTCTGCGACGACCGTCGTGCCACGAAGCGCGGTGTCCAGTCCTTCAACCGCAACGCCGGCTGCTCGACGAGCTTCCAGGACACGAACGCGGCAGCGAAGGCGGCCGCGACCGACATCGCCGCGAACGGCACGTACCCCCAGCGGCTCCAACCCAGGCTCGCCATCACCTGCTGGAAGATGAACCCGTAGATGTAGATGCCGTACGAGTAGTCGTTCTTGCGGCCCACCCAGTGCACCTGGCGCGGCATCCGCACCGACAGCCAGACCAGCAGGTACGCGAACGCGGGCAGTCCGATGACGAAGAAGCCACCGAAGAGCAGCGACAGCCCGAGTGCCAGCGCCGACCCGATGCCGAGCGCGTCGTTGATCGGCACCCGCTCCCGGTAGAGATCGAGCGTCGCGCCGAAGGCGAACAGGAAGCCCAGGTAGACGATGTAGTGGAAGCTCATGACGCCCACCAGGGGCGAGTCGAAGGTCCAGGCAGCCGTCGATGCCGGGCCGCTCACCCGCCCGGAGCTCACCCAGTCCTGGAGGATGCTCAGGTAGAGCGCGACGGTCAGGAAGAGCACGAACCGGCGGGCGTTGCGCAGCACCGCAGTCACGGCCAGCACGCCCACCACGACGTAGCAGAACATCTCGTACTTGAGCGACCACAGGGCGCCGTTGAAGACGCTGGAATTGCTCTTCTCACCCCACGGGGTGGTTTCCTTGAGCAGGTCCTGGATGCCGTACTGGCGGACGCCGGTCCACCAGTTGGCCTGCAGGTAGGCCAGTGGGCCGCCCCGGTCCCAGGCGTTGTCGAAGAAGCCGCTCGTGGTGCCGTGCTCGCGCAACGCCACGAGCGGGGCGACCACCAGCGCGGTGATCAGCAGGCAGACCCAGAGGCCGGGGAAGATACGCAGGGCCCGGTGCCACGCGTAGCGGATGATGCCGGTACGCCGTGCGCTGCGGGTGATCAGCAGACCGGAGAGCACGAAGAAGCCGTACACGGCCATCGTGCCGACGTTGGTTTGCCGACCGGTCAGGTGGTAGCCGAGGTCGTTCGCGCCGAAGCCGAGCGGCTTGGAGTGCGACAGCACGACGCCCACCGCGAGACAGAGTCGGATCAGCCCGATGCCGTTGCTGCGACCGGAGAGCAGGTCGGCAAGCGTGCCACGGGAGCGGAGGAGGGCGGGGGTAGTCATGCGGCCAGGAACCTCTCGACCATCAGGCGGGCACTTCGGCGCCGGCGTGCTCCCACAACTGCTTCATCTCGGTGTGCAGATCATCGCTTGGCGACCAGCCGAGCAGCTCGGCGGCCAACCCGACGTCCAGCCGCTGCCAGGTCGTCTCGGCGGGGCCGGTGCGTTCGGCCTCGACCAGGTCGGTCGGGACTCCACTCACATCGATGAGGAGCTGGACCATGTCACGCGCGCTGGCCGCCACTCCCCGCCCGATGTTGATCACGTGACCGGCGACCTGCGGTCGAGTCGTGGCCAGCAGCACGGCCGCGACGACGTCACTGAGCCCGACGAAGTCACGGCGGGAGCCCAGCGGTGCCAGCTCCAGCCGGGCGCGCTCACCGGCCCGCTCGGCGTCGCGCAGCTTTCCCACGACCACGCCGAGCAGGCTGTGCCCGGGCTGGCCCGCGCCGATGACGTTGCCGACCCGCAGCGTGACGCCGTCGACGAGGCCACGCCGGTCGGCCTCGGCGACAGCCGTGGTGCAGCGCAGCTTGAACTCGCCGTACGGCATCACCGGAGCGGCGGGCAGGTCCTCCGGCATCGAGGTGTCCACCGGGACCAGCCCGTACTCGTGCACGCTGCCGAGCTGGACCACCCGGACCCGCCGGGGCAGCCTGCCGGCGGCCTCGATGAGCCGCTCGACAAGCGTGACGTTCACCGCGAGCATCTGCGCGTCGGTGAGCCCCCACATCCCACCCGCGGCGTTGATCACCACGTCGGGGTCGAGCTCGCGCAGCACGTCGGTGATCTCGTCGACGTCGGCGGCGGCCAGGTCGAGTGCGCGGACCGCCACCCCCGGACCGAGATCCTTCGGCTGGCGCGCGACGGCCACCACGGCATGCCCCTGGTCGGCGAGTGCGCGGCAGATCGGGCGACCGAGGAAGCCCGTACCGCCGAGCACCGTCACCCGCAGGGACGAGCCGGCATCCTCGGACGGAACTGCTGACGTGGCTGGCACGGCGTACCCCTGGGTGTCGTCGCTCATCGGCCCGGCCCGAACGCGTGCCGGGACAGGCTGCGCACACCGGTCATCGTGCCCGACCGGACCGCCGCCGGCAGCAGCGTGATGGCGTGCAGCCGGGACGAGGTGTAGCGGCGGGCGGCCCGCGCCGCCCGGGGCCATCCCTGCTCGTCCATCCGCCGCGCGACGTCGACGAAGAACGCCCGCGCCTCGGTGAACCGGGAGCCGGTGACCGCGTCGGCTGCGGACTTGCTGACCGTGTGCCGCCGGTACTGGAAGCACAGGGTGTTGTCGACGGCCATCTGCTCTCCCCGCTCGATCAGGTCGATCACCAGGGCGAGGTCCTGGATGACCTGGAACTCGTCGCGGAAGTCGACGGCCTTCAGCGCGTCCGTCCGCCAGCAGATCGACGGGAAGTAGAACCAGCAGCCGCGCAGCAGGCTGGCCGCGAGGTCTTCGCCGCCCATCAGCTGCCGGGACTCGACCTTGGGGGCGTAGAGCCGCCGCTTGGCCTCGTCGACGATCGTGTTGACCACGGTGCCTTCGGCGTCGATGATCTCGACCCCCGGCTGGATCATGCAGACGCCCGGGTACTCCTCGATCACCGATCGCACGGTGGCGACGTAGTTGGGGTGCATGATGTCGTCAGTGCCCATCATCACCAGGTACTCGTGCTCGGCGAGGCCGACGCACTTGCGGTAGTTGCTGGTGACCCCGAGGTTGCGCTCGTTGCGCTGGTAGCGGACCCGCTCGTCGGCGATGCCCGCGAACCACTCCGGCACCCCCGGCTCCTGGCCGTCGTCGACCACCGTGAGGCGCCAGCCACTGTCACTCTGCGCCATCACGCTGCGGACGGCCGCCTGCATGAGGGGCACACTCCCGTAGTACGGCAGCATGATGTCGACAATCATCGGTGCGCGGGCCTAACTGTGCGTGGTGGAAGTGCGCGACAGGCGCGGGCCACATTATCAGGCATCGCGCTCGGATCGATTACCGGCGAACCGGCCGCGCGGCGCGTCGCGCCACCGCCCGGACCGCCCTGTGACCGGTCCGACGGCGACCTCGGCGACGGCTATCATCGTCGCGCCCGCACCGCACGCCCCCCGATCGGATGCCGATGTCAGATCGCGCCGTCACCACGGACGCGCTCCCCGCGAGGACCGACGCGGGTCCACCCCCGCCGAGCCCCGGGGAGCACCGTCGACCGTTCGTCAAGCGGGTGGCGCTGAGCGCCTGGTTCTGGCCGACGGCGTTCGCGGCCCTCGCGGTCGGCTGGGGTATCGGCAGCCCGGAGATGTGGCACGACGAGCTGGTGACCGTCGACGTGGCGACCCGCTCCACTCGGCAGATCATCGGGATGCTGGCAAACGTCGACGCCGTACACGGGACGTACTACCTGTTCATGCACGGCTGGACCACGCTGTTCGGCACCTCACCGGCCGCGGTACGCCTGCCGTCGGCGCTGGCCATGATCCTGGCGACGGTGTGCGTGGCGCTTGTCGGGCGGCGGGTCTTCGGTCAGACGGCGGGGGTCGCCGCCGGTTTCGTCTTCGCCCTGGTGCCCACCGTCACCCGGTTCGGCCAGGAGACCCGCTCGTACGCCTTCGTCGTCCTCGCCGCGGCCGCGGCCACGCTGTTCCTGCTCCGCGGGTTGGAGCGACCCGGGTGGTTGCGGTGGGCGGCGTACGTGCTCGCAGTGGCCGGCATCGGCCTGGTGAACGTGGTGGCGCTCACACTGCTGCTCGGGCACGGCGTGGCCGTCCTCGTCCACTGCTGGCGCGAGCGCCGATGGTGGTCGCTGCTCTGGTTCACGCTCGCCGCCGCTGCCGGGGCGGGCATCGCCGCGCCGGTGATCCTGCGGGGCATGAAGCAGGCGGGCCGGCAGATCAGCTGGATCCCCGACAGCGCGCCCTGGATCGTCTGGGAGCAGGCCCTCGGCTCGACGCTGCTCGCCGTCGCGGTGACCGCGCTGGCTGTGGTGGGCATCCTGACCCACCTGCGGCGCGACGTCGCGGCCCGGACCGTCATGGCGGCGGTGATCGCCGTCCTGCCGCTGCCGGTGATCCTGCTGGCCTCCACCGGCGACATCAACTACTTCTTCTCCAAGTACCTGCTCTTCCTGGTGCCCGCCTGGGCGGTGCTCGCCGGTGCGGGGATCGCCGCGCTGCGCCGCCCACCGCTGGTGGCGGCCACGCTTGTGGTGATCGCCGCCCTGTCCGTGCCCGGTCAGCTCGCACTGCGCGACGAGTTCTCGCACGGCTGGTACACGTATCCGCAGGCGCGGGCGTTCGCGCCGCTGTCCTACTCCGAGGCGGCACGGGTCATCGAGGCGGGCTACCAGCCCGGCGACGGACTTGTGGCGGGCGGCCCCTGGTGGTGGATGCACGAGCCGGGGGTGCGCTACTACCTCCCGGCGGACGTGTCCCCCCGCAACGTCTTCCAGCAGCGGTCGGCGGTCCAGCGCGACGAGCTGTTCGGCTCCGACTGCGCCGACCCGGCCCGCTGCCTGCGTGACGAGCCCCGCCTCTGGGTGCTGTTGCCGACCATCACCGACGCGCCGCTGACCGGGCTGCCCAAGAAGCAGGCAGCCGCGCTGACCGGCCGCTACGACGTGGTCAGCGTCACCCACGTGACCGGCCTGACCGTGGCGCTGCTGCAACGACGCGGCTGAGCGGTGTCACGGCCGGCACCGCGCCGGCCGTGACACGGTTACCCCCGGCGACGCCCGGGTAGGGGGTCCGGCATGGCGGAACTGTCGACCCTCTGGATCATCCGACACGGCGAGAGCACCGCGAACGTTGCGGCCACCCGGGCCGAGACCACCGGCGCGGAGCTGATCGAGCTCAGCCACCGCGACGCCGACGTGCCGCTCTCCCCCACCGGCGAGGAGCAGGCCCGGGCGACCGGTCGCTGGCTCGCCGGGCTGCCCGAGGACCGCCGCCCCGACGTCGCCGTTGTCTCGCCGTACCTGCGGGCGGTGTCCACCGCCGAACTGGCGCTGCACGACACGGGGGTGCCGGTCAGCCGCGACGAGCGGCTGCGCGACCGGGAGCTGGGCATTCTCGACGGCCTGACCGCGCACGGGGTTCGTCAGCGGTTCCCCGACGAGGCCGAACGCCGCGCCCGGTTGGGCAAGTTCTACTACCGGCCGCCCGGCGGCGAAGCCTGGACCGATGTGGCGCTGCGCCTGCGGGCCCTCCTCGGTGACCTGCGCCGGGACCACGCCGGTCAGCGGGTGCTGCTCTTCGGCCACGACGCGCTTGTCTTCCTGCTTCGTTACCTGGTCGAAGGGCTGACCGAACCGGAGCTGATGGAGTTGACCCGCCAGCACGTCATCGCCAACTGCTCGATCACCGACTGGTCCGCCGACGCCGACGGCCGGCTGGTGCTGGGCGGGTTCAACGAGATCGGTCACCTGCGACGGCAGGGCGCCGAGCCGACCAGGGAGGACGAGGTCCATGCCGAACCGGTCTGAGGTGCAGGTGATCACGCCGGGCCTGCTGCGGGACTGGGCACTGCCCGTTCCGACCGGCGGCAAGGAGAGCCGAGGCACAGTGCTGGTGATCGGCGGCTCCCGCTTCACCCCCGGCGCGGTGCTGCTCGCCGGTGTGGCCGCGCTGCGCGCCGGCGCCGGGGTGCTCCAGCTGGCCGCCGCCGAGTCCACCGCCGCCACGCTGAGCATCCAGGTGCCCGAGGCGCTCGTGATCGGGCTGCCGGAGACCTCCGACGGCGCGGTCGTCGCCGACCGTGGCGGCCAGCTCGACGACCTGATCGCTCAGGCGGACGTGGTCACCCTCGGCCCCGGCCTCAAGGACATCGACGAGACCGTCCGGCTGCTCAACCTGGTCCTGGAGACGGCCGGGCCGCGAACGCCGCTGGTGCTCGACGCGTACGCCCTCGGTGCGCTCAGCCACGAGCCGAAGCTGCTGGTCGGCTCGGGCCGGCCGGTGGTGCTCACCCCCAACGTCACCGAGGCCGGGCACCTGCTCGGCCGGGACCCGGGCGACGACCTGGACGCCGAGGCCGCCGAACTGGCCGCCCGGTACGAGGCCGTCGTGTCGCTCTACGGGCACGTGGCCGCCCCGGACGGGCGCCGGTGGCGCGAGGAGAGCGGGGACGCCGGGCTCGGCACCTCCGGCAGCGGCGACGTGCTCGCCGGCCTGCTGGCCGGGCTGCTATCCCGGGGCACCGACCCGGCGCAGGCCGCCTGCTGGGGTGCCTTCGCGCACGCGGTCAGCGGTCAGCGGCTCATCCCCCGGTACGGCCGGATCGGCTTCCTCGCCCGGGAACTGCTCGACGAGATCCCGCGCACCCTCGCCACCGTCGCCTGACCAGACACTTCGGCCGATTCCACTCGTTTCCGCAGTTCAGCATCCGGGTACCGGATCGACACCAGACGAGCCACCAAAGGGGGTCAGCCGGTGTCGACCGATGCCATCGTCCTGCTCAAAGAGGACCACAAGGAGATGCGCCGCCTGTTCAAGGCGTTCCAGGACGCCGAGGAGGGCCCAGCCAGCAAGCGGCAGAAGCTCGTGGACCAGATCCTGGAGGCCCTCACCGTGCACACCTACCTGGAGAACGAGGTGATGTACCCGGAGGTCCGCCGGCTCCTGCCCGACCTGGAGGACGACATCCTGGAGTCGTACGAGGAGCACCACGTGGCCGACGTGCTCTGCCTCGAGCTGACCAGGATGGACGCCGACGACGAGCGCTTCAACGCCAAGACCACGGTGCTGATCGAGACCGTCACGCACCACGTCGAGGAGGAGGAAGAGGAGTGGTTCCCGAAGGTACGCGAGGCGCTGGGGCGTAAGCAGCTCCAGGAGATCGGGGAGAAGATGATCGCGCTGCGCGCGGACGCGCCCCGGACCCCCACCGAACCCAAGGCGATCAAGAAGGCACGCGACGCGGTGACCGCCTGAGCCGACACCGTACGACGAGGGGCCCGGCGCTGCCGGGCCCCTCGTCGTGGACGACGTTCGGCGGGGTCAGTCGCCGGAGCCGGGTTCGGCCATCCGACGGTGCTGCGCGGCCTTGAGCTTGTCCGGGACGAGCTTCCCGGCGGCCGTCTGCACCTTGTTCACCAACGATCCCGCGGTGACTGTCTGGTCGCCCTTCATCAGCGCGGCGAAGCCCTGCGCCGCGACCTCGGCCGGGTCGTCCTTCTTCCCGGAGCCCACACGGGTGTCCTCCATGTCGGCGCGCTCGAAGAACGCCGTGTCGGTCGGTCCGGGCAACAGGGCGGTCACCGTGACGCCGGTGTCCTTCAGCTCGTTGCGCAGCGCCTCCGCGAAGGACTGCACGAACGACTTCGACGCGTTGTAGACCGCCTGGAACGGTCCCGGCATCGTGGCGGCGATCGACGACGTGAACAGCACCCGACCGGCGCCCCGCTGGACCATTGCGGGCAGCAGCAGCTTGGCCAGGTGCACTGTCGAGCGCACGTTCAGATCCACGATCTCCAGTTCGTCACGTAGGTCCGTGCCCCCGACGAACGCGCCGCCGGCGCCGCGTCCGGCGTTGAGTGCCAGCGCCTCCAGCGGGCGTCCGGTCGCCTCGACCGCCGCCACCAGCTCCCGCACGTCCTGCTCGCGGGCCAGATTGCCGCGGATCGACCAGACCTGCGGCCCGCCGTCGCGGCGCAGCTTCTCGGCCGCCGCCGCGATGCCCTCGTCCTCGGCGGCGACGATCAGGTCGAACCCGTGCTCGGCGAACTGGACGGCCAACTCGTACCCGATCCCGCTGGACGCGCCGGTCACCAGGGCCAGCGGCCGGTCCGTGGTCGGTGTGGTCATGGTTGACTCCTCTCGTACGGCGCTGCCGCCGCCTGCGCGCCCGGTGCGGCAGCCGTCCACCAAATGCCCCGCCACGGGCCGTCCAAGCAACCTCGGCGGGTCGGGTCCGGAGGTCGACCGGGTCCGCCCCGGCCGGCCCGGTAGGATCAGCGCGGGCCGTTACTGGCGCGTGGGGATGGACAACCATCAGGGAGCGGCCCCGTCACGAGGACGTTTTTGCCGAGCGCCTGGGCCTTCCGCACGTCTGTAGGAGGTCGTATGTCGCAAAACGCCGAATCCGCCGCATTCCGGAGTGCCCTTGAGGTGATCCGGGCTGTCGAGCCCCGGGTAGCCGACGCCATCGGCGCCGAGCTGACCGACCAGCGGGAGTCCCTCAAGCTCATCGCCAGCGAGAACTACGCCTCCCCGGCGACGCTGTTGGCGATGGGCAACTGGTTCAGCGACAAGTACGCCGAGGGCACCGTCGGGCGCCGCTTCTACGCCGGCTGCCAGAACGTCGACACCGTCGAGGCGCTCGCCGCCGAGCACGCCCGGGAGCTGTTCGGCGCCGCGCACGCGTACGTGCAGCCGCACTCGGGCATCGACGCCAACCTGGTGGCCTTCTGGGCGGTGCTCGCCGACCGGGTGGAGTCCCCCGCCCTGAAGAAGGCACAGGTCCGCCAGGTCAACGACCTCACCGAGGCCGACTGGTTCGCGCTGCGCCGTGAGCTGGGCAACCAGCGGATGCTCGGCATGTCGCTGGACGCGGGCGGTCACCTCACCCACGGCTTCCGGCCGAACATCTCCGGCAAGATGTTCGACCAGCGCAGCTACGGCACCGACCCGGCCACCGGCCTGATCGACTACGACCGGGTGGCCGAGGCCGCCCGCGAGTTCAAGCCCCTGATCCTGGTCGGCGGCTACTCGGCGTACCCCCGGAAGGTGAACTTCCGGATCCTGCGGGAGATCGCCGACTCGGTCGGCGCGACCTTCATGGTCGACATGGCGCACTTCGCCGGCCTGGTGGCGGGCAAGGTCTTCACCGGCGACTTCGACCCGGTGCCGCACGCGCACATCGTCACCACCACCACCCACAAGTCGCTGCGCGGCCCGCGCGGCGGCATGGTGCTCTGCGGCCCGGAGCTGGCCGACCAGGTGGACCGGGGCTGCCCGATGGTGCTGGGCGGCCCGCTGCCGCACGTGATGGCCGCCAAGGCGGTCGCCCTCGCCGAGGCCCGTCGCCCCGACTTCGCCGACTACGCGTCGCGGATCGTGGCGAACTCGCAGGCCCTCGCCGAGGGTCTGCTGCGGCGCGGCGCGAAGCTTGTCACCGGCGGCACCGACAACCACCTGGTGCTGATCGACGTGTCCGGCTACGGGCTCACCGGCCGCCAGGCCGAGCAGGCGCTGCTGGACTCGGGCATCGTCACCAACCGCAATTCCGTTCCGCAGGACCCGAACGGCGCCTGGTACACGTCGGGCATCCGGATCGGCACCCCGGCGCTTACCACCCGGGGCCTCGGCACCGCCGAGATGGACCAGACCGCGGAGCTGATCCACACCGTGCTGGCCCAGACCACCGCTGGCGCCAACGCTGACGGCACCCCGTCGAAGGCGAAGTACACCCTCGACCCGGCGCTCGCCGACAAGGTGTCCCGCCAGGCCACCGACCTGCTGGCCCCACACCCCCTCTACCCGGGCATCAACCTGACCTGACCTGTCCTGTCCCGGTCGCGCGCAACCCATCGCGGTCGATCATGGAGTTGTGGTGGTGGACGAAAGCCGTCCACCCTCCCGTATCGGGCACCACAACTCCATGATCGACCCGTGTGGCAGGTGGGACCGGGACGGAGGGGCAGCGGGGTTAGTTCAGGGGGCGCTTCAGGTGGTAGCGGTGGACTTCTGTGCTGCCCTGGACGTTGTTGACGTCCTCGGCGGCGGCTACCAGCTCCCAGCCCTCGCGGCCGGCACGGTTGAGGTGCGCGATCGCTGTGTCGCCGAAGGCCGTGATGTCCTTGCGTGACCCATCGGGGCCGTACCAGACGAACGAGACGTGGAAATTGCGGCCCTGACCCTGATAGCGGCGGACGAGCAAGGCGTACTCCCAGGCAACCATGGATACATTATGACCGTCCACCAAGGACGACTGCACGCCAACCGTCGCTCTTTGCGGCCAGGCGACTGCGGTGTGTCAACGTGATGAACCGGGCGAACTCGCCGGCGATCAGCGGACGGGAGCCGGCGCGACAGTGGGCGTCTGGGCGTGGATGTGGAAGCGCAGCGAGCGGGCGTCGGTGAAGCATTCCCGCATCGGTCGCACCAGGTCCCGGTGCTCAGGGCTGCGTTCCCAGGTCTCGAAGTCGGCGAGGCTCGCCCACTCGCTGGTGATCAACCACTGCTCCGGGTCGGTCGACGAGCGGCACACCTGGTCGACCAGGTGCCCCGGCACCCCACCGGCCACCAGGTGCCGCACCTGCTCGTACGCGGCAAGGAACGCCTCCGTACGCGGCTCCGGCACCCGTACCAGGAAGACCACCCGGGCTCGCTGCTCGCTCATGACGTTCCTCCCGCCGTCGGCGCGGCCCCCCGCAGGACCAGCGCGCTGTTGAACCCGTCGAAGCCCCGCGCGCAGACAAGCGCCAACCGGCGGTTCGGCCGGCGGTGCTCCCGCAGGAAGTCCAGTTCGCACCCGTCGGCCACCTGATCCGGGCCGGCGGACGCGGGCAGTGTGTCGTGCGCGAAGGCGAGCAGCGCGGTGGCCACGTCCAACGCCGACCCGCCCTGGTGTGCGCGCCCGGTCAACGACTTGTGCGTTGTCACCGGAGGCGGCCGGTCGGCGAACACCGCGCGCAGCGCCTGGGCCTCGCTGCGGTCGTAGCGGGGCACGCCGAGCGCGTCGGGCACCACCACGTCGATCCCGGCCGCCGAGACGCCCGCCCGGTCCAGGGCCAGTCGCATGGCGCGGGCGTACTGGATCGGATCGCCCGCGCTGCCCGCCGTGGTGTGGGCAGCGTCGTGGGTGGAGCCCCAGCCGCTGACCTCGCCGTAGACCCGGGCGCCGCGCGCCAAAGCGTGCCCCAACTCCTCCACCACGAACACCGCGCCGCCCTCGGCCGGCAGGTAGCCGCTGGCCGTGGCGTCGAACGGCCGGTACGCCCGCTCCGGGTCGGAGACGTCGCTGAGCAGTCCCGAGCGCAGTTGGCAGGCCAGCGCGTACGGGCTCAGCGGGCACTCGGTCGCCCCGGCGATCACCACAGGCGTGCCCCGGCGTACCGCACGGGCCGCGTGCGCGAGGCTGTCCAGCCCACCGGCGGCCTCGGCGACAAGCACGCCACTCGGGCCCTTGAACTGGTGGTGGATGGAGAGCTGCCCGACGCTTGCCGCATAGAACCAGGCGATCGACTGGTACGCGCCGACGGTGCGCGACGTACCGCCCCAGAGGCGTTGCAGCTCCCGCTGGCCGAACAGGTTGCCGCCGGACGAACTGGCCAGGGTCATGGCGTAGCCGTACGGGTCGGGTGCCCGCTCGGGCAGGCCGGCATCGGCCAGGGCCAGTCGGGTGGCGGCGAACCCGAGGTGCGTCCACCTGTCGGTCTGTACCAGTTGCCGGCTGCCGGCGTACGCGTCGGCGGCGAAGCCGGGCACCTCCCCGCCGTACCGGGTCGGGTAGTCCGACGGGTCGAACAGCGTGATCGGTCCGGTGCGGCGGGTGCCGGCGAGGACCGTACGCCAGTGCGCGTCCACGCCGATGCCGCTGGGCGCGACCACGCCGATGCCGGTCACCACTGCCCGGGCTGTCACGCCACCGCTCCGGTCAGGCGGCGGAACACCATCGCCGACTGGAAGCCACCGAAGCCGCTGCCCACCGACAGGGCCACGTCCACCGGGACCTCGCGTGCCTCGTTCGGTACGTAGTCGAGGTCGCATTCGGGGTCGCGGGTGCTCCAGTTGGCGGTGGGCGGAACCACGCCGAACTCGATGGCGAGCGCACACGCGGCCATCTCGATGGACCCGATGGCACCGAGCGAGTGCCCCACCATCGACTTGATCGAACTGATCGGCACCCGGTACGCGGCCTGGCCCAGCGCCCGCTTGAACGCTGCCGTCTCGTGCCTGTCGTTCTGCCGCGTGCCGGAGCCGTGGGCGCTGATGTAAGAGACCTGCTCGGGGGCGATCCGGCCCTGCTTGAGCGCGTCGGTGACCGCCAGGCCCATCTCCAGCCCGTCCGGGCGCAGCCCGGTCATGTGGTAGCCGTTGCTGCGGCTGGCGTACCCGGCGACCTCGCAGTAGACGTGCGCTCCGCGCCGGCGGGCGTGCCCGGCCTCCTCCAGCACCAGCACCGCCGCGCCCTCGGCAAGCACGAACCCGTGCCGGTCGGCGTCGAACGGGCGGGAGGCGTGCGCCGGGTCGTCGTTGTCCGGGCTTGTCGCCTTGATGGCGTCGAACGAGGCGACGGTGACAGGTGAGATCGGCGAGTCGGCGGCGCCGGCCAGCACCACATCGGCCTCACCGTCGACGATCATCTGATGGGCGTAGCCGATGGCGTCGATGCCGGAGGTGCAGCCGGTGGAGACGACCTGTGCAGGGCCGTGCAGGCCGTGCCGGCAGGCCACGTCGGCGGCCAGGCTGCTGGGCACCAGCGCCTGATAGAGGTACGGGCCACCGCGCGCCGCGTCGACAAGCCAGCGTCGCCCGTGCTCGCTGACCCGGACGTACTCCTGCTCCAGGGCCGTCGTGCCGCCCACCGCCGTACCGAGCACCACCCCGGCCCGATCCCGCTGCGCGTCGGTCAACTCCAGGCCGGCGTCGGCGACCGCCTCGGCGGCGCAGGCCAGCGCGAACTGCACGTACCGGTCGGCCCGGCGTCGCTCGGCGTCGGTCAGCCCGGCGGCGACCGGATCGAAGTCGCACTCGGCGGCGATCTGCGAGCGGAACGCCGACGGGTCGAAGAAGCTGATCCGCCGGGTGGCCGTACGCCCCTCGGTGATGGTCTTCCAGAAGCGGTCCCGGCTCGCGCCGCCGGGTGCGACCACCCCGACGCCTGTCACCACAGTGCGCCGCCCGGTCACGATGACTCGACAAGCTCGGTGTCGACGTGCCCCAGCTCAGGGCGGGGGGCGAGCGGGCCCAGGTGGAAGACCACCTCGGCCGGTTCGACGCCCGTGTTGCGCAGCCGGTGCCGCACGTTCACCGGCACGAACAGCGCCTCACCCGCCGCCAGCGACGTCGGCTCGCCGTCCAGGTCCACGATGATCGCGCCGCGGGTCAGGTACAGGAACTCCTCGCTGTACGGGTGGTAGTGCTCGGCGATCCGCTCCCCCGGCGCGAGCGTCGCCACCCCGAGGAAGCCCGATGTGCTGCCGACGGTGCGTGGGCCGAGCAGTACCCGCAGCTCGCCACCGCGCCGACGGTCGGCCGGTACGTCCCCGGCGGCGATCGGTCGGGTGCTCAGGTCACTCATCGCCTGCTCCCGTCGGCTCGTCGCTGCCGGTGTCGCAGTGCTCGGCGCGTTGCCTGGCGATCCGCTCCACCCGGTCCTTGATCACGGTGAGTTGGACGACGCTGTTGGTGTTGATCCGCTCGGTCATCGCGGCGTTGTCGACCGGGGCGGTCGGCTTCATGGCGAAGTCCTGCGTCCAGGTCATCCGGGTGCCGCCGGCCTCCTCGGTGTAGCGCCAGTGGATCCGCATGTACTCGAACGGCCCGGTCTCCACCCGGTGCGCCCGGACCTGCCGGCTCACCGGGTCGGCGGTGCGTTCGCTCACCCAGCTCCAGGACACACCGTTCTCGTCGGGGTACATGGTGAGCCGGAACCGCACCGTGTGCCCGTCACGGTGCAGGATCTCCACCACCGCGTACTCGGTGAACAGTTCGGTCCAGTTCGCCACGTCGTTGGTGACCTCCCAGACCAGTGGGAGTGGCGCGTCGATGACGATGCCGTTCTCGGTGTGACCGGGCGGGTCGGCGCGGCGGGCCACCAGGTCGGCGACCGCCGGGATGCTCAGCTGCCCGGCCTGCTCCGGGATGCTCACCTGCCACCTGTCGGCGACGACGGCGGAGAGTTCCAGCAGGGCGAGCGAGTCCATGCCCAGTTCCTCAAGCGAGGCGGCGGGGGCGCGGGCCGCGGCGTCGGCGTCCAGTCCGCAGTGGGCCACCAGGATGTCGGTGATCTCGGCGGTCAGCGGGCGACCATGGGTGACGGTCATCGGGTCCTCCTGTGGGGAACGTCGGGCTCCGCGGCGGGCGCGGTGCGTGCTGCGGTGGTGGCCGTCGACCGCTGCGCGGGCGTCGGAGGTGGTGTGGCGAGCAGGCGGTCGACGATGCCTGTGGTGTAGCGGCCCTTGCGGAAGGAGGCGTCGTCGAGGACCCGCCGGACGAACGGGATGGTGGTGTGCACGCCCGGCCCGGCGACGTCGAACTCCTCCAGGGCGCGCTCCAGCCTGTTGAGCGCCAACTCCCGGTCGGGCGCCCAGACCACCACCTTGGCCAGCAGGGAGTCGTACCAGGGGCCGATCAGGTAACCGGCGTGGGCGTGGGTGTCCACACGGGTGAACGGGCCGCCGGGCGGGGTGAACCGGTCCAGCCGGCCGGGGGTGGGTGCGAAGTCGCGGTCGGGGTCCTCGGTGTTGACCCGGCACTCCACGGCGACGCCGTGCAGCCGGATCTCCTCCTGCCGCCAGCGCAGCGGCACCCCGGCGGCGATGTGCAACTGCTCGTGCACCAGGTCGATCCCGGTGATCATCTCGGTGACGGGGTGCTCCACCTGGATCCGGCAGTTGATCTCCAGGAAGTGGAACTGCTCCTCGGCGTCGACGAGGAACTCAAGGGTGCCGGCGCCCACGAAGCCGACCTCCAACGCTCCCCGGAGCGCGGTCCGGGCGATGGTGTCGAGGGTGGTGGCAGGCAGCGCCGGGGCGGGCGCCTCCTCGACGAGTTTCTGGTGCCGTCTCTGCACCGAGCAGTCCCGGGTGCCCAGGTGCACACCGTTGCCGTGCGCGTCGCAGAGCACCTGCACCTCGACGTGCCGGGCTGTGGTGAGGTACCGCTCGACGTACACGCGGTCGTCGCCGAAGGCGGCCTGCGCGGCGGCTCTCGTCCGCGCGTACGCCCGGGCCAGCTCGCCCGGGGCGTGCACCACCGTCATTCCCCTGCCACCGCCCCCGGCGGCGGCCTTCACGATCACCGGGTAGCCGATGGCGTCGGCAACCTCGGCCGCCGCGGCGGCGGTGGGGACTGGTGCGATGCTGCCCGGCGACAGCGGCAGGCCGGCCTGGCTCATGAGGGCCCGCGCCGACGACTTGTCGGCGAGCGCCGCCATCACCGCTGGCGGCGGGCCGATGAAGACCAGTCCGTTGTCCGCGCAGATCTCGGCGAAGTCGGCGTCCTCGGACAGGAAGCCGTAGCCGGGGTGCACGGCCTGGGCGCCCACCTGCCGGGCGGCCTCCACGATGGCGGCGGCGTTGAGGTAGCTGCGCCGGCTCGACGCCGGGCCGATCCGGACAGCCTGGTCGGCGAGGCGGACCGCCGCCGAGTCGGCGTCGGCGGCGGAGTAGACGACAGCCGTCCGGACGCCGAGTTCCCGGCAGGCCCGCAGCACCCGCAGCGCGATCTCGCCCCGGTTGGCGATCAGCACGGTCTCGAACATGGCCACCCCATCCGCGCCGTCAGGCCGGATCCAGCTCGACAAGCGGCTGGTCGTACTCCACCGGTTGGCCGTCCTGGACGAGGATCGCGGCCACGCGACCGGCGCGGTCGGCGGTCACCTCGTTCATCAGTTTCATCGCCTCGACGATGGCGACCGGCTGTCCCGGACGGACCAGGTCACCCACAGCGACGAACGGCCCGGCGCCGGGTTCCGGCGCCCGGTAGAAGGTGCCGACGACGGGCGCCCGGACCGCCGTGCGACCCGGGACCGGCGGCCGGATCAGCGACGCCGTCGGACCGGAGGCCGTAGCGGTCGCCTGCGGTGGCGCGGCAGGCGGCAGATCCGGGGGTACGCCTGGCAGCGTCGACGCCTCGCCGGGGTGCCACTCCACCTCCAGCACCGTCGACCCACTGTGCAGCCGGATGCGGCGCACCGGTCCGGCCAGCTCGGCCATCAGCTGCCGTACCTGCCGGCGCAGCCCGGCCAGCACCTCCTCGTCGGGCACCGCGGCAGCGAGCGGCGCAGCCGCGAGCGGCGTGACATCAGGCGGCGCGGCGGCGTCGGGTCCGGCGGTCACCGGGCACCCGCCCGGGTGCCAGCGCGGGCCGCACCGAAGCGCCGGAACCGTTGCCTGCGCCGACGGACCAGGGTCGCGGGCGGCACGTCCAGCAGGGGCAGCAGGTTGGCAAGCAACGCGGCGCGCAGCCGGTCGGCCGTCTCCGCCGGGTCGTCGTGCGCTGCGGATGCCGGCTCCGGCACGATCTCGTCGACCACGCCGAGGCGGCACAGCTCGGGTGCGGTCAGCCGGAGCGCGCGGGCGGCCTGCGGCGCGGCGCGCCGGTCCGGCCAGAGGATCGCCGCGCAGCCTTCCGGGCTGATCACCGAGTAGACGGCGTGCTGGAGCATCAGCACCCGGTCGGCGACCGCGAGGGCGAGCGCGCCACCGCTGCCGCCCTCACCGGTGATGACCGCGAGCACCGGGGTCGGCAGCATGGTGAGGGTCAGGATGTTCTCCGCGATCGCCGCCGCCTGCCCGTGCTCCTCGGCGCTGACCCCCGGGTCGGCGCCCGGGGTGTCGACCAGGGTGACCACCGGCAGGCCGAGCCGGGCGGCCAGGCGCATCAGCCGCAACGCCTTGCGGTGCCCGGCCGGGCTGGCCATACCGAAGTTACGGGCCACCAGCTCGGCTGTGGTGTGGCCCTTCTGGTGACCGATCACCATCACGTGTCGACCGGCCAGCTTGGCCAGGCCGCCGACGACGGCCGGACAGTCCCCGCCGAGACGGTCGCCGTGCAACTCGACGAACCCGTCGAAGACGGAGTCCAGATAGTCCAGTGTGGTCGGTCGACCCGGGTGCCTGGCGATCCGCACGGTGTCCCACGCGTCGCGTACCGCCGGCTGCGGCTCTCCGACGGCCGCCGCGCCGACAGCGTCGGCGGCCGGTGCCGGGCCGTCACCGGTGCCGCGCTCGCGGTACGGCGACGGCTCCTGCCGGGGTACGGGCGGACGGCTCGGACGGCAGTGGTCGGCGGCGGCGAGCAGCGCCGACAGTCGCCCCCGCAGCGACCGGCGCTGCACCACCATGTCCACCTGGCCGTGGCGCAGCAAGAAGTCGGCGGTCTGGAAGCCCTCGGGCAGCTCCCGGCCGGTGACCTGGCGGATCACCCGGGGACCGGCGAAGCCCATCCGCGCGCCGCTCTCGGCGAGCACCAGGTCGGTGTTTGTGGCGAACGACGCCGCCACCCCGCCGTAGGTCGGGTCGGTGAGGACGCTGACAGTGAGCAGACCCGCCTCGCGCAGCCCGGCGATGGCCTGGCTGACGGTGGCCATCTGCATCAGCGACAGGGCGCCCTCCTGCATGCGCGCCCCGCCGGACGCGGTGACGAGGACGAGCGGGATCCGGTCGTCAAGCGCCCGTTCGGCGGTCCGGGTGATCAGCTCACCCACCGCGCTGCCCAGGCTGCCGCCGAGGAAGCGGAAGTCCATCACGGCCAGGGCAGCCGGGTGTCCACCGATGGTGGCGGTGCCGCAGACCACCGCCTCGGGCAGACCGGTGCCGGCCCGCGCGGCGGTGAGTCGGTGCGGGTACGGCAGCACGTCGACGAAGTCGATCGGGTCGGTCGCGGGCAGCAGGTCGGGCAGGAGGCACAGTGACCCCGGGTCGACGAGTTGCCGGAGCCGTTCCGGGGCGCCGAGCCGGGCGTGCGCACCGCATTCCGGGCAGACGTCGAGGTTGCGCCGCAGCCGCTTGCGGTAGAGCAGGCTGGAGCAGCCGGCGCAGCGGGACCACAGCCGCTCCTCCCGGGGCGCGGTGGCGGTCACGAGCGCCGCCCGGCGTCGGTGGCGTCGAACCTGTAGAAGCACTGCGCCATCGCGTCGCGCGGCGAGCGCCAGGTCGGCAGGTACGGCGAGACGTACGGCCGGAGCCGGTCGCTGACCCGTACGAACTCGGGGTGTTCCCGGACGGCCTCCACGGCGTCCGGCGCCGGTCGCTCGGTTTCGAGCAGGTGCACGTAGAGGTCGTGCAGTCGGTACAGCGAGCGGTGCCGGACGCCGACCAGGCGCGGTAGCTCCGTCGCGTCCGACTCGGCGAAGATCTCGGCCACCTGTTCCTCGGCGGTCGGGACGACCTTCGCGACGATCAACGATCGGTCCATGTCTGGGCCTCCCCCCACGGCGTCCGGTCGGCGGGGAACTCCCGGACGCTGGACGACTGCCGACACGATGCGGCAGCCTTCGTCACCACGGCGTCACGGTGACGGGCCGGCCAACGACGCTGAGCGGTGACGCTGCGTCGATTCAACCTGTGTGTCAGCTATGCGTCCGCAGGCACCTCGGCCAGAGGGTTTCAGCAGTTCAGAACCGATCTCACGGTAGGTGGCATTGACAGAAGTGCGCTCTGTCGTTGACTCACCGTGACCATGATTGATAATCTTCACCGTGGTCAGCCCGGCGGCTCCGGCGGGCGGCGCCGCGCCCGGACGGCAGTGTTGGCGCCCCACCGACGGGGTCGACAGCGGCGTCACGGGCAACCATCCGGACACAGCAGACAGTCGGGACCCAGCGTTCCGCAGGGGGTGCCGCCGTGACCGCTGACCCGTCCAGGCCGACCGCCGGAGGTTCCCAAGCAGCCGCCGACATCTCGCTGCACCTGCTCGGCGGCTTCCGACTCCTGCGAGGCTCCGCGCCGGTCGTGGTGCCGCGCGGTCTGCAACGCGTGATGGCGCTCATCGGGCTGCGCCCCGGCGCCCCCCGCAGTCAGTTGGCCGGGCTGCTCTGGCCCGACGCGTCGGAGGAGAGGGCACTGTCGGCGCTGCGGACCGCGCTGTGGCGGCTGCGGCAGGACCCGTGCTGCCCGATGACCGTCGCCGGCGACACGGTCCGGCTGCACCCCTCGGTCCGACTGGACGTCGACGATCTGGTCGGCACGGCCGCCCGGGTCCGCGACGGCGCCGACGTACGGACCACCGCCGGGGCGCTCGCTGCCGGCCGGCACGACCTGCTGCCCGGCTGGTACGACGACTGGGTGCTCCTGGAACGCGAACGGCTGCGTCAGCTGCGCCTGCACATGTTGGAGCAGGTGGCCACGCAGCACCTCACCGCGGGCCGGCACGGCGAGGCGTTGCAGGCCGCGCTGGAGGCGATGGCCGCCGAGCCGCTGCGCGAGACACCGCACCGGCTGGTGGTCCGCATCCACCTCGCCGAGGGCAACGCCTTCGAGGCCGTGCACGCCTTCTACGTCTACCGCGACCTGCTGCGTCGGGAGCTGCGGCTGGAGCCCAGCCCGGCGATGAGCGCGCTGCTCGACGACACGCTCGGCCCGATCCGCGCGGCCACCCGCCCGACGAGCACCGGCCCGGAGGTCGGCGGGTGGCCGTCACCGGCCGTCCGGCGCACGTGACGGCGACGTGACACACAGTGCGCCACGGTTGGCGAATCGAGCACGTGGCCACTGACCCGAGGGTCGGAAACGGTCACCGGGGGAAGGGGTTCCATGAGTCGTCTGCTGATCGTCAGCCGGATCGTCCCGGGCGAGGAGGGGCGCGTCGCGCAGATCTTCGCCGAGTCCGACGCCACCGAGTTGCCAGGTCTCACCGGTGTCGTCCACCGATCCCTCTACAGCCTGCACGACCTGTACGTGCATCTCATCGAGACCTCGGACGTCGACCCGGACGCGCTCGCCGCCGCCCGCAACCATCCGCTGTTCCGGCAGGTGAACGAGCGGCTCGCCGCACACACCTCGCCGTACCTGTCGACCTGGCGCTCCCCCAAGGACGCGATAGCCGACTGTTTCTACCAATGGGACGCTGCCGACGCGACCGCCGCCCACCCGGCCGGCTGACGTGCCCACCGCGCCGCCGCACGTCCTGATCATCGGAGCTGGCACCGGCGGGCTGTGCCTGGCGCACGGGTTGCGTCGCGCCGGGATCAGCGTCGCCGTCTACGAACGGCACCAGCACCGCTCCGGAGGGCTCCTCGGCTACCGGGTGGGCATCGGTCCGACCGGCACGCGAGCGCTGCGCGACTGTCTGCCACCGGACGTGTTCGCCACCTTCCTGGCCACGTGCGCCCAGGCGCCGCGCTACTTCAACGTGCTCACACAGAAGCTGACCGAGACCGCCTCGTTCGAGCTGCGACCCGCCGTCGACCCGGTGCACACCGAACACTCGGTGAGTCGCATGACGATGCGCCAGGTACTGCTGACCGGCCTGGCCGACGTGGTGCACTTCGACAAGACCTTCATCCGGTACGAGCAGCACGACGACGGTGACGTCACCGCGCACTTCGCCGACGGCACCACCGCCACCGGTGACCTGCTGGTGGCCGCCGACGGCACGCACTCGGCGGTACGCCGGCAGTACCTGCCGCACGCCGTCATCCGGGACGCCGGCACCATCAACATCGCCACGCGGATCCCCCTGACCCCGCACACCCGTGACCTCCTGGCCGAGCGCGTCCGTACGGGCATCTCGCTCATCTTCGGCACCGGCGGCACCATGGGCGTGCTGCACGTCATGGAGTTCCCCTGGCACACCGACCGGACGATCAAGAAAGGTGTCAGCGCCGACCGCGCCGCCCTGCTGCGGGCCTGGCCCGGCCTGTCGCAGGACACCAGCACCGACCACATCAACCTGATCATCTGGAGTACGGCCCGCCGCTTTCCCGCCGATGTCATGCGGATGCGGGGCGACGACCTGATCGGACTGGCCCTGGACCTCACCCCGAACTGGCATCCGCACCTGCGGGAGTTGCTCAGTCGCGCCGATCCGGGCAGTGCCCTGCCGATCAGGGTGAGCACGTCCGAGCCGACGCCGCCCTGGAAGAGCACGACAGTCACGCTGCTCGGCGACGCCATCCACACCATGACACCGGGGCGTGGGGTGGGAGCGAACACCGCGCTGCGCGACGCCCGTCTGCTCTGCGAGCAGCTCGCCCGCGCCGTCGACGGCGACAAGACGCTGGTGCAGGCGGTGGCCGACTACGAGGCAACGATGGTGCCGTACGGCTTCGCACGGGTCGCCGAGTCGCTCAACCGCAGCGGTACCAGCGGCGACGACCGGATGTACCGGCCGGTGGTGGGTCGGCTCGCGTTGCTCGGGGCGCGGGGCTACTTCGGGGTGACCAGCCGGGTGCCGAGACTGCGCCGCCGATTCGTCAACGACTTCCACACCTACGAGGGCGACCAGGACTGAACTTCCGCCGTCACCGACCCGGGCACACGCCCCGCGCGTGTCCGGGTCGACTGCTGTGCGAGGCGGTCCGTCGCGACGCTGCGTCACCCGTCACGCACCCCGCGAGGTGCCCGTCCCACCCACACCCTCCCTGACCGATCCTGCCTGTCGTCGCCGCAGCGCATGTGCGAAGCTGCGGCGAGTTTTTCTCGTGACTTTTCCGACGACGTGAGAGGGAGGTTCGCCGTGGAGTGGTCTATCGGACACTCACTGATAGTGATTCTGGCACTGTTGCTGGGCTTGGCCGCCGGATGGTTGCTGCGCGGCCGGCAGGGCGCGCAGTCCAACGGGCAGAGTCCGTCGATGGTGGACGGTGACCCCGTCGCCGGCCTGGCCGTGGTGGCCCCTCCGGCGACACCGGCGACCATCGACGAGGATCGGGCGGCAGCGACCGTCGACCCCGCTCCGGTCGCTGTCGTCGACGGGCCTGCCCCCGTGGACACGGTCAGCGCACCGGCTGCGGTGACCACGTCGGACGAGCCCGCCCCAGCGGACACCCCGAACACGTTCGACGTGGGCGACATGGCCCTCACCGAAGCCCCGCCGCCGGTCCCCGCCGCCGAGCCCGCCGACGCGGCGGACGTCCGCCCGGAGCCCACGGCGGAACCGATCGCGCCCGAGGAGCAGCCCGCCGAGCAGGCCGCCCCGGCGTCCGTCATCGCTCCCCGCGAGCCGGCGGACGACCTCCCGCTCACCGACGCCCCGCACGCCGAGGTCCCGCAGGCCAACACCTCGGAGGTTGACGCCCCGCAGGACGACACCTCACAGGCCGAGGCCCCGCAGGCCGAGGCCCCGTCGGCGGAGACCACCCTCGCCGACATCCCGCCGGCCGAGACCACGACCACCGACGCGCCTCCGGCCGAGACCACGGCGGCCGACGGCGCGTACACCGAGGACACCTCTGCCGCGACGGCGGCTGCCGTCGCCGCGGGCGTGTCGTCGGCGGACGCCCAGGCCACCGAGCCGGCGCGGGCCACGCCGCCGGTCCGACCGGCCGCCGCCCCGCTGGCACAGTCGGCCGACGACAGCGCGCCGGACTCCACGGACGCCGGCCCGGCCGACGACTTCCGCCGGATCCAGGGCGTCGGGCCGAAGATGGCGGCGGCGTTGCAGACCGCCGGAGTACGCACCTACGGCCAGCTCGCCGAACTGGACGAGGCGGCCCTGCGGGACCTGATCCGGGCCGCCGGCCTGCGTGCCGCGCCCAGCCTGGCCACCTGGCCCCAGCAGGCGCGGGTGCTGGCCGGTGCCGCCGACGAGGCGGTCGCGGTGCTGCCCGGCGGCGACCAGGGCTGACGTTTCGACATCGAGCCCCTGGCCGGCGTTCCCACGGGGACGCCGGCCAGGGGCTCGATCCTTGTCGGGCTGCGTCCACGATCGGTTCGGTGGCCCTGAGCCGCCACACAACGGAGGAGCCCCTGAAGCCCAGGCGACGGGGCGGATCACCCCCGGTCGAGGGAGAACATGGACGAGTCCGGGCGGCGCGGCCGGCTGCTCGCTAGCGTCGGTCGAGGTGGACCGCACGGTCCGCCGCGTCGGCACCGCAGGAGCGACCGTGTCCCTCTCCGCGTCGGAGCCCGGGCGACGCGGAGCCCGGGCGCCGGCACGCGACCCGGAGGCCTCGCGCCGGGTGACGCTGCTCGAACTCTTCTTCGACCTGGTGTACGTCGTCGCGCTCGCCCTCATCTCCCGTGGGCTCGTGCAGCAGCTCGACTGGCGCCAAGCCGCCCAGGCACTGGTCCTGCTGGCCGCTGTCTGGTGGACGTGGGCGATCACCACACTGGTCACCGACCTGTACGACCCGGAACGCACCGAGATCAAAATGCTGATCAGCGCGGTGATGTTCGGCGCGCTGCTGATGACGACAGCGATCCCGGAGGCGTTCGGCGCCCGCGGGATCGTCTTCGCCGGCGCCTACGTGGCGATCCACCTCGGGCGCGGACTGTTCCTGATGCCCGCCGTACGGCACGAGCCGGAGTTCCAGCGCCGGGCGGCACGGATCGTCACCTGGTTCGCGGTGTCGGCGATACCCTGGATCGTCGGCGCGTTCGTCAGCGGTGACGCCCGGTTGGCCTGCTGGGCCCTCGCGCTCGCTATCGACTACGTGGGCTTCCGGCTCGCATACCCGGTGCCCGGCCTCGGGGTGGTGCCGGAGGAGCAGCGCAACGTCACCGCCGAGCACCTGTCCGAGCGGTACCAGCAGTTCTTCATCATCGCCCTCGGCGACGCCATCCTGACCATCGGCACCATGTTCAGCCTGGCGCACTCCGAGTGGCAGAACATCGGCGCGTTCGCGGTGGCCTTCGCGACCACCCTGCTGCTGTGGCGGATCTACGTCCACAAGTCCGGCCAACTCCTGCCGCTCGCCATCCAGTCGGCCAGGTTGCCCAGCAGGTTCCTGCTGAGCGCGCCGTACACCCACCTGGTGATGATCGCCGGAGTGGTGACCACGGCCTCCGGGTTCGAACTGCTGCTGCACGAACATCCCGGCCGCGTACCACCGGCGTGGGTGGCGGTGATCCTCGGCGGTCCGGCGCTGTTCCTGGTCGGCCGGGCCGCCTTCGAGTACGAGGTGTTCAGCCGGGTGTCGTGGTCCCGGCCGGGCGGTGTGCTGGCGCTGCTGACCATCGCGTCAGGGGCGCTGTTCCTGCCGTCGTTCTTCGCCTCCCTCGGCGCGATGCTGGTGCTGGCCGGCGTTGCCTACGCTGACTACCGCCGCAGTCTGGGTAGACCTCCGGAGGCGCCTGCGCCACCGCACTGATGCGGGGTCCGCGCCACCGGACCCGCTCACACCAGGGCACCCGCGTACTCCCGGACCCGCAGCCGTTGCCCGGCGGTGTCGCCGAGGCGGACCTGAAGGCCCAGCGGCGCGGCCGCCCGGCGTACGTCGTCCAGATGCAGCGAGCCGTGCCGGTCCACGGTGAGCACCGGCGGTTCCTCCAGTTCGCCTTCCGGCGCGTGGAAGGAGAGCAGGGTCACCGAGGTGGTGCGGTAGCCGGGGTAGGCGGCGCGGGCCGCCGCCTCGTCGCGGTGCACGAGAACCACCAGGTCGGTCAGGTGGGCGAAGTCGGCGGCGAGCGCCCCGGATTTCCAGTGCGCCGGCTCGTCGGGCAGGCCGGTGCGGTGCCGGGACCGGTTCGCCGAGGTGATGTAGAGGTGATCCGATCCGGTCTCGGCGAGCGCCCGCTCGAAGAAGGCGTTCGACGGGCAGGTCAGCCCGGGCGCGATGACCTGGGTGGTGCGCAGCCCACTGTCGACCTGGGTCAGGTGCTCGGGCAGCCGGTCGGCGGCCGGGCCCCGGAAGCCGAATGGCCCGGCGCCGTAGAGGGCGTCCATCAGGGCCAGCACCCGCCCGGCCGGCAACCGGGGCGAGACCCGCGACCAGTCGAACATCGCCGGGATGCGGCAGACGCCTGTGGTGATGCTGCCTACCTGGTCGATCGGGCGGCCCTTGGCCAGGTTGACCAGACGCACGGTGGCGGCGTCCGGACGGCTGACGATGGCGTAGAAGTTGGCGAACGCCACCGCGACGACCGCGCCACCGGCCAGCGCGCGGGCGGCGACCGCGACGTCCTCGGGGCGGTCGATGTAGAGGGGCGGTGTCCGGGCGTCCATGAGTCCTCCTCGGCGGGGCCTCACGCAGTTCTACGTCCGGCAGCCCACGCGGCGGCGGGAACGGTCGGCGATCCGATAGCCGCCGGTCGGTACGTGGTGCGGGTGGCCGATGCCGGTGCGGTACCGACGGGCCACTGACATCAGCCGGACGGACGACCCGCCGAGGTCGCGGGCGACCGCCGTTAGCCGCGCGACCCGATTGGGTACAACCGGTGCACCTCAGATCCACCACATTCCTTCAGGAGGCAGCGATGCGCGGCACCTCGATACTCGGAGTTCTCGTCGTGATCTGGTTGGTGATCGGCGCTGTCGCCGCGGGCCAGCGGGGTTACTACAGCGGAGACGACACCAACTGCGCCGAGGCCGGCACCATCCTGGTCACCATCGTGGCCGGGCCCTTGAACTACATCGGCGCCAACCCCAAGGTCGACTGCAAGCTGCCCGAACCGTCCAAGTAGGACACCGAGCACCACCGGCCCGCACCCCTGCGAAGGGCGCGGGCCGTTTGCTGCCGCCCGGACGAGCGAGGGCTCGTCCGGGCGGCAGGCGGTGTTCGCGGGATGGTCGTCTGGCTTGACGCTCAGCGGAAGCAGCGTGCGATCGGCACCGCGCTACCGTCGCAGTTCGTCGGCTCGTTCTCGACGACAACGCTCTCGTCGTCGATCTTGACCTGGGCGTGCTGGGCGAAGATGCCGCCCGGCTTCACGGTGGCGGCGTTGTCTGTGACCTTCGTGGTGTAGAGCGCCAACGAGCCCGCCGTGGCGTAGATGCCGCCGCCCTTGGACGCCGCGCCGACCGCCTCGTTGCCGGTGACGTCGCTGCCGCGTACCAGCAGGTTGGACTTCTCGGCGTAGATGCCGGCGCCGAGACCGTGGGTGGTGTTGCCGTCGACCACGCTGTCGTCGAGCGGCAGCAGACCCTTGACGGTGGAGATGCCGCCGCCGTTGATGGTGGAGGTGTTGCCGCGGATGGTCATCTTGCGCATCACCAGCACCGCGTCGGAGTTGGCGGCACCGCCACCGATCTGCGCTGTGTTGTTCAGCAGCTCGGTGTCGGAGACCTTGGTCCGGGCCGAGAAGCTGGCCATGCCGCCGCCCTGCGCGGCGCTGTTCTGCGTGAAGCTGACGCTCTCCACCTCGGCCGCGCCCCGGTAGTTACCGAGCCCGCCGCCGTAGCCGTTGGCGCTGTTGTTACGGAACTCGGAACGCTTCAACGTCAGCACACCGCCGTTGAGCAGGCCCCCGCCCTTGCCCGCGGCGCCGGAGGCGCTGTTGCCGATGAACGTGGAGTCGGTGACCACCAGGTTGCCGTCGTTGAAGATGCCACCGCCGCCGCCCTCTGGCGACAGCGACGTGCTGTGGGTGACGGTGACGCGGTCCACGACGGCTGTCGCGCCGTGCACCACGTGCACGCTGCCACCCTCGATGGCGGAGCGACCGTTGTGCAGCGTGACGTCGCGCAGGGTCAGCTCGCCGCCGTCGCGGACTGTGAAGAATCGGAAGGGCGCGGCCTGGGCGTCGCGGGCGATGGTGGCACCGACGCCGTCCACGGTGATGGGCTGGTAGATCACCGGCAGGCCGGCCGTGTCATCGGCCGGGTTGTGCGGCGGCGCCTCGGCGTCACCGGGGGTCTCGGCGGCGTCGGCGGCCTCGCGCGCGTCGCGGATCCCGCCGTCGTACTGGTCCGTCTCGTGGAACGCCTCGCTGAGGACGTAGCGGCACCGGGGCGCGAGCCGCAGCTCGCCGCCGCCCTGCGCGTTGGCCGTCACCAGGGCCGCCACCAGCTTCGCGGAGTCGCAGGGCACCTCGACCACACCGCGCTTGCCGGTGCCGGGGGTGTTCCGTGGGGCCCGCCCGGCGTCGTCCCGGTCCCGCTCCCGCTCCGGCCGGTCGCCGGGCCGTCGGTCGTCGTCGCTGGCCGCGGTGCTGAGCTTGGCCAGGCCCGGGAGCGAGAGGTCGCGGTCGGCCGCCGCGGCGACGCCCGCCACGCCGGCCGCCCCCACCACCAGGCTCCCGGCCAGGAAGCCGCCGGCTAAGAACCATCGGGATCGCCGTCTGGGGCGTGCCGGGTCTCCTCCTCGGTACGTGGACATCGTGGTGCCTGCCTTCCTGACTGCTCAACGTGACCGCGCGCCGATCCGGGCGCGGGGTGCTCGACGTGCCGCCGACCACCAAAGGTCACGATAGGGCCGCAATACGGACAGGAAGGTGTGAACGTGAATAACGCTGCTATTCATCTTTTACATCATCAGATGGTGCGCGCCCTCACCCCCCGACGTGGATGCCCGGTCGTCGCAACGGATCCGGCTCGGTACGGCGGAGGATCTCCCGTACGACGGGCGGGGTGTCGCCCCGGCCGAGGATCAGGTACCGCAGCAGGTGCGCGAGCGGTCTCCCCTCCGACCACTCGAAGTGCGCGTGCGGCCGGACCCCTGTGGCGTCGCGCAACGCCAGCAGGATCGCCGCTATCGCGTTCGGCGCGGCGGAACTGCTTGCCCTCAGCACCCGGAACCCGCCCACCTCGATCCCGCGCACCTCCAGCACCTGGCTGAACTCCGACGGGTCCCCCACGTCGATCTCCAGGAACAGCACGTCGGCGGCCCCCGGCACCGGGTTGATCCCCCGCTGCCCGCGCTCCTTGATCGTGTACTCCTTCAGCGAGCCCGTCTGCCGCTTGTTCGCGATCAGATGCAGCTGCCCGTCGTGCGCCAACGACTCGGTGATGAAGCGGCGGGCCGGCTCGTCGAAATCGATCCGTTCGGCGCGCAGTTCGGTGGTCCGGGTGACCCGGGAGACCAGCGACACCGCGTTGATGCCGAGGATGAACAGCGCCGAGATGGTGATCCCGTCCGGCTTCTCGAAGACGTTCTCGATCAGCGCGTACAGCAGAACCAGGCTCAGCACGCTGAAGCCGACGGCAGCGCCACGCTGGCGGCGGCGGACCGCCGAGATGCTCACCGCCACCGCACCGGAGACCATCATCGCCAGGATGCCCGTCGCGTACGCGCCGGCCTGGGCGTTCACGTCGGCCCGGAAGGCGATCGTGATGGCGACGCTGACCACGGTGTAGACGATCACCACTGGTCGCACCGCCCGCGCCCACTCCGGGGCCATGCCGTACGAGGGCAGGTACCGCGGCACGATGTTGATCAGCCCGGCCATCGCGGAGGCGCCCGCGAACCACAGGATGAACACGCTGCTCACGTCATAGACAGTGCCGAACACCTCGCCCAGATAGGTGTGTGCCAGGAAGGCCAGCGCCCTACCGTTCGCGCCGCCGCCCGGGCGGAACTCCTCGGCCGGGATGAGCGCTGTGGTCACGAACGTCGTCGAGATCAGGTAGACCGACATGATCAGCGCGGCGGTGGTGAGCAGCCGCCGGGTGTTGCGGATCCGGGCCGCCAGGCGGGCCTGCCGATCCGGCCCGTCGGCCGCCACCAGGGGCATCATGCTGACCCCGGTCTCGAACCCGGACAGCCCCAGCACCAGCAACGGGAACGCCAGCACCGCGGTGACAAGCACCTCGCCCGGGCCGGCGCCGCCCTCGGTCAACGCGGCAGTCCAGTCCGACACGATTGTCGGATCGGCGACAATCCGCGACACCGCGACCACCACGATCACCGCGTTGAGCAGCAAGAACACCGCCACCAACGGGATGGCCACCACCACCGCCTCGCGGAACCCGAGAAGGAACACCCCGCCGAGGACGAGCAGCAGCACGACAGTGACCACGACCGGGACCACGGGGTCGTGCATGCTGTCCGGCAGGTACGGATTCTCCAGCAGGTGCACTGTCGCGTCGGCCGACGACAGCGTGATCGTGATGATCCACGAGGTGGCCACGAACCCCAGCAGCACCAGCACGAAGATCTTGCCCCGCCAGAACGGCAGCAACCGCTCCAGCATCGCCACCGAGCCCTGCCCGTGCGGGCTCTCCTGGGCCACCCGGCGGTACATCGGCAACATGCCGAACAGGGTCAGCGCGACGATCAGCAGGGTCGCCAGTGGGGACAGCGCACCGGCCGCCACCGCCGCGATGCCCGGCAGGTACGACAGGGTGGAGAAGTAGTCCACGCCGGTCAGGCACATCACCTGCCACCACGCGTGCCTGCGGTTCTGCCCCTCGGCCGTCTCCGGGCCGGGCGGCTGCACCCGGTGTTCGAAGAGCCACCGGCGCAGCGGACTCGTCGGCGGCCCCGGCCGGGCCGGGCTGGCGACCCGCTCGGGCACCACGACACCGCTGCGACCGCCCCGGTGCGGGCGGGCCGGGTCGCGGGCGGCGCGCAGCGCCGGATCCGGTCCGGTCGGTGTGTGGCGGCGGCCGCTCCAGCGTCGCGGCCTCGCCCGGTGCTCGTCAGCCATCGCCCGTCCCACCCTCGCAGGTTCTGATCCGACGGTAGGTGGTCGCCCACGACCCGAGCGGCGGAACCGGGGACGTGGATGACCTGCTCAGGGGTGGTCCGGTCCGCTTGGCAACCGGCTCGGCGCGGGTGGGCCGACAGCGGTCACCGCTGACGCCGTACGCCGGTCAACGCGCACCCGGCCGGGCAGCGGGTCGCGGCACCGGGTCACCCGGCCGCAACGGGCCGGGTCGCGCACGGCGGGGTCGGGAGGGCCGAGGTCGGGCGGCGGGCCGGCGCCGGGCCAGGACGGTCATGGCGCGGGCGTACCCCGTACCGGCCCGCCGACACCCTCGGAATTCCCGCCGCTCCCCCAACCGCCGGCCGGCACCCCCCGAGCCGGCCGACGGCGGCAGACGGTCGACACCCCCCGGAGCCGACCGGCCGCCTCCCCGACGCGGCCGTCAGACGGCCACACGGGGTGGGTGGAACGTGCGGGACGTGTCCCCGCGCTCCGCCGCCCCACCACCGGGCAGAGCGCGGGGACCCCCCGTCCCCGGCTATTGCAGAAACGCCCCCAGGGGCGAGAGCAGCAGCCGGCCGAGCGCGGCGGCGTTCTTGTCCAACCGTCTGCGCTCACTCTCGTGGGCGGCCGGATCGTGCCGGCACCGCCAGATCTTCTGTGCGTTGCGCCAGGCGACATCGCGGGTGTACTCGACCAGTTCCCCCTGGTACCAGTCGTCGATGTCGCCGTTGAGCATGTCGATGAGCAGTTGCCACTGCTCCAGATAGCCGCGACGCAGACCGGGGATCTTGTCCGCGAAGATGTTGTTGATTTCGAGGTAGTCGTGGTGCTGGTCGCTGCCGTCGACAGGCTCCGACTCCAGGTGGTCGAACGTGGTCACCAGCGCGAACGGCAGGTCGAAGTTGATGTGCGCGTTCACCCCGGCCGCCGCCGACGGCAACGGTCGGGCGTCCGGCCCGCGCATGCGCTCGAAGAGACACGACCACGCCTTCGGGGTGCCGGGGCTGGAGTCGGTCCACAACCGCAACGCGTCGAAGTAGCGGGCGGCGAACTCGACGTCCAGCCGCGCGAGGAACACCGGGTCGATGAAACGGTCGTCGTACAGGCCGTCGAGCACGCTGCTCGTGATCGTCAGGTAGAGCTTGTTGAAGTCCGCAAGCGGGCAGCTCTCCTCCAACGGCGGCAGCCGCACCAGCATGTCCTGGAGTTTGGTGAGGTGATCGACCACCGCTGGCACGTCCGCGGGGTGATCGGCGAGCAGGTCGACGATGTCCCCGTGGACAGGTCCCCAGACCGGTTCGGTCATCTCTCCTCCATGCTGGTTCACGGCCGTACCGCCGTCGACGGGGCTCAGCCTCTCAACAGGCACCCACCCTCGGAATCAGTAAAACGACGTATCCGGCGCGCACAGGCGCCGCGCGGACTACGTACGTCGGTCAGGCGCGCCCGATGCGCAGCTGGATCGCGCTGGCCTGAACACGGGTGCGGACCTGGAGCTTGTCGAAGATGTGCGACACGTGCACGCCGATGGTCCGCTCGCTGATGAACAGACGCTGCCCGATCTCCTTGTTGGTCAGACCCTCGGCGACCAGGGCGAGCACCTCCCGCTCACGCGCGGTGAGTGCGGCCAACTCGTCGTCGACAGGCTGAGCCGGCGTGGCACCCCGGCCAGCGCGATCGTCGCGTTCCTGGAGCGGCACCCGGGCCCGCCCGGCCAACCCCCGGATCTCCGAGGTCAGCGGAACCGCGCCCAACCCCTGCGCCATCTGGTGCGCCTCGCGCAGCAGCCGGCCCGCGGTGGCCAGCCGGCTACGCCGGGCCAGCAGCGCCTCGGCCTGCCGCAGCCGCGAGTACGCCGCCGGGTAGGGATGGTTGCGGCGGTCCCACTCGGCGGCCGAGGTAGCCCACAGCTCCGGATCGCTGCCGTCGAGGCGGCTCACCTCAGCGGCGCACAGCGCCAGGAAGCCGTCCACAACCGACCGCACCGGCGGGGCAGCGGACGCGCTCTTGCGCGCGACGCGATCGGCCACACCACGCAGACGACGCACCGCAGTGGGGTCCACCGCCACGGTACGACTGGCGTGCGCCTCGGCCTCGGCGCGCAGGCCGTGCCAGACCAGCGCGGACAGGATCGTCACGTCGTCCGAACGGCTCTCGGTCAGGCCACGCTGGACCGCCTGGCGTGCCACATCGTGCCGGCCCTCCCACATCGCCAGCCCGGCGCGCAGGGTGAGCAGCGGGATGACGTGCCGGGCACCACCGCCGGCGAGCACCGTCGCCACGGCGTCGAGATCCCGGTCGGCGGCCTCGATGTCGCCGTAGCCCACCGACAGTCGGCAACGGGCCAGCAGCAGCTCGACGGCGTCCGCCCCGGACGGTCGGTGCCGCAGCGCGGCGGCCACCACCTTCTCCGCCTCGGCCCACTGGCCCACCCGGAACAGTCCATTGGTGGCGATGGCAAGCAGCCGCGTCTCCCAGGTACGGCCCAGACCCAGCTCGGCGACCCGCTCGGCACCCCGCCGGGCCACCAGCACCCCCTCTTCGAGGATGTTCAGCGGCCCGGTCAGCAGCTCAGCGAGGTGCAGGTACGCGCACGCCACGTCCTCCGGTTGACCGGCGCGCTCGGCGGTTTCGAGAGCCTGGCGCATGACCGCCAACCCGGCGTCCGGGTCCTCCAGGCAGGCGTCGCTGAAGCCCAGCGCCGAGCTGGCCAGCACCACCTCGGTGGCGGAGCCCTCCACGTCGGCGGCGAGTGCCAGCGCCTCCCGGGCACGCTGTCCGGCGTCGGCGTACCGGCCCAGGTGCAGCAGCAGCTCGGCGAGGCGTGCCGCGGCGGTGGCCCGGTCGCGCGGCGAGCAGTCCGCCGCCTCCAGCGCCCGCTGGTATTCCTCCTCGGCCAGCGCGGAGCGCCCCGCCGCCGCCAGGTAACGGGCCCGCTGGATGTGCAGTGCGCAGGTCGGCTCCCCGCCCTGCAACTCGGCAAGCTCCTCCAGCAGGGCCAACGCACGAGCGTGCTCCCCGCAGTGGTGGGCCGCCTCGGCCGCATGGCCGAGCAGCTCGACCCGGTCCGCCGCCGGCGAGCCGGAGTCCTCGGCCAGCTGCAACGCCGCCGACCAGTGCCGGTGCGCCTCGGCGTAGCCGTGCAGCCGCTCGGCCTCCTGGGCCGCGGCCACAGCGGCCGGCAGGGCACGGGCCGGCTCGCCGGCCAGGCGCCAGTGATGCGCCAACCTGGCCTGCTGCAGCTCGCCCGGCGCGGCGGTCAGCGCCTCGGCGTAGCGCCGGTGGATGCCAGAGCGTTCGGCCGGCAGCAACTCGTGCGCCAGCACCTCGGCCACGAGACGGTGTCGCAGCCGGTAGCCGTCGTCGGCGCCGACCAGCAGCCGGTGAGCCACGGCGGCGCGGGCCGCGTCGATCAGCTCCCCCTCCGGCAGCCCCAACACCTCGGCCAGCAGCCAGTGCTGCACCGGCTCCACACCGGCGGCCACCGCGTGCACCACTGCGTGCGCGTGCTGCGGCAGCGCGTCGACCCGGTCGAGGAAGATCTCCCGCAGCGTCTCGGACAGCCCGTCGCGCCCATCGCGCAGGTCACGGGCCAACTCCTCGACGACGAACGGGTTGCCGCCGCTGCGCTGCCACACCTGGTCGGCCGCCTCGGCGGGCAGGTCACCGCCCAGCACCGCGGCGGCGAGCTTCTCCGTGTCGGCGCGATCCAGTGGGGCCAGGTCGAGCACCCGCACCGAGCGCAGCCGGCGCAGCTCGGTGAGCACCCGACGCAGCGGGTGGGCGCCCTGCAACGACTCGGCGCGCACCGCGGCCAGCACCGACAGCTGAAGGTCACCGAGACCGGCGAGCAGGTAGAGCAGGAGCTGCCGGGTGCTGCGGTCGACCCACTGGAGGTCGTCAAGGATCAGCACCAGCGGTCGCCCCTCGGCGATCAGATGCAGCCCGCGTGACACCCGCTCCAGCAGGGCGCTCGCGCCGTCCGGGCCGCCGGTCTCCTCGGCGAACATCTGCAACAGGCTCCGCACGGCCGAGGAGGTGCGCGCCTGCGAGGCAGGCAGGTCGGCGTCGAAACGCCGCAACGCCTGCAGGAGAGGGTGCAGCGGGGACGCATCGCCGATGTCCAGGCAACCGCCGGTCAACACCAGTGCGCCCTGGTCGCGCAACCGGGCACCGATCTCGCCGAGGAGGCGGGTCTTACCTACACCGCTCTCGCCGGTGAGGAAGACGGCGGCCGTCTGCCCCTGTGCCACGTCACCGATCAGGGCGGACCGAACCGTCTGCACCAGCCCGGCCCGGCCCACGAGCGGTGCGGTGTCCACATCGCTGGCCATGGCACGCAGCCTAATCACACGCCCCTGGACCGTTCTACAACCACTTGCCGCTTGTGGTACTCGTCGCGTCGAGATTGCGACTAAAGGTTGCGGGTGGCCGACATACGTCGTTCGGCAGATCCCCGGTCAGCCCACGAATGCCAATGTCCGGAGGGTCATCAGCCGTCAGCAGGAAAGGGCCGGTGCGCTACCCATGATCACTATCGTCGCCGACAGGCCGCGGACCGACTACCCACATTGGCCGGTACCCGCGGAACGACGCACAGTCACCGTGCTGTTCGTCGACATCGTCGGCTCCACAGCACTTGTCGACAGGCTCGACCCCGAGGACGTCCGCGCCCTGCAACGCGCGTACTTCGACACCGTCGCCGGAGTGCTGCACCGCTGGCAGGGCGTTGTCGAGAAGTACGTCGGCGACGCGGTGATGGCACTGTTCGGGGCGCGGCACTCCGACGGCTTCGACGCGTACCGGGCGGTGCGCGCGGGACTGGAGATCCAGGCCGCGCTGGACCGTCGCTCGACGGTCGGCGACATCCGGCTGCGGGTCCGCGTGGGCGTCGCCACCGGCGAGGTGGTGGTCGACCTGGGCGACGCGGTCAGCGGGGGCCACGGCGTCGCCAGCGGCGCGGTGATCACCACGGCGGCCCGCCTCCAGGAGTACGCGCCTCCCGGCGCCGTCGCGCTCTGCGCCACCACGGCCCGGGCCACCGCCGGTCTGATCGCCCAACGCCAACTGGTATCGGTGCCGGTCTCCGGCCGGGTGTCGCCGATGCCGGTCTGGCATGCCGTCGGCCCGATACGCCCCAGCGTCGCCCGGCACGACGGCCCACTGATCGGCCGCCGCCGCGAGCTGGCCACCATCTCCGAGCAGCTGACCCGGGCGCTGCGGGAGCGCTCGCCCCGCTGGGTGTCAGTGGTCGGCCCGACCGGCAGCGGCCGTAGCCGCATGCTGCACGAGCTGACCCGAACGCTGTCCACGATGGACGACGTGTCGGTGCGGTGGTGCGTGGTGGGCTGCCCGCCGTACCCCGATCAGGTTCTCGCGCCGGTCGCGGAGCTGGTCCGCAACCTGGCCGGGATCCGGCACGGTGACGGCCCGGCCACGGTCCGCAAACGCCTGACCGACACCTTGACGCCGTTGTTCACACCGGACCGGGTCGCAGCGGCGGTGCCGGCGTTGCAGCAGCTGCTTGCCGTTCCGGACGGCGGCGCCGACGCCCTGACCGGCGCAGCGATCTGCCGCGACGTCCTGCTGCGCCTGGCCGCCGACGGCCCGCTCGTCGTCGCAGTGGACGACGTGGACCGGGCCGCGCCGGCCGTGAGCCGGTTCCTGCACGCGCTGTTCAGCACCGCGACGGCGCGCGAGCTCCCGCTGGCGGTGCTCACCGTGCACCAGCCGCAGTGGGCCGACACCCGACCCGGCCCGGCCCGCCGGGTGGCGATCCGGCCGCTGGCCACCGTGCAGTCCGGTCGGCTGCTGCGCCACCTGCTGGCCCGCGCCGGCCAGCCGGTCGCCCTTGTCGACCGGCTGCTGCCGCTGGTCGGAGGACGACCCGGGCACGCGGCCGCGTACGTGGCAGCGATCACGACGTGTGCGGACCCGACGGCGGGCGGGCTGCCCGACGCGGTGCGCAGGGCCGCCGGCGCGGAGCTGGACCGGTTCGGCGGTGAGCACCGTGCGGTGCTGATGGCAGCCGGCACCCTCGACGGCGGGATCTCCGGCGCGGCCATCGACCGCGCGCTCGACTGGGCGCCCGGGCGATCGGCCGCGGCGCTGCGTGATCTGGTCGCCGCCGGGCTGCTGCTCCCCCGCCGCGGCGGCGGGTACGCGTTCACCGCTCCCGCGCTGCGCCAGGTTGCCGCCGAGCGGCTGCCCCGCGCGCTGCGGGCCGTCTTCGCCCGCCGGGCCGCCGGCACTCCGCGCCTGCACAGCGTCCACTCGTTGGCCCGGCAGCCCGACAGCCGCGCTGCCGCCGTCCACCCTGGCGCCGTCAGCGCTGGCACTGTCAGCGCTGGCACTGTCAGCGGCTCGCCCACGCGGCACGCCGAGGTCGTGCGTCTCGACACCGCGTTGGCCGGCTCGGCACCGGTGCCCCGCCGCACTCCCGTCTCGGCGGGCACCCCATCGGCCGCGGCGATCCACGACATCAGCAGTCCGCTGGGCGTGCGACGGCTCCGAGCCGTCGGGTCGGCCGGTCATGCGCCGCCGGCCCGGACCCTGCCGGGGTCCGTGTCGCACGCCGGCACGCTCACTCAGTTACCCCTGCGGTCCGATCGGCTCCCTGCGGCGAACCGTGCGGCGCCCCCCGTGCCAGGCTCTGCGGGACGCCTCACCCGGGCCGGCGTCGGCGCTTTACCCGGTGCGGCGCACGGCGTACCCGCTGTGGTGCCGGTCCGTCCGCTGGAGGGCCTGGCCGCCTCCGCCTGAACGCCCGGCATCACGGGGCAGTGCGGCGAGGCGGACCCCCGCGGCGGACGGGACACGGACCGCGCGCCACGGTGGGAGGCAGCGTTACCTGTCGATCGTTCAGCCGGCGGCCAGGAAGGCCAGCACCCGTGGCCAGGCCGCGTCGGCTGCGTCCGGGGCGTACTCGTCGAGGTCGGGGTCGGTGAACAGGTGCCCCGCGCCGGGGTAGCGGAACACCGTCAGGTCGGCACCGGCGTCGGTCATGGCCCGCTGCCACTCGTCGACCTCGTCCGGCGCGTCGTACGGGTCCGGGTCGGCGAGGTGCAGGTGCACCGGCAACCCGGGTCGAACCGCGTCCGGCGCGCCACCGGTGCCGTGCAGCAGGAGCAGCGCGGCGGCGTCGGGGCGTTCGGCGAGCAGCGCTCCTGCGACACCGGCGCCCATCGAGAAGCCGGCGAGCACGGTCTCCGGCGGGAGGTCCCGCAGCGCTGTGCGGGCCCGGTCGAGCACCACCTCGTGGCCGACCTTGTCGAGCAGCGCGAAGCCCTCCTCGACGGTTTCGGTGGCGGGCACTCCGTACAGGTCGGGGGTGACGACCCGGTGCCCGGCGGCGCGCAGCCGGTCGGCGGCGGCGCGTACGGCGGGTCGCAGCCCGTACACCGAATGGAACAGCACGACGTGTCGCATCAGGTCATCCTGCCGCAGCGCGACGACGATTCCGGTGCGGCCACGCGGGAGCGCGGTCAGGCCAACGCCGTCAGCCGGTCCACCAGTTCCGACGGCGGCGGCATGGCGGCGATCTCCCGGCTGACCTCCGCGGCGGCGATGCGGAGGCCGTCGTCGGTGAGCAGGCGGGTGAGCGTCAGCGCGGTGATGTCGCGGGGGCGCAGGGCCAGGCCGGCACCTCGACGGGCCACCAGCTCGGCGTTGTGCCGCCGGTCCCCCGCGCCCACGGTGGCCAGTTGGGGCAGGCCGGCGGCGAGAGCACCGAGGGCACTGCCCGCACCGCCGTGGTGGACCAGCGCCGCGCTCGCCGGCAACGCCTCGTCGAGCGGAATCCAGTCGACCACCCGCACGTTGCCGGGCAGCGACCGAGCCGACCGCGCATCGGGCCGGACCAGCACGATCTCGGCGTCCACCCCGGCGGCCGCGGCCACCACGGCGGGCATCGGCCCTCGGTCGCCGGGGCCGGTGAGGGTGCTGCGGGTGACCAGGATCCGGGGCCGCTCCCCCGGCTCACGCAGCCACGCCGGCAGCTCGCCGCCGCCGGCATAGGAGTCGTACCGCATCGGCCAGCCGCTCTGGGCGGCCACGCTGGGCGGAGCCACGGCGAGCGCGGCGGCCGGCGGCGGTAGCTCGGCCAGGCCGTGCCGGCGCAGGGCGGCGCCGAGCCGGGCGGTGGTGGCACGGACCAGTTCCCGGCCGTCGAAGAGGGCGTTCTCCTGGCGTACGGCCGGAATGTCGAGCCGCGCGGCGGCGACCGCTCCGGCGACGGCGAACGGCTCGTGCAACACCAGATCCGGCTGCCACCGGGTGGCAAGCGCGACCACCGAATCGGTGAGGTAGTCGTTGAGCTTGCCGAACAGCAGGCCGGCGCCCCGGGTGCCGGCGGTGCCGGCCAGCTCGGCGCGCGCGATCAGCGGATGACGGGGGAAGACCCGCAGCGCGATCCGGCCGAAGTCGAACCCCGGCGCGATGTCGTGCACCGGCAGGCCGGCGTCGGCGGCTGCCAGCCCGCCGCCACCGGTGGCCAGCAGTACGTCATGGCCGGCGTCGCGTAGCGCGAGAGCGAGCGGCACGAGCGGGAAGACGTGCCCGACCAGCGGGGCGGAGACCACCAGCACGCGCATGGACGCTGATCCTATGTCAACAGAGCTGGAGCCGAATGCCCGTGCGGCCCGGGGCACCCCTGCCGACCAGGCCGCCAGATCCGGCTGTACGCGGTGCGCCGGGCTGGCCATCCGACCAGCCCGGCGCATCTCTGATCATCGCCCTGCCATTCTTTAGCAGTTGCCAAGAATGTGCAACAAGGTCTGGACAGTGCTCCGCAGCGGTAACTAGTCTGCTCGCCATGACTCCTTACCTCGTGGAACCGTGGGCCTGGCAGGAGAGCTGGGACCGTCAGCAGGAGGCGTACATGCCGGACCGGGAACACCGGTTCACCGCCATGCTCGACGCCCTCGACGCCGTACTCGATCGTCGACCGCCACGCCTGCTCGACCTGGCCGGCGGCACCGGCACCATCTCGCTGCGGGCGTTGGCGCGCTTCCCCGACGCCGAGGTGACACTGCTGGACCTGGACCCGGCGTTGCTTGCCATCGCCGGCGCCTCGCTGGGCGACCGGGCCGAGATCGTCACGGCCGACCTCGGCACCCCCGAGTGGCGCTCCGCGCTCCCCCACCAGGAGTACGACGGCGTGCTCACCGCCACCGCCCTGCACTGGCTGCCCGGCGACCGGCTCGGCCAGCTGTACGCGGAGATCCGCGACGTCCTGCGACCAGGCGGGATCTTCGTCAACGCCGACCACATGCCCGACGACGCCCTGCCCGAGCTGACGAAGCGGATGACCGGACGGGCGCGCGAGCGCCGCCAGGCGCGGTACGCCACCGGTTCGATGCTCTCCTGGTCAGACTGGTGGGCGCGGGCTGGTGCCGACCCGACGCTGGCCCCGCTCGTCGCCGAGCGGCACGCCATCTACCCGACCGGGCACAGCCCAGAGTGGGCCCCTGCGGTGTCCTGGCACGTGAAGACACTCACCGAGGCCGGGTTCACCGAGGTCGGGACGGTGTGGCGCGGCGGCTCGGACGCCGCCGTGGCGGCAGTACGCTGAGCAGTCGTGCCAGAGCCGCCCGAGCCGCGTACCGATCCGGACGTCGACCTGCGGGTCCCCGCCGACCGACAGGAGTTGGCCGTCCATCCCCTGGCGGTGCTCGCCGCGATCGCGGCCGGCGGGGTGCTCGGCGCGCTGGCTCGGGCCGGTCTGCAACACGCCGCCCCGCATCCGCCCACCGGCTTCCCGTGGGCGACCTTCGCGGTCAACCTGTCCGGCTGCCTGCTCGTCGGCGTACTGATGGCGGTGCTCGGGCACCTCGGCGTCGGGCACCCCCTGGCCCGCCCGTTTCTCGGTGTCGGGGTGCTCGGCGGTTTCACCACCTTCTCCACCTACGCGGTGGACGTCCAGGAGGCGTTTGTCGCGGGCGCACCGGGCACGGCCGTGGCTTACCTGGCTGCCACGGTGTTCGGGGCGCTCGCGGCGGTCGCCGTGGGCGACGCGGCCGCGTCGGGACTGCTGCGGCGTCGGGTGGCCCGATGACAGTGCTGCTCATCGCGCTGGGCGCCGCCGTCGGGGCCCCGCTGCGCTATCTCGTCGACCGGGCCGTGCAGTCCCGGCACGACTCGGCGTTTCCGTGGGGGACGCTGACGGTGAACGTGGCCGGCTCACTGCTGCTCGGCGTCCTCGTCGGCCTGCCTGCCGGTCCGGCGGTGAGCGCCCTGCTCGGCACCGGGTTCTGCGGTGCGCTGACCACCTACTCCACATTCAGCTACGAGACGCTGCGCCTCGCGCAGACCGGCAAGCGGCTCCTCGCGCTGGCGAACGTGATGCTCAGCGTCGCCGCCGGGCTCGCCGCCGCCGTCGCCGGCTACGCCCTGGCCCACGCCCTGCTCGGCTGACCACAACAGCCGCCTGGCCCGCAGGCAACGGTGCCCCACCGCATCGAACACACCGAGGGTATATACGCGAGGTATACACCCGGGGTAGCCTGCTGACATGAGTGTCCCACTGACCCTTCTCGGCCTCCTCGAACGGGAGCCCAGCCACGGCTACGACCTGAAGCGCGACTACGACGCCTTCTTCGGCCGGGGCAAGCCGCTGCCGTTCGGCCAGGTCTACTCCACCCTCAGCCGCCTGGCCCGGGACGGCAAGGTGGTGATCAGTGACGTGGCCCCCGGCGCCGGCCCCGACCGCAAGCGCTACGTCATCACCGACCTCGGTGCGACCGAGGTCGAGCAGTGGCTGACCCAGCCGGTCGAGCCCGAGCCGCACCTTCAGACGGTCCTCTTCGCCAAGGTCGTGCTCGCGCTGATGCTGGACCGGCCGGCCGGCGAGTACCTCGACATGCAGCGCAGTGCGCACCTGCAACGGATGCGTGAGCTCACCGAGGTCAAGCGCGCCGGCAGTCTGGTCGACGCGCTGCTCGCCGACCACGGCCTCTACCACCTGGAGGCCGACCTCCGGTGGATCGAGATGACAAACGCCCGGTTGGACGCCCTGCGAAAGGCGGTACGGCAATGAGCGTGGTGATCGAAGCACGCGACGTGAAGCTCTCCTTCGGCCGGACGCCCGCGCTGCGTGGCGCCACCCTCAGCGTGAGCGCGGGCGAGATCGTCGCCGTCATGGGTCCGAGCGGCTCGGGCAAGTCCACACTGCTGCACTGCCTCGCCGGCATCCTCGTGCCCGACTCCGGCGAGATCCACTTCGCCGGCAACCGGGTCGACACCCTCACCGAAGCCGCGCGCAGCAGCCTGCGCCGGGACCGCTTCGGCTTCGTGTTCCAGTTCGGTCAGCTCGTGCCCGAGCTCACCGCTGCGGAGAACGTCGCCCTGCCACTGCTGCTCAGCGGCGTCCGTCGACCGCGGGCGCTGCGCCGGGCGTACGCCTGGTTCGAACGCCTCGGCCTCGACGGCCTGGAGCAGCGCCGGTCCGGCGAGTTGTCCGGTGGGCAGGCGCAGCGCGTCGCCCTCGCCCGTGGCCTGGTCGCCGAACCGCAGGTGCTCTTCGCCGACGAGCCGACCGGCGCGCTCGACTCGCTCACCGGCGAGCAGGTAATGGACCTGCTGGTCAGCGCCGCCCGCGAGCAGGGCACCACGGTCATCCTGGTCACCCACGAACCCAGGATCGCCGCGTACGCCGACCGTGAGGTCATGGTCCGCGACGGGCGCGTGAACGCGCCGGACCGGATCGCCTCGTGATCGGCTTCGGGCTGCGCCTTGCCGTGGCCGGCGGCCGGGAGGCACTCACCCGCCTGGCCATCATCGCCGCCGCCGTCGCTGTCGGCAGCGGGCTGCTGCTCGCCACCCTCGCCGGGGTCAACGCCGTCAACTCCCAGCTCACCAGGTACGCGTCGATGTATCCCAGCGCCTCCACGGGCGGCGACGCCGACCCGCTGTGGTGGTCGACCCGGGACGACTTCTTCCACGGTAAGCAGATCACCCGGATCGATGTCGCCGCCACCGGGGCGGGCGCGCCGACGCCGGTCGGCATCCCGACCGTCCCCGGGCCCGGGGAGTTCTACACCTCGCCCGCGTTGCGGGAACTGCTCGCCACTCACCCGGCCGACCAACTGGGCGACCGCTATCCGGGGCGCGACCTCGGCACCGTCGGCCCGGCCGGATTGGCCTCACCGGACGCCCTGCTCGTCGTCATGGGCGGCACCCCCGATGAGGTCGCTGAGTTGCCGCTGGCCCGGCAGGTCACAAGCGTCGGTGACGCGCCCGCGCTGCCCGAGACGACGGTGAACCTCATCCTGGGCGTGGTCGCCGGTGGGCTGCTGTTCCCGGTGCTGATCTTCATCGGCACCGCCACCAGGCTCAGCGCCGCCCGCCGGGAGCAGCGCTTCGCCGCGATGCGCCTGGTCGGCGCGACACCGAAGCAGATCGGGGTCGTCGCCGCGGTGGAGGCGACCACAGCGGGCGTCACCGGCACCGCCGTCGGCTTCCTGCTGTTCTTCGCATTCCGGGGATCGCTGGCGAGCATCCCGTTCACCGGTATGCCGTTCTTCCCGAGCGACATGTCACTGGGCATCCTGGACGTCCTGCTCGTCGCGCTCGGCGTCCCCGCTGGCGCGGCGGTGGCGGCGGCGGTGTCGCTGCGCCGGGTACGGATCTCGCCGCTGGGCGTCACCCGCCGGGTCACGCCACGCCCACCTCGCGCGTACCGGCTGATCCCGCTCCTGCTCGGCGTCGGCGTGCTGGTGTTCGCGCTGGGCTACCGGCCACCGACCTCCGACGGTCAGGCGGCGGTGTTCCTGCCCGGTCTGCTGCTCATCATGACCGGGCTGGTGCTGGCCGGCCCCTGGTTGACGATGGTCGGCGCCCGCGTCATGGCTCGGTACGCCAGCCGCCCGGCCACCCTCATCGCCGCGCGACGCCTCGCCGACAACCCGAAGGCCGGGTTCCGGGCCATCAGTGGCATCATGCTCGCGCTCTTCGTCACGACAGTGGCCGTCGGCGTGATCACCACGATCGTCGACAACCGTGGGCCGGCGCCGATCGGCTCGACGGCAGCCGGCACGGTGTCGATGGACTTCGGCGAGAAGGCACCGACAATGCCCGACACGCTGCTCACCGACCTGCGCTCGGTCACCGGCGTACGGCACGCTTCAGTGGTGCTGGAGAACCCGGACATGCGGACCGCCAGCGAGCCCGGTCTGATCGCGTGCGCCGACCTCCCGAGCGCGTACGGGCGGTGCCCCGACGGCGCGGACGTCGCCGAGGTGGCGACAGGCCTCGTCCCCTTCCGGGAGACGGCATCGTCCACAAGGGTCTGGCAGGCCGCGACGGTCCCGCTCGGTGAGCTTCAACGGCTGCCGGTGATGTCGATCGTCGTCAACACCGACGGCTCCGCCGCCGCCGTCGAGCGTTCGCGTACCGTCCTGGAGACCGCCCTACCGGCCTTCCGGGTGGCGCCGAACGTGCCAGGTGACTTCGAGTCGAGCTTCGCCGACACGCTGCGCGGCTGGGGGCAGCTGGCAAACGTCACAATCATCGCCAGCCTCGCGCTGGCCGGGTGCAGCCTCGCGGTCAGCGTGATCGGCGGCCTCAGCGAACGCCGACGCCCGTTCAGCCTGCTGCGCCTCAGCGGGGCGCCGGTGCGGGTCCTACGCCGGGTGGTGGCGCTGGAGAGCGCCGTACCGATGCTCGCCGTCGCCGCGGTCGCCATCGGCATGGGCCTGGTCGCCGCGCACCTGTTCCTGCGGGCACAGATGGGCTACACGCTCGTCGCGCCGGGGCCCGGCTTCTACGTGATCGTCGTCGTCGGGTTGGCGGCGTGCCTCGGCATCATCGCCTCCACCCTGCCACTGCTGGAACGCCTCACCGGGCCGCAGACAGCCCGCAGCGAATGAGCGTCATTGGCCCGGCGGTCGGGAGAGCGACCACCGGGCCAATGACGTATGCGCCTCAGCGGGCGTGGCGCTCCGGGTGCGCCCGGTTCCACACCCGCATCCGCTCCGGGTAGCCGGTGCGGGCGGCCTCGTACAGCGGCACCGCGTGCCTGCGGGCGATGTCGCCCGCCGCGCGGGGCGTGCCCGTCCGGCGGCGAATCCACTCACCGTCGTGCGCGATAGCCATCACCGTGGTGTCGGTAGCGGTGGTCTCCGGCTCCAGGTAGAACTCCACACCTTGCCGGCTGGTGACGAACGCCTCCAGCGCCGCGAGGTCCTCCCGGGTCGCCTCCCGATCCAGCTTCGTCGGGGTCGCTCCGGCGTCCCGGGACCGTCGACTGAACCAGCCCATGCCCCACCCCTCTCCTCGACGACCTCCAGTGCACCACCGAATCCTGGCAATATGCTGCACGCCGGGTGGGAGTGAGCTGGTCAAGCCGCGGATGGAACCTCCCGGGCGCGGGCGGTGTCATGAGTGTGATCCCCACCGGAGGCCCTCCTGGACGACGACGTGCTCGTCACCCGCGCTCGGGCAGGTGACCTGGAGGCGTACGACCTCCTGGTCGCCCGGCACACCGCGTCCGCGTACCGGACGGCGGTGCTGCTCGGGGCGGGATCGGACTCCGAGGACGTCGTCCAGGAGTCGTTCGTGAAGGCTCACCACGGCCTTGCCCGCTACCGGGGCGAGTCGTCCTTCCGGGCGTGGCTGCTGGCGATCGTCGCCAACGAGACCCGGAACCTGCACCGGACGCGCTCCCGCCGCGACGGGCTCGTCCTGCGGGCCGCGGCGGCACACCCGGGGTCCGAGATCACCGGGGACGACGCCGTCGACGCGGTGCTGGCCGGGGAGCGCCGCGCCACGCTTGTGCGGGCGCTACGCCAACTGCCGGGCCGGGACCGCGAGGTGATCGTCTGTCGGTTCTTCCTCGACCTCAGCGAGGAGGAGACGGTGGCGATGCTGGGCTGGCCCCGGGGCACTGTGAAGTCGCGGACGTCGCGGGCACTGGCGAAGCTCCGCCGCCTGCTCGACGGTGCGGAGGTCCGCCATGGATGACCTCGAAAGGGAACTACGCGACCTCTCGGCCTGGCTGGAGACACCCGACCCGCCCGACGTCACCGCGCGCGTACGCGCACAGCTCACGCCGCCCGTGCCCCGCCGACGCCGGTGGCGCCGGTACGTCGCCGCAGCGCTTGTCGCCGTGCTGGTGGCGGTGCTGCCGCCGGGACGGGCTGCGCTCGCCGACGCCGTCGCCGGGTTGCTGCGCTTCGCGGGAGTCACCGTCGCCACGTCGCCAGGCCCGCAGGCGCCCACCGGCACTCCGTCGCCATTGCCGGCGCAGCGGATCACCACAGTGGACGAGGCACAACGGGTGGTGCGCTTCCCCATCCGACTGCCGGCGAAGCTCGGCGTACCCGAGCAGGTGCTTGTCGCCGACCCCGACGGCGCGGGCAGGTACCGGGTGGCGACGCTGCTCTACGACGGGGGCGCGCTGCGCGTCGACGCCTTCGACGGTCGTCTCGACGTGGCCTTCCACAAGCGGGTCAGCGGCCCGATCGTGGAGTGGACGCAGGTCCACGGCGACTTCGCCGTGTGGGTCGACGGCCCGCACACGCTCGCCTATGTGGACCGGGCGGGGACGGTCCGGATGTCGACCGCCCGGCTCGCGGCCTCGACCCTGATCTGGCAGGACCGTGGCGTGAGCTACCGGATCGAGGGCGATCTCACCAGGGCCGAGGCCGTCGGGATCGCCGAGTCGCTGCGCTAGCCGGAACCCACCGCATCCGGCCGGTGTCGTCCTGGTGAGACGTGCATCGACGTGTGCCGGGAAGGAGCGAGATGGGTTCCAGGGGCATGGTTCTGCTGGCGTCGGTCGTCCTGCTGGCGGGCTGCACGACAGGCCAGCCGGCCACACCGGACGGCCCGGGGGCAACAAGCTGCGGCTCGCGGGTCGAGACGGGTGCCCTGCCCGACTGGGCGGACGCCGGGTTCAGCGGTGACGCCCACGCTCCGCACGTCCTCGGCGCGAAGGGCGACATCGTGGCCGTGCTGTTCGGCCACCCACTGGCGCAGGTCAGGCAGGACGGGTCGAGCAACAAGATCCTGTGGGTTGCCCGCACGTCCACCGACGCGCCATCGGCGCCGCTGGCGATCACCGCGACGCTCGACGGTACCGACACCAGGGTGGTCCGGGAGGTCGCCGGCGGTCCCGGCCCGTCGATCATCGACCTGCCGCGGGCCGGTTGCTGGCGTCTCGACCTCCGCTGGGCCGGCCACACCGACACGATGACCCTCGTGTACGCCGAACAGATGCCCTGATTGAGAAGCGGGAGGTACTACTCACTCCCTGCCACTCTCAACATATATCGCAGGCGGGGCCTTGTGGCAAGACCCGGGTGATGCCCCAGAATTGCCCGGCCAACGCCCTAACCTGCGGAAATGGGAGCCACGAGAATGCGGCCTGATGCCGTGAAGCCCTCGACCACAAGCGTGTTCGACCTTCCCGACCGCCTGCGCGCCAAGGCCGACACGACGCTGATCGGCGCGGACGAGCAGCACTTCACGGCCATCGCGCACAGCCTGGAGGAGACGGCCGCCGACCTGTCCGACCGCCTCGACACGGCGCGCAGGGCACCGGCGGGCAAGGGCCGGCAGGCGTCGGACCGCGACCAGGAGGTCCGCCGATTGACAAGCCGGCTGCGTACGCTGCGGCGCTTCGGCCTGGACCTGTGCCTCGGACGCATGGTGAGCGCCGACAACCTCCAACCGGTGTACGTGGGACGACGCGGTCTCACCGACAGCGACGGCCGACAGTTGCTCCTCGACTGGCGCTCCCCCGCCGCCGAGCCGTTCTTCGGGGCGACCCACGCCAACCCGATGGGACTGGCGAGCCGCCGCCGGTACCGCTGGACGCTGGGCCGGATCACCGACTACTGGGACGAGGTGTTCACTCCCGACGGGTTGCAGGGGCACGTCGCCCTCGACGACCAGTCCGCCTTCATCGCCAGTCTGGGCGGCAGCCGGTCCAGCCGGATGCGGGACGTCCTGAGCACCATCCAGGCCGACCAGGACGCCATCATCCGCGCCGGATCCAGCGGCGCGCTCGTCGTCGACGGCGGTCCGGGCACGGGGAAGACAGTCGTCGCGCTGCACCGCACCGCCTACCTCCTCTACGCCGACCCGCGCCTCGGTCACCGCCGGGGCGGCGTGCTGTTCGTCGGGCCGCACCAGCCCTACCTGGCGTACGTCGCCGACGTCCTGCCCAGCCTCGGCGAGGAGGACGTACAGACCTGCACCCTGCGCGACCTCGTCCCGCAGGGCGCCGGGGCGACGGTCGAGACCGACCCCGACGTGGCCCGGTTGAAGTCGTCAGTGGAGATGGTGACGGCGATCGAGGCGGCCGTCCGGTTCTACGAGGAGCCACCGGCCACGGGGATGACTGTCGGGACCGAGGACGCCGACCTCCGGCTGAGCGCCGACGACTGGGCCGAGGCGTTCGAGGCGGCGGGACCGGGCACGCCGCACAACGAGGCGCGGGACGAGATCTGGGAGGCGCTGCTCACGATCCTCGTCGACAGGTACGACGGTGACGAGTCGGAGGATCTCGTCCGCGGCTCGCTGGCACGCAACCGGGACCTGCGGACGGCCTTCAACAGAGCCTGGCCGCTGCTCGACGCGGCCGACCTCGTCGGAGACCTGTGGTCGGTGCCCGCGTACCTGCGCAGGTGCGCGCCCTGGCTCAGCCCCGACGAGGTCCGCACGCTCCAGCGCGGCGACGCCCAAGCGTGGACGGTGTCGGACCTGCCACTCCTGGACGCCGCACGACAGCGACTCGGCGACCGGGAGGCGTCCGGACGCCGACGCCGGCACGACGCCACCATCGCCGTCGAACGCGAACGCATGTCCGCTGTCGTGGACGACCTGATCGAGGCCCACACCTACGACGACGGCGAAGGGGTGCTGTCGAGCCTGCGTCAACTGGACCTCCAGGACGCCCTTGTCGACGGGGCCGCGCTGCCCACCGTCGAGCCGGACCTGCTCGCCGGCCCGTTCGCGCACATCGTCGTGGACGAGGCACAGGAGTTGACCGACGCCGAGTGGCAGATGCTGCTGCTGCGCTGCCCGTCGCGGAGCTTCACCATCGTCGGGGACCGCGCGCAGGCCCGGCACGGGTTCACCGAGTCGTGGCGGGAACGGCTCGAACGAATCGGACTGGACCGTGTCGACCTGGCCTCGCTGAGCATCAACTACCGGACGCCGGCAGAGATCATGACGGAGGCCGAGCCGGTCATCCGGGCCGTGCTGCCGGACGCCAACGTGCCGACGTCGATCCGGCGCGACGGCGTCCCCGTCGTACACGGATCTGCTGTTGATCTGGGCTCGGTCCTCGACGCCTGGCTCGCCACGCACGACGAGGGCGTCGCCTGCGTCATCGGCGATCCCACATTCACCGCGACACCCCGCGTCCGGTCGCTGACCCCGGAACTGGCCAAGGGCCTCGAATTCGACCTGGTCGTGCTCGTCGACCCCGAGTCGTTCGGCGAGGGCATCGAAGGGGCTGTCGACCGCTATGTCGCCATGACCCGAGCGACCCAGCAACTCGTCATCCTCACAAGCTCCTAGGCTGCGGGCGTGGACGAGGACGTGCGGAAAGCCGCGGCGCGCAACAACGCCGAGTGGTGCGACGTCGTCTGCGGCAGTCACGGGGTGGCCGGCTGGTTCGACGCCGACGCCTGGTCGGCGCCCCGCCGCTCCCCGACCTGGTACCCGGACGCCGTCACGCTGCGCCCCGGCGTCGACGCCGACGCCCTGCTGGCCCGGATCGACGCGGGGCCCGGTGCGTCGGTGAAGGACAGCTTCTCCGACCTCGACCTCTCCGGGTACGGCTTTAAGGTGCTCTTCGACGCCCAGTGGATCCACCGCCCACCGACGGACCCTCCGGCCGGACGGCTGCTCAGCAGGGTCACGACGGCGCGGGGGTTGGCCGCGTGGGCGGCGGCGCACGGCGGCGGGGACCTGTTCCGGCCCGCTGTGCTGGCCGACCCCCGGGTACGGGTGCTGGCTCGGTACGACGATCGGGGCGAGGTCGCCGGCGGCGCGGTGGTCAGCGGCGATGGCGTACTCGGCGTCTCCAACCTGTTCGCCGGTACCGGCGGGCCTGACGAGATCTGGCGTGGCGTGCTCGCCACCCTGCCCGGGCTGCCGCTCGTCGGCTACGAATCCGGCCCGGACCTCACGCCCGCCCTCGAAGCGGGCTTCACAGCGGTGGCACCCCTCCGAGTCTGGCTCCGCGAGCCCTCCCCGCCCTCCCCTCCCCGGTGATCATGAGGTTAACGTTCGTCGATGCCGGCGTGTCGTGCCGCCAACCTCATGATCAACGGAGCGAGAGCAGGGCGGGGCGCTTGTCAGGTGAGGAGGGTTAGGTCTTCCTCGGTCAGGTTCAGGGCGGCTGCGGCTATGTTCGCCTCCAGGTGTGTCGGGTCGCTGGTGCCGGGGATGGCCAGCACGTGCGGGCCCTGGTGCAGGGTCCAGGCCAGGCGTACCTGGTGCGGGGTGACGCCGTGGACGCGGGCGACGGCTTCGACCGCCTCGCCCTGCTCGGCGCTCGCACCCGCCTCCCGACCGGTGCCGGCAAGCGCGAAGAACGGCACGTAGGCGATCCCCCGCTCACCGCAGAGCTTCACGAACGCGTCCTGCTCCCGGTAGGCGTCCACGCCGTAGTTGTTCTGCACGCAGACCACCGGCGCGATGCCCGCCACCTCGTCCAGCTGCTCGGGTCGGACGTTGGAGAGCCCGAGGTGCCGGATCAGCCCGGCGGCGCGCAGCTCGGCCAGCGCGCCGAAGCGGTCGACAAGCGGCACCGGCCCCGGCCCCCGGCCGAGGCGCAGGTTGACGACGTCCAGCTGGTCGCGGCCGAGTCGGCGCAGGTTCTCCTCGACCTGGGCCCGCAACTGCGCCGGGGTGTACGCCTCGGTGAAGCCGGCCTGCGGGTCGTACCCGAAGCCGACCTTGGTGACGACCACCAGATCCTCCGGGTACGGGGCGAGCGCCGCGCGGATGAGCTCGGTGGCGTACCGGGCGGGGCCGGTGCCCACCCGCAGCGTGCCGCCGGGTGAGACGTAGAAGGCGGCAGTGTCGATGTGGTTGACACCCAACTCCACGGCGCGACGCAGCAGGGCGATGGCGTGGTTCCGGTCGGGATTCGCGGTGATCCGCATGGAGCCGAAGCCCATCCGGTGCACAGTACGGTCGCCCAGCGTCCAGCTGCCCGCCGCTGCGGCACTGATCTCGTCGGTTGGCATTTGGCGAGGTTAGCCAGCACGGGTGCGGTGCGCAGTCGGCCACGCACCCGATACCGCCGAGCGTCGATCCGGGTTAGTTTTGATGTGCTGAACCGGAGCGTGGCTGGCGCAGCACCGGCAGCAGCGCCAATGTCGGCAGCAGCAGCACCGGCACCACAAGCAGGGCGCGCAGGATGCCGACGTGGTCACCGAGCAGCCCCAGCAGCGGCGGGCCGGCCAGGAACGCCGTGTAGCCGATCACCGCTACCACACTGACGCGCACGGGCGCGTGGGCCTCCTCGTCGGCAGCCGCGCTCATCCCGACCGGGAAGCCCAGCGACGCACCGAGCCCCCACAGCGCGACGCCGACGATCGCCAGCGGCCCCGAGCCGGCCAGCACCGCGAGACACGCGCCGAGGACGGCGAGCCCGATTGTGGTACTGAGCACCGGCACCCGGCCCCAGCGGTCCAGCGCGATCGTGCCCGCCGTACGCCCGAGGGTCATGCCGACGACGAAGACGCCGAAGACCGCCGCTCCGGCTGCCTCGCTCAGGTCCCGGCCGTCAACGAACGCGACAGCCAGCCAGTCGTTCGCGGCGCCCTCGGTGAACGCCGCCACCAGCACGAACAGCCCGATCAGCAGGGTGCGGGGCTCCCGCCAGGCGGCGAGCTGGGCACGACGACGGCCCGCCGGAGTGGCGTCCGCCGTGTCGCCCTCCGGGGTGTGGGCCGACGACGGCAGGTAGGCCCGCGTGGCGAGCACAGTGCCGGCCAGCACCACCACCGCCACCGCGCAGAGGTGCGCGCCGACCGCCACGTCCAGGCGTGCCGCCAGGGCGCCGAGGCCCGCGCCGGCCACCGAACCGAGGCTCCACCCGGCGTGGAAGCGGGGCATGATGGTGCGTCCCAGACGCCGTTCCACAGCAGCGGCCTCGACGTTCATTGCCACGTCGCAGGCACCTGATCCGTAGCCGAAGGCAACCAACCCGACCGCGACGACGACGAACGAACCGGTCAGGGTCGCGCCCAACCCCGCCACTGTCAGGCCGCCAGCGACCAGCACCGTGGCCAGCCGTACGGTGCGGGCGGTGCCGAGCAGCTGGGCGAGCAGCCCGGACGTGGGCATGGCCAGCAGCGCGCCGATGCTCATCGCCAGCAGCAGCAGACCGAGCCGCCCGGCGGAGAGGTCCAACGACTCACGGACCGCAGGCACCCGGGAGAACCAACTGCCGACGGCGAGTCCGTTCAGGCTGAAGGTGACGGCGACGCCGTTTCGGGCGAGCTTGACGGCCTGCGGCGGCAGGCCGGTGGCCGGGCCGGCAACCGAGCTGGTGGGGGCGCTCACGGGGGGTGGTTCCTCTTCCTCGACGGTGATCTCCTGGCACGATCGCACACCTGAGAGCGCTTCCACCACAAGCGTGTGACCGCCCTTACCAGCAACGCCACGGCCGGAGGATGATTCCATGCAGGCGCACGTCTGCCCGGGACGGGCGCCACGGGGAGGGCACCATGACGACAGCCGCACACCGCTCGGCCACGCTTGACGACGTCGCACGGGCCGCCGGGGTGTCACGCTCCACAGCCTCCCGGGTGATCGCCGGTACGGGGTTCGCGTCGCCACAGGCGCGCAAGCAGGTCATTGCGGCTGTCGACCAGCTCGGTTACGTGCCCAACCAGGCCGCGCGCGCACTCGTCCGGGGCCGGGGCGTACGACTGGTGGTGGCCGTCGCGGGAACGAGCGAGGCGGTGCTCGACGACCCGTACGTCCACCGGGTCGTCGGCTCGGCCGCCCGGGTCTGCGGGCCGGCCGGCGTCGGTGTGGCGCTGCACTGGCTGCCGCTCGGCGATCTGACCGGCCTGGACCAGCTCGCCCGGGACCGCAGTGTCTGCGGAGTGGTGCTGGTCAACACCACCGAGGACGTGCTGGACGCCGTACCCGAGTCGTTGCGTGGTCGGGTGGCTTCGATCGGCATCGGCTCGGCGACGGTGCCGTCGTTCGACGTCGACAACACCGCCGGCGCGGGCGAGGTGCTGCGCCACCTGTACGCCACGGGTCGCCGCCGGATCGCCATGGTGGCCGGGCCGCACTGGCTGCCGTGCTCGCGACGCCCGGTGCAGGCGTACCGCTCGTTGATGCGCCAGGCCGGCCTACCTGAACGCGTGGTGCCCGGTGACTTCACCGCCGCGCGTGGCCGGGTGGCGGCCGGCGAGGCGCTGCGTCGGTGGCCGGACGTCGACGCCATCTACGCGATCAGCGACGAGACGGCGCTCGGGGTGATGGCGGCGCTTCGTGACGAGGGAGTGCGGGTGCCCGGCGATGTGTCGGTGGCCGGTTTCGACGACATCCCCCTCGCCGCGATGACCGCTCCGGCGCTCACCACCGCCAGCCATCCGGTGGGCACGATCGCCACCGCCGCGGCCACCGCCGTGCTGGCCGGGCGTCCGGCCGCGCCGCTGACCCTCTTCCCGTCCGCCCTGGTGGCCCGGGTCAGCGCCTGACGTCCGCAGGAGCTTCACAGGCGCCTCCGTGGTCGGACCTCAGCGGCGGGAGGCCACAGCGGCGTACTCGGGTGAGGCGAGGAACTCGGTGAGCACCTCGACGGTGCCCGGGGTGTAGGGGCGGCCGTCGAGCACCTCGTCGCCGGGCACGAAGACCATCGCCGCGCCCTCGCCGAGCACCACGTCCTCCTGCCGGGCTCGTGTGGCGCCGAGGAAGTAGTGCACCTCCAGGTTCAGCTCGGGCATCGACTGCACGGCGAGCGGACGCAGGGGCGCGTCGGCACGCAGGCCGGTCTCCTCCCACAGCTCGCGCTCGGCGGTCTGCTGCGGGGTCTCCCCCGCCTCGCCGTACCCACCGGGCAGGCCCCAGACGTTCGGGTAGAAGGTGGCGTTGCCGTCGCGCAGTTGCAGCAGCAGCCGTCCGTCGGGATCCACAAGCAGCACGCACGCGTTCATAGCCACGCCCGCAGCGTATGCCAACGGGACACCCCGAGGCGGCACGGCGGCGCCAAAATAGTGTCGGCCCAAAAGCTCCAGGATAGACATTCACGCTGGGACCGACCTCATGGAAATGTGACAGCCGGCCGGTAAGATCGGCGACTGCGTTGTGACCGATCGCTGACTGCTCGTGGTGAAAGCGATCACACACACTGACTCCATGAACAGGAGATTCAACCGCGGTAGGGCACTCCGCGTCGCGGTGTGCCTCCTTCTTCTCGCCGCCCTGAGCAGCTGCATGGAACTCAACATGGGGCTCACCGTCAACGCCGACGACACTGTCGACGGGCAGTTGCTGCTGACCGCCCGGAAGTCCGTCCTGACCTCGCGGAACAAGAACGTTCCGGCGGCCTTCGCGGAGCTGCGGCAGAACATTCCCGCGCTGCCGCCAGGCGAGGAGGCCACCTACGAGGACAGCCAACTCTTCGGCACCCAGATCAGTTATCACAGGGCACCGCTGGCGGGCTTCGACAGCGAGAGCGTCAAACTCGTCCGGGACGGCGATTTCTACCGCTTCACTTTGCCGCTCGACCCGAAGCGATACGGCGGAAAAATCGCCCAACAGAATCCGCAACAACAGCAGGCATTCCTCAGGTTGATGTCATTCGAGATCTCGGTGACATTTCCCGGTCGGGTGATCGACACCAATGGCACCGTCAACGGGCGGTCGGTCACCTGGAAGGTGGACTCCAACAAGGACAAGCCGGTCGAGTTGCGGGCCGTCGCCGAGGCCCCGCCCCGCCCCTCTGGCTCGCCGGTGGCCGCCGCCGCCTCGGGCGGGTTCCCGTGGCTGCTCGTCGGCGGCGGCGTACTCCTGGTGCTGTTGCTCGCCGCTGTGGGCGTACTCCTGCTGCGACGCCGACGCCCGACGGCGCCGGCCGCCGCCGCACCTGCCGGGCCCGCTCCAACAGTGCCGGGCCCGACGGCGGGCTCACCCGGCTGATCCATCCGGTGGCCGGCCCTGCCGGCCGCGCCGACCTCGCCGACGGCGTCGCCCCGCGACGACGGCGACCGACACCGGGGCTCCCACCCGGGAGCACCGGACCTCACCACCCACCACAATCCGGTCGCACCATCGCAGAAAAGGGGGATCGCCGTGAACGATCTCTTCACCTGGGCAGCCCTGGGCAGCATGGCCGGCGCGAGCGCCGCCACCCTGCTGGCCACGAACGTCATCGGCGGGCTGATCGGCCCGAGCGGCGACAAGCTCCGCAAGTGGATCGCCATCGCCATCGCGCTGCTGCTGTCCTACGTGACGGCGGCGTTCGCCGACGACGCCGGCGGCGAGAAGTGGATCATTGCGTTCTTCAACGCGCTCGTCATCTTCTCCGCCGCGCTCGGCGTCAACCAGTTCCCGCCCGGCAACCGGCAGGCGACCCAGGCGTCGCCGACGCAGGTCGCGCAGGGTCGTGAGCCCCGTGTCTTCCGCTCGTGGGTCTGAGGGGATGTCGTCATGATCTTCGGAATTCTCAGCGCGGTGGTCCTGGTCGGCGCCAGCGCCGTCTTCGGCCTCCTGGCCGGCGGTCCGGTCGGCCTGCTCATCGGCGCCGTCGTGGGCCTGCTTGTCGGCGCGGTGTTCGGCTGGGCGGTGGCCTCCGCCGGGGTGTACGCCTCGGACGCCCGCGGCATCTTCCTCTTCGTCGTCGACCACACGTGGAGCCTGCTCAACACAGTGGTCGGGGCGATCTACCTGGCCGTGCACCTGATCTTCGGGCACTCGCTGGACAGGCCCACCTCACTGGGCAGCGGCCGGGTCAGCGTGGTGGAGGGCGTCTCACCGCGCTACGCCACCACCCTCGGCACCGTCTGCGCCGGCTCCAGCTCCGGCATCCAGCGGCACGAGGACGTGCACATCTTCCAGGCACGCCTGCTCGGGCCGCTCTACATCCCGCTGGTGCTGGCGAACTACGTGCTGTTCACCATCGCCCCGATCTGGCTGCTCTACCACGACCACACGAACGCCCCGATCAACCGTTTCACCAGGTACTTCGAGATCGGCGTCTACCCGCACGTGTGGAATGAGGCCATCGCGTACCGGATCCAGGGAACGCCACCGCGATGAGCAGCGACGGGCGCGGACCGATCGCGACGGCCACCGCCGAGCTGGCCGCCTGGCTTGCCGGCGCGGCGGGGGAACCCGTCCCGATCGGCCCGCCCCGAACCGACGGCGACGCCGCCGGGCTCACCCTCTGGCCCCTCGAACTGCGCCCGGCCCGGCAGACCCGCTCCAGCGGGGCGGTCCGCGAACCGTACCGGTTCACGATCCGCTACCTGCTCAGCGTGACCGGGCCGGCCGGGCTGGACCACCTCGACCGGGTGCTCACCGCCGCCACCAGCGACGGTAGCTACCCGATCGTGCTGGAGGCCGGCGACGCTCCGCTGTGGAGCGCGTTCGGCGTCGCGCCCCGCCCGGCGCTACTGATCGATGTACCGGCGCAGGTGGACCACCCGACCCCTGCCGCGCCACCGGTGCTGCAACCGCTGCGGCTGCGTCAGTTGGAGGTCCGCACACTCACCGGCCGTGTGGTCGGCCCCGACGACCAACCTCTCGCCGCGATGCGCGTCGAACTGCCCGCCACGGCGTCCGCCGCCCGAACCGGCCCCGACGGGCGGTTCCTCATCGTCGGGGTCCCGCACGACCCCGACAACCCCGGCCCGGTACGGCTCCGACTCAGCGGGCGCGGTCTCGTGCTCACCGCCGACGTCGACCCAGGCGAGGACGACATCGTCATCGTCTGCGCGCCACCGACCCACTGACGCACACCCGCACAGGAGGACCGATGCCCAGCTACTTCTCCCCCGGCATCTATGTCGAGGAGGTCCCCAGCGGCGCCCGACCGATCGGACCGGCGAGCACCAGCATCGCCGCGTTCGTCGGCGTCGCCCCGAACCGCACCGCCCAACTGGGCAGGGCGGTGCCCGTCAACAACTGGACCGAGTTCCTGCGGCTCTTCGCCGACGGCGACCAGACCGAGAGCACCCCACTGGCCCGGGCCGTCTTCGGCTTCCTGGACAACGGTGGCGCCCGCTGCTGGGTGGTGAACGTCGGCGAGGGCGGCGCCATCACCGGCACCGGCCAGCGCCGCGCCGGCCTGCAACTGCTGGAGGCTGTCGACGAGATCTCCATCATCGCCGCCCCCGGCTTCCACGACGTGGTGTCCCACGAGGCTCTGCTCAGCATGGCCGAGCGGACCCGCACCATGGTGGCGATCTGCGACCCGGCGCCCGACATCGACGACATCGCCGCGCTGACGAAGGTCGCCACGCCGTCGTCAGGCAAACCCCCGAAACCCGCCGAGGGTACGGGCGGCGGCGCTGGCTCGGCTGGCGCTGGCTCGGGCGGCGGCGCTGGCGGCGGCTCCGGCTCGGGCGGCGGCGCTGGCTCCGGTGGGCCTGAGGGTGCTGCGTACCGGCCCCGGCAGTCCGAGTTCGGCGCCTTCTACTACCCGTGGCTTCGGGTACGCGACCCGATCAGCGGAGAACTGGAACTCACCCCGCCCAGCGGGCACCTCGCTGGCATCTGGGCGCGAACCGACGCCCTGCGCGGCGTCCACAAAGCGCCAGCGAACGAACCCGTCCGCGGCGCCGTCGACCTGGGCTACCTCGTCACCCGACCCGAGCACGACGTGCTCAACCCCAAGGGCGTCAACGTGATCCGCTACTTCGCCGGCGAGGGCATCCGCGTCTGGGGCGCCCGTACGCTCGCCGCCGAAGCCAGTGAGTGGCGCTACCTCAACGTCCGGCGGCTCAGCATCGCCATCGAACAGGCCATCGCCAACGGCACCCGCTGGATGGTGTTCGAACCCAACGACTTCACCCTCTGGCGCTCGATCCGACGCGACATCGGGGCGTTCCTCACCCGGGTCTGGCGCGACGGCGCGCTGCTCGGGCGCAGCCCGGAAGAGGCGTTCTTCGTCAAGTGCGACGAGGAGACCAACCCGCCGGACGTCCGCGACGCCGGCATGGTGATCGCCCACATCGGCATCGCCGTCGTCAAGCCCGCCGAGTTCGTGGTGTTCAAGCTGAGCCAGTGGGCCGGCGGCACCGAGACCGAGACGATCGGAGGCTGACCCATGCCCACCACAGCCACCCCGCAGCCCGGCGCCCCGGCCGACCCGTACCGGGCGTACAACTTCCGGCTGCTCATCAACGGCGTCACCAACGGCCATTTCACCGAGATGAGCGGGCTGGAGATGAACATCCCCGGGCAGCCGTACCGCGAGCACGGCCTCGGCCGGATGCGGATGGTCCCGGGCCAGGCCGAGTACGAGCCGGTGACGCTGCACTTCGGCCTCACCGCGTCCCGCGAGCTGTGGGACTGGGTGAATGCCACCGCCCAGGGCACCCTCAACCGCCGCAACGTGTCGGTGGTGCTGCTGGACTCGGTGGGCACCGCCGAGGTGCTGCGCTGGAACCTCATCGACGCCTGGCCCACCCGGTGGCGCGGCGCGCACCTCAACACCCTGAGCCACGAGATCGCCATCGCGTCGCTGACGCTGCGCTACGAGGGCCTTGAGCTGGAGTCCGGCAGTGCCACCGCGCCGACCCCCGCGTAGCTGGCTGGCGGGGCGGTTGCGCTCGGCCGCCGGGGCGACGCTGCGCCTCGCCCGTCAGGTCGAGCACGCCGACCCACCACATGCCTCGTCGGACGAAGGGCCGGTGGACCCGCGGCCGGGCCACCGTTCGGACCAGCGGTCGCAGCAGCGGCTGTCGGAGCACAGGTCTTTGGAGCAGCGGCTGTCGGAGCACGGGCCTGTGGAGCAGTGGCTGTCGGAGGACCGGCCGGTCGATCGACGGGCGTCGGTCGGCGAGGCGGCGCCGCGTCGGTTCGGGGAGCCGCCTCGGCACTGGCTGGACCTCGTCGCCGCCCACGCCCCCGGGCTGCTGCGCGAGCTGGATCTCGACAGGGCTCCGACAGACCGACACGACGACGCTCGGGACGTCCCCGATCCGGTCGAATGGGCCGGCGACGGCACGGGTCCGGGGCGGGCGTTCACTGGCGGCGCGACGGTCCATGGTGCGGCGGCGGCCGACGGGCCGCAGGCGGGCGCCGCCGGCTCGGTGGGTGCGGCCAGCGGCTCGCGCGGTACGGCCGGCTCGCTCGGTACAGCCGGCTTGCTCGGTACGGCCGGCTCGCTCGGTACAGGCGGTTCAGTCGGTGCGAGCGGCTCGTTCGGTGCTACCGGCTGGGTTGTTGGTGGTGGAGCTGACAGGTTCGCGGGGCCAGGTAACCGCGAGAGCGGCGGAGAGCCGGATCGAGGGCACCGTGGCGCGGGCAGGTCATCCGGGCGTGGCAGCGCGACAGGAGCGCATCGTCCTGACACCCGAGCCGGAAGATCCGTCGAGGGAGCCCGGCCGCTGATCCGCCCTGCGGTCCCCCACCTCACGACCAGCACCCGTCCCGGGCGCGGCTCGTGGCCGCCAGCAGAGATCTTGGAAGATTTCGGCCCTTCCAGGGGCAGTTTCCTTCCAAGATCCGTTACGACGCGGGTGGGCGGCCGGCACCAGGGCGTCTGGGGCTGGTTTGCGACTGCTGCGCGGGGTGGAGGGCGGTCCGGGTCGGGTGGTCGAGGGCAGCGTGTTGGAGGTAACGCGTTCGGAGCCACCGGTGATGGGCTCGCAGGCGATCCGCGCGCTTTCCACGATGACCCGCGAGGGCATGGGGGCGACCAGCGGAGCGTTGCGGACGACCAACTCGCAACCGGCGGCGACCGGCGCGGAGCCCGGGCTGACCAACGCGGCGTCGAGAGTGGCCGGTTCGCGCCGGGCAGTCCCAGCGTTTGGAGGAACTCCAACAGCTCGGTCGTGGTCGGCCGCTCGTCTCAACAGGGCTTGAGCAATGCCGCCTGGTCCGACGGGCGGGGCGGTTCCGCGCCTGCCGCGTTGACGGAGGGCGCGCGGTCGACAGGTGCGAGGGTCACCGAGGGCTCCGGGGCGACAAGCGCCGACCCGCGAGCGGAAGCCATGTTGACGACGGGCACCGCGTTGGCGACGGGGGCCGGGGCGACGAGGGCGGGGGCGACGGGGGTCGTGGCCGGCGGGGACGCGGCCTCGCGGACTCGGTTCGTGGCAGGTGACCGCTCGGGTGGCGGCGTTGCCGCAGCGGATGCCGGAGGCGCGGCTGGCGGTCGACCGATTGAGGTGGCTCGCTCCACCGGCAGCGGGCCCTGGCCGGCGCTTCCGGACGAGATGGCGTGGCCCGGACAGCCGGCCGCGGCAACTGGTCGGGCCGCTGGACCGGGGCACGGGCATCGCGACGACGGATGGGCGTCCAGGACTTCCGACCCGTGGCCGACGCTGCCGGATGACCGATCGCTGTGGGCGGTGCCTGGCGAGGCGCTGGACGCCACCCGGGTGGATCGGCTGGACCGGGAACAGGCGAGCGACTGATGGAGCGCGTCGCCTTCCTCATCGACTCCTCCGGGGAGCGGGTGGACTGCCTGCTCAACCCGGAGACCGTGCAGGTGACACGGCTCGCCGGCGTACGCCATCGGGGCGCGGCCGGCGGTCAGCTCACCGGGTCCGGGCTTGCCGACGACCCGCTGGTCTTCACCGGCGGCGGTCGGACCGAGCTGGTGCTCGACCTGCTCTTCGACGTCGACTTCGTGCAGGCGCAGGTCCGTCCGCCCGACGTACGGGTGCTCACCCGTCCACTGTGGATGCTTGCGGAGAACTCCAGCGCCGAGCACGGGTGGCTGCGGCCTCCGCTGGTCCGGCTGGTCTGGGGCAAGACCTGGAACGTGCCCGGCGTGATCATCGCGGTGGCCGAGCGGTTCGACGCGTTCACCGGTACCGGCTCGCCGCGGCGTTCCTGGCTGCGGCTGAAGCTGGTTCGGGCCGCCGAGACGGCCGACCAGGCGGAGGCCGGATTCGCCGAGGAACTGGCCGCGGCGAGCACCCCGACCGCCGCACCCGGCAGCGCTGTGGTCGCCGCCGGTGACGGGGCGGCCGAGGCGGGCAGCACCGGGGTGCGCTTCGATCTGCTGGCCAACGACGCGCTCGGGTCGCCGCTGCGCTGGCGGTTGCTGGCCGAGCACAACCGGATCACCGACCCCCTGGCGGTGCCTGCGGGCACCACGCTTGCCGTCCCGCCGCCGACCGGCGGCATCGGAGGCAGCGGCACCACGGGCGGCGGCAGCACGAGCACCGACGCCGGCGGGGCGGCGCTGGCCGGGATCGCCCGCGCCGTGGCCGGTGCGGTGGGCTCCGGCGCGTCGTTCGTGGGCACGTCGCTCGCCACCAGCGCCGCCACCTGGTCTCCCACCACCAACCCGGGGGGTACGCCGTGACGAGCATCGCGCCCCGGGCGCTCACGGTTCTGCTCGACGGCGTCGAGCTGAGTGCACCGGCCCGACAGCGGGTCCGTTCGCTGCGGGTGGCGGCGCGACTCGACCAGCCCACCCAGGCCGAACTGGTGCTCGCCACCGGTGCCGGCAGCGGCGCCTTCGATCCCCCGGTACGGCCGGGCACGTCGCTCAGCGTGCGTCTCGCCGACCATGCCGACGCGCTGTTCGCCGGGGAGGTCACCTGTGTGGAGGTGGAGTACGCCGCCGATGGCGCGGCGGTGCTGCGCCTGCGGGCGTACGACGCGTTGCACCGGCTGCGAAAGCGACAGGGGCTTCGGGTCTTCACGTCGGTGACCGCCGCCGAACTGGCCGGTGAACTGTGTGGCGAGGTGGGGCTGACGGTGACCGTCGAGTGCGACGGGCCACGGCTGGAGCGGCTGGTGCAGCACCGGCACAGCGACCTGGAACTGCTGCGTGAGGTGACCGGCCGGGCGGGGCTGCACCTGGCCGCCGACGGCGACGGGGTACGTCTGGTCTCGCTGGCCGGCTACGGCGAGCCTGTCGCGTTGGCTCTCGGCGTGGACGTGCACACGCTGCGGTTGGCCACGAACTCCGACCAGGCCAGCGGTGCCAGCGCGGCGTTGGGCTGGCATCCGCAGCGGGCCGAGCCGATCAGCCAGCGGGTCGACGAGGCGCGCTGCGGCCGACCGGCAGGCGACCGTCCGGACCCGGCCGACGTGGGCGCCGACGGGGTACGTACCGCTGTGGACCAGCCTGGCCGCAGCGACGACGAGTTGGCGGCGCTGGCCCAGGCCCGCCTGGACACGCGCGCCGCCGCGCTGGTCACCGCCGAGGGGGTGGCCGAGGGCGATCCGGCGTTGCGGCCGGGCCGACGGATCACGCTGTCCGGTGTGCCCGACCCGGTCGCCGGCGCGTACGTGCTGACCGAGGTGGTGCACACGGTCGACGGCAACGGGCACCTGACCCGGTTCTCCACGGTGCCGCCGGCCGCACCAGCCCGTCCGGCAGGTGCCGGTGCCACTGTGACGCTGGGCACCGTCACCGACGTCGCCGACCCGGACGGGCTGGGCCGCGTACGGCTGACCCTGCCGGCGTACGGGGATCTGGACGCTGGATGGCTCGGCGTTCTGTGCCCCGGTGCGGGGCGCGGCAAGGGGCTTGTGGCGTTGCCCGACCCGGACGACACGGTGCTTGTGGTGTTGCCTGGCGGCGAGCCGGCCTCGGGCATCGTCCTGGGCTCGCTGTTCGGTGCCGTCGAGCCGTACGACGCGGGTGTCGACGACGGGCGGGCCCGCCGCTGGTCGCTGCGGACGGCGGGTGGGCAGTCGATCGTCGTGGACGACGTACGGCGCAGCCTGCGTCTGGCGACCGAGGGCGGAAGTTTCCTGGAGCTGACCCCCGATCTGGCGACCCTGCACGCGGCGACCGATCTGGTCATCTCCGCGCCCGGGCGGGCCATTGTGGTCCGCGCCCGCAGCGTGGACTTCCTGCACGCCGAGTCGACCGAGGACCCGGCCACTGCGGCGCGGCAGGCCGCCTCGCTGGCCCGCGCCCATCACGAAGGAGGCGGCTGATGCGCTGGATCCACCGCGACTCGCTGATCACCTGCGATCACGACGGCCGGGTCGAGAACCGGCCGTCGCAGGAGTGGGTGACCGTCACCGCAGTACCGGTGCTGGTGGACGACGACCCGGAAGGTCGCAAGATCGTCGCCTGCCCGAACTACGGCCCGACAATCAAGCCGTGCACGAAGACGCTCACCGTCCGGGTCGGCTACAGCGACTGGGTACGCGTCGACGGGCACCGGGTGGTGCTGTCGCACCTGGAGGGGTTCACCAACGGCACGCCGCCGGGCGCTGTCCACCACACGGTGCGCGATGCGCGCCAGGCGTTCCTGGGGGCGGACCGGTGAGGGCGTTCCGGTTCGTCGGCGCGGGCTTCGACGCCGGGCGGGGCGGAGGGCTGGCGCTCACCGCCGCAGGTGGCCTGGCGATGACCGACGGCGACGAGAGCGTACGCCAGGCGTTGTGTCTGCTGTTGTCGACGACCCCGGGCGAGCGGCTGATGCGACCCGGGTACGGGTCACGGCTGCATCGTTTGATCTTCGCGCCGAACGACGACACGACGGCCGGGCTGGCCATCCACTACGTCCGGCAGGCGATCGCCCGTTGGGAGCCCCGGGTCGAGGTGATCGACGTGGACGCCGGGCCGGACCCGGACGACGCGTGGCGGTTGGTGATCCGGCTGGACTACCGGGTGCGGGCCAGCCTGACGCCCGGGCAGTTGGTGTTCTCCGTGGACCTGCTCGCCGCCGACGACCCGGGAGGACCGTCATGACGCTGCCCGTGCCGCACCTGGACGACCGGGGGTTTCTCGACCTGGTCACCGAGGCCCGCGAGCGGATCCGCCAGTCCTGCCCGGCCTGGACCGACCTGTCGGCGCACGACCCGGGCATGGCGCTCGTGGAGGCGTTCGCGCACCTCACCGAGGTGATGATCTACCGGCTGAACCAGTTGCCGGAGAAGGCGTACGTCTCGTTCCTGAACCTGCTCGGGGTGACCCGGCACGCGCCGACGGCGGCCTGGGCGGACGTCCGTTTCACACGCAGCGGCACCGATCGGGGCGCGGTACGGATCCCGGCGGGTCTGCGGGTCGCGGCGGCGCGCGGCGCGGACCCCAGGCCTGTCGTGTTCGTCACCACCGAGCCGGCGCTGCTGGCGGCCGGCGAGGCGTCGGTGACGGTCCGGATGCACCACTGCGAGCCGGTGGAGGCGGAGATGCTTGGTGTCGGCACCGGCCAGCCGGGCCAGGTGTTGCGGGCGTCCCGGGCTCCGCTGGCGCACACCGCCGAGGCGCTGGACCTGCTGCTCGGTGTGGAGGTGCCCGCCGGCTCGGTGGAGTTGGGGGCGGCGGCCCGCGAGCACGACGGCCGCACGTTCGAGATCTGGCAGCCGGTGGAAAGCTTCGCAGGGCTCGGCAGGCAGGCCAAGGCGTACCTCGTGGACCGCTGTTCGGGCACGATCACCTTCGCCCCGGCCCTCGACCTGCGTCCGCCCGCCGACGCGACCCGGGCCGACGCGACGCCCGCTGACGCGACGCCCGCCGACGCGACGCCCGCCGACGCGCCCGCGGACCCGGCCCGGACCGGCGTGCCCTCAGGGACGGTGGCGGCGGTGCCGCCGGCCGGGCGGCAGGTCCGGCTCTGGTACCGGGCCGGCGGCGGGCCGACCGGCAACGTGGCGGCGGGCACGCTCACCAGCCTGCGCGATCCCCTGCCCGGGGTACGCGTGGACAACCCCACGCCGGCCGCCGGCGGGCGGGAGGTGGAGGCGCTGGAGTCGGTGCTGCTGCGCGGCCCGTACGAGTTCTTCGCCCAGCAGCGCGCGGTCACCGCCCGCGACTTCGAGGTGCTGGCCACGGCCTCGGGCGCTGTGGCGCGGGCGCGGGCGTTCACCCGCGCCGCTGTGTACAGCTTCGCCCGGCCGGGCGAGGTGGAGGTGGTGCTGGTGCCGTACGTCCCGCCGGCGGCCCGCCCGGGTGACCGGCTGTCGGTGGCGGTGCTGCGCGAGCACGAGGTGCCCGAGGCGCGGCATCGCGTGGAGGCCGACCTGGAGCAGCGCCGCATGATGGGAGTCCGGTCCCGGGCGACGTGGGCCCGGTTCAAGGCGGTGTCGGTACGGGCGCGCGTGGTGGTGCGGCGCGAGGAGGACGTGGACGCGGTCCGGCGGCGCATCCACGACCGGCTGCACCAGACGTTGAGCCCGCTGCCCACCGCGCTCAACCCGACGGGCTGGCCGTTCGGCGAGCCGCTGCGGGCGTCGAACGTTTACCGGCTGCTGGAGCACGCCGAGCCGGGCGTGCGCTACGTCGAGTCGGTGCGGTTCGTTGTCGACGAGGCGCCCGACGCGGAGGTACGCGCTCTCGCCGTCGACAAGTACCAGCCCCGCACCTGGTACGCCGGGCGCGGTCCGGTGCTGTTCCGGTCCACGAATGCCGGGGCGGGCTGGGAGCCGACCGGCCGGTTCGACGACGAGACGGTGCTGCGGGTGGCGCCCGCGCCCGCTCCGGTGCGGCCCGGCATCGTGCCGCGTCCCGGTTCGGTGGCAGTGGTGACGCTGCGTGCGTCCGGTGGCTCCCGGGTGCACCTGAGCACCGACCTGGGTGAGACCTGGTCGCTGCTGACCGACCTGGACTCGCGCATCTCCGACGTGGCATGGCTGGACCGCGACGGCGCGGGTGCGCTGCTGGTGGCCACCGACACCGGCCTGTACGAGGTGTCGTTGCTGCCCGGCGCGGTGCCGTTGCAGATCCTCGTCGACCCGTCCGACGCCGATCGAGGCTTCTACGCGGTGCGGGCGTTCGTCTCCGAGCGGGGTGCGCCAGGTGTGGCGGTGGCGGCGCAGGCCGGCTTCGGGGTGTACCTGTCGACTGCCGGCGGCCGGCCGGGGAGCTTCGCGCACGTCGGTCTGTCGAATGTGGACAACCGGGTGTTGTCGGTGCAGTACGACGGCCCCGCGACGCTGTTGTGGAGCGGCGCGGGTGAGCCGGATCCGAAGAAGCCCGGCCAGGGCTGCCACCGCACGCGACTGTTCGAGTCGGACGTGCAGTGGCAGACGATGCAGGCCGGGTGGATCGGCGGCACCTGCCGGGACCTAGCGTTCGCCGGCCCGCTGGCGCTTGCGGCCACGCAGAGCGGTGGCGTGCTACGCCTGGACACCCTCGCCGCGCAGCCGCAGTGGCAACCGGTGATGGTCAACTGCGGGTTGCCGCTGCGCGACAGGACCCGGTTCGTACCTGTCGACGCCATCGCGGTGAGCGGCCCCGCGACCAGCCCCACCGGTGGCGCCGCGGCGGCCGAGCGGCTGGTCCTGGCCGGCGGCGAGCGCGGGGTGTACCGCAGCGCCGACGCGGTCGACTGGACCGCCAGCGCCAACCAGGCCACCGCCGACGTGGTGACCGTTCCGGACACGTGGCTGCTCTGCTCCGGCGAGCACGACATCGAGGTGGTGCGCCAGGATGCGACGCTCGGCGATTGAGCGGCTGCTGCCCGCCGCGTACCAGCGGGCGTGCGTGCCGGGCAGCGTGCTCTGGGCGCTGCTGGAGGTGATGGAGGGGCTGCACGCCCCGGACGAGGCCATCCTCGCCGAGGTGGACGCCCTGTTCGATCCGTACCGGGCGCCGGACGGGCTTGTCGTGCGGCTGACCCGCTGGGTGGCGATGGACCACGTGGTGGCCGCACCTCGGCCGGACGCCCCGCTGCCGTTGCCGCTGGGCCGGCTTCGTGACCTGGTGGCCAACGCCGCGCTGCTGGCCCGGTGGCGTGGCACCCCGTACGGGATGCGCAGGGCCCTTGAGCTGGCCACCGGCGTGCCGGGTTTCGTCATCGACGAACCGGCGGAGCAGCCCTTTCACATCGTGGTGCGGGTGCCGGCGACCGCCGGCGGTCAGCTCGCCCTCGTCACCCGCATCGTCGAGGCGGAGAAGCCCGTCGCGGTGACCGCCGAGGTCGCCCTGCATGGCCCGCCCTCGCCCACCCCGGAGGGCGACTCCGACGCGGCGATCCCGACGCCGGCCCCGGACGGCGACTTTGACGCGGCGACCCCGACGCCGGGCCCGGCGATCGGCCGGGCGGCGGTGCCGCACCACCCCGTCTCGCACCCATCTTCCGCAGAGGAGCCGTCATGACCACCGAATGGACCGTCGCCGCCGCCGCTTCCCAGTTCACACTGGACGCCGGCAACCGGGGCGAGCTGACCTTCACCGTCTCGAATCCGCACCAGGCGCCGGACACAGTGGTCTTCGACGTCGCGCCAGGCGAGGGCAGCCAGCGTGCCTGGTTCGACGTGATAGAGCCGCAGCGGGTGGTGCCCGGGCCGGGCTCGGTCTCGTTCCTGGTGCGGCTCGCCGTTCCGCCCGGCACCGCGCCTCGCCGCTACGACATGACCGGCTTCGCGTACTCGGCGAACACCGCGCCGGAGGAGAGTTCCCGCTCCAGCGGCCGGGTGACGTACGAGGTTCAGGCGGTGGCCGCGCCGAAGCGGACGCCGTGGCCGTGGATCGCCGCAGCGGCGGTGGTGCTGGTGCTGGTGGTGGGCGGGGTGGCCGGCTATCTGCTGACCCGGCCGGACGGCACCACGCCCGGTGCGCCACGGGTGGTGACGGTGGAGGCGGAGAGCCTTGTCGACGGCGCGCAGGTGGAGTCACCGGCCGGAACCGGCGCGACTGTGGTGTCGCAGCCGAACTGCTGCGCGGTGACCTGGTCGGACGACAAGCAGTTGTTCTTCCAGGGCCTTGCGCCGGGCGACCGGGTCAGCCTCACCGTCGACCTGCCGGCCGACGCGGTCTGGCTCTTCTCCGCCGCCCGCACCACCTCGTTCGACTACGCCAACACCATCTGGCAGGTCGACGGCACGCAGCTCGGCGGCACGTTCTTCGGCTTCACGCCGAAGGTGGTCCTGCAGGACTTCACCGACGTGGGCACGATCCGGCTCGGCGCGGGCCGGCACACGCTCACGCTTGTGGCGGTGGGCCGGACCCAGGGCGTCAACCGCTACTTCGCCGGTGTCGACCAGATCCGCTTCACCGAGGTCAGCGGGGCGGTCGCGCAACGATGAGCGGCCGGCAGAAGCTGTTGTTGGTGACGCTTGCGGTGCTGCTTGTGGCTTCGTTCGCGCTTGCCGTCGGCGTGGGCGGCGGCGAGCGGGGACGCGCGGGCGAACCGTCCGGGGTGGTCGGGCGGCTGAGTGGGCTGGCCGGCGGGAGCAGCACCGTCGACCCGGCGACAGTACGGGCCGGCTGCGACCGCACCGCCGACGTGCTCAGCTTCGTCGGTGGCTGCGAGCTGCGGGTTGCCGACCCGGGCGGGCTCCGGACGCTGGTGCTGCGCAGCGGTCGGGCCTTCACGGTGACCGCCCCGGCGCCCCGGGACGCCGACCTCACCGTCCGGGCCGACGCCGAGCCGGGCGACGACGGCGAGGCTGTCGCCCGGATCGCCGTCGACGATGCGGCAGTCGTGCTGCTCAGGTGTCCGGGAGGTGTGGCATGCACTGTCACCATCGCCGCCACCTGATCCACCTACCGGCCGGCAGCGGCCACGAGGAGGTCCGACGTGGGTGACCTACGCAAGCCATTCCTCCTACTGGCGTTGGTAGCGGTGACCCTCGTGGTGCTTGTCGAGGTCGGGTCGTCGCTGCTCACCGGCGGCGGGGACGCCACCGGCGCGCTGCGCGCCGGAGCGGTGGACCTCGGGGTCGAGGTGGACGCCGGTGCGATAAGCGAACCCTCCGGGCGCGGGACGAGCTATCTGGCGCTCATCGACGCGGTGGCGCTCTGGACGACAGGCCTGTTCTGCCTGAGCCTTGTGCTGCCCGAGCGGACGCAGGGCCGGATCCAGGGCGTGGCGACGCTGATCTTCTCGATCCTGCTTCTCCTGGGCTCGCTGGTGTTGCTGATCATCGCTTTCGTCGAGCTGACCATCATGGTGTCGTTGTTCGTGGCCGTACCGTTCGGCACGCTGGCGTACCTGGCGCTGTGGGGGTTCTTCCCGGTGGGCGAGGCGAGCCTGCTGCTGGGGTTGGTGCTGGTGCTGAAACTGGTGTGGGTGGCGATGCTGCTGCTGGCCCAGCCCCGTTTTCTCCAGAACAAGGGCCTGGTGCTGTTGGCGCTCACCACTCTGCTCTGCACTGTCGTGCTGGAGTTCCTGCACCGGCTCGTGCCGGTGGTCGTGGTGAGCATCCTGGACGACGTGGGCGCGCTGGTCTTCGCCATCGTCGCCATCGTGTGGGGTCTGGTGCTGTTGATCGGCTCGATCCCGGCCATCGTCAAGTCGGTGCGGGTGACAGCCGCCCTACCCACCCGGTGACGGGTGGGTAGGGCTCACGGGGCCGCCGCGACCAGGGCGGCGGCCTGGTCCCGGTCGAGGGTGCCGTCGGCCACCCACACCCGGTAGTGGCCGTGCCGGGTGTCGCCGGCCGCCACCACTGCCGGCCTGTCGAACGCGAACGCCACGCAGACACCCGGGTACATGGCGGTCCGCACGAACCACCTGTCGCCGGGCCCGAGGCCCGCGAAAACAAGTGTGTACGTCGCACCGCCCGCCCCGACACCTGCCATGGCCAACCAGGGCACCGCGCTGCCGTTGAGCGTCTCCTCCCCCGTGGCGTCGGCGGCGAACACCGTCGGCTCACCGTCGGCGACGGCCCGCCAGAAGAACCCGCCGTAGCCGGCCCCGCCGGGGCGCCCGTTCGTGGCCGGGCTGCCGAGGCGCACCTCGTGACCGGGCGGTGCGGTGAGCGCGCAGGTCAGGTCGAGCCGCCAGACGTCCGGCGCGACTGCCGACGCGGCGAGCCGCCGGCGCTCGGTGAGCAGCACCCGTCCGTGGGCGTCGCGCCACTGCGCGTCGTGCGCCAGCCGGTCGGCGGCCTGCTCGGTCCAGCCGGTGTGCGCGATCCGCCCGTGGTCGTCACGCCAGGTGTAGCCGACGTCCCGGACGTAGGTGCGCCCGCCCCACAGGTTGGCGCCGTTGACGTCCTGCACGGCGAGGGACGCGCCGAGGTGCCACACGTGGTCGGCGGGCAGCGCGTCGGTGACCACAGTGCCGGCGAGGGTGCGTACCGGGTGCAGGTAGGGGCGGGGCCCGTGTCGCGCGTCCAGCGGCGGGTCGACCACGTACCGGGCCACCTCCGTCGGGCCGACAAGCAGCCGTGCGGGCTCCGGCCCGGTGCTCACGGCAGTTCCGCTCGGGCGAGGGCCGGCCAGCGGCCGGCGACGGCGTGCAGGGCTGCCACCGTGTAGCCGGCGAGGATCGGCACCGCCACCGGCGTGACAAGGACGGCGAGCAGCCCGGCCAACGCCGTCACCCCGCTCACCGCCGCCCAACGGGTGGGCGCGTCCAGGCAGGCGCGGCCGGCGCGGCGCGCCGCCGCCCGCCACCGCCGGCAGCCGCCGACCTCGACGACGACCAGACCCGCGTACCCGGCCAGGCCGGCGGCGACCAGGACGGTCACCGCCAGCGCCACCACCCCGCCGGGCACCCGCCCGGTGGCCAGCGCCGCCAGGTTGACCGCGAGCAGCCCGGTCACGGCGAGCGCCAGCAGGCTGACCGGCACGCCGGGCAGCACCGACCGGCCGTACCGGCGCACTGTGGTCCGTGCCGACGGCCAGCTACCGGTACGCGTCCAGTCGTGCACTGCGGCGCTGGCCGTGCCGGCCGCCGCGGCGGCTGTCACGACAGGTGCCGCCGCGAGCGTCAGCAGGATGCCGAGCAGCGCCAGGTCGGCGGCGTCGCGGGCGACGTCACGCCAGTCGCGACGGCCGCCCTCCGGTTCAGCCCTTGATGCCACTGGTGTTGATCCCCTCGACGAGCATCCGCTGGAACGCCACGAAGAACAGGAAGACCGGCAGCAGCGACAGCACCGACATGGCGAACATCGGACCGACCGCGCTCTGGCTCGTCGAGTCGATGAACAGGGTCAGCGCGACAGGCACCGTGTAGTCCTCCAGCTGGGACAGGAAGACGAGCTGTCGGAAGAAGTCGTTCCAGGTCCAGATGAACGAGAAGATCGCCGTGGTGACCAGCGCGGGACGGCTCAGCGGCAGGATGACGTACCGGAAGATGCCGTACGGGCCGGCGCCGTCGATCCGGGCCGCCTCGTCCAGTTCGCGCGGGACGCCCCGCATGAACTGCACCATCAGGAACACGAAGAACGCCTCGGTGGCCAGGAACTGCGGGATGAGCAGCGGCAGGTACGGCCACTCGCCGCCGACCAGCCCCAGCGTCCGGAACAGGATGTACTGCGGCACGATCAGCACGTGGCCGGGCAGCAGCAGCGTGCCGATCATGACGGCGAACCACATGCCGCGCAGCCGGAACCGCAGCCGGGCGAAGGCGTACGCGGCCAGCAGGCAGGAGAGCCCGTTGCCCACGACGGTGAGCAGGCTGACCATTGCGCTGTTGAGGAAGAACCGGCCGAAGCTGACGTCGAAGTTGGACCACCCGTCGGTGTAGTTGCCCGGGGTGAACCGCTCGGGCAGGAGCCCGATGTTGTTGACGATTTCCTCCTGGGACTTCACCGAAGTGCCCACCATCCAGATGAGCGGGTAGAGCACCACGGCGACGATCGCCACCAGGATCAGCAGTCGCAGTACGGGCCGGCCGCCGGGCCGTCGGCGCGCGTTCGGCGCCGCTGCGGTCGGGGTCACCGCCACCATCACCGGTCCTCCCCGTCGGAGTAGTGCACCCAGAACCGTCCGGTGCTGAAGAAGATCGCGGTGATCACCGCGATGGCGAGCAGGAACACCCAGGCCATCGCCGAGGCGTAGCCCATTTCGAGGTCGGTGAAGCCGGTGATGTAGAGGTTCAGCGTGTACATCAGCGTGGAGTCGACAGGGCCGCCGGTGCCGTTGCTGAGCACGAACGCGGCAGTGAAGCCCTGGAAGCCGTTGATGGTCTCCAGCACCAGGTTGAAGAAGATCACCGGTGACAGCATCGGCAGGGTGATGTTGCGGAACTGGCTGAACCGGCCCGCCCCGTCGACGGACGCGGCCTCGTACAGCTCGGTGGGCACCTGCTTGAGCCCGGCCAGGAAGATCACCATCGGCGCGCCGAACTGCCAGATGGCAAGCACCATGAGCGTCTGCAGGGCCCAGTCCGGGTCGTTGACCCACGGCTTGCCCTCGATGCCGAAGAGGCTCAGCAGCGAGTTGAACGCGCCGTCGCGGTTGAACATGTTGACCCAGACGATGGCCAGCGCGACGCTGCCGCCGAGCAACGACGGCAGGTAGAACAGGCCACGGAACAGCCCCACCCCGCGCCAGGCGCGGTTGAGCAGCAGCGCCACGCCGAGCGCGGCGGCCAGCTTCAGCGGCACGGCGACCAGCGCGAACGTCAGTGTGACCCGCACCGAGTGCCAGTACGACGGGTCGGCGGTGAACATCCGCTCGTAGTTGGCAAGCCCCACCCACTGCGCCTCGGAGAAGGGGGTGAGGATGTCGTAGTTGGTGAAGCTCAGGTAGAGCGACAGCAGCATGGGGACCGCCGTGATGCCCATCAGGCCGATGAGCCACGGCGACAGGAAGACGTACCCCGCCAGACCTTCGCTGTGCCGGATACGCCCGGGCCCACGCTTCTCAGCGTGGGCCCGGTCGGTTCCGGGGCCGCGTCGGGTCGGGTCGGGCGCCGTGGTCAACGCCACGAACGGCTCCTCTCCTCGCCTTGTGGGGCGGTCAGGCGATGGCGGCCTTGCACGCCTCGACGAACTGGGCGGCGGCCTGGGCAGGGGTGGCCCGGCCGTACTGGGCGTTCTCGGCAGCCTTGATCAGCTCGGACTTGACCTTGCTGTGGCCCTTGATCGGCACCTGCGGGGACTCGCCGAACTTCTCGGTCAGCTCCGCCTCGACGGCGATGGACTGCTTCATGGCCGGATCGGTGGTGTCGTCGCTGACCACCCGGCGCAGGTCCAGGTTGGACGGCAGGCCCCGGTCGGTGCCGAGCAGCTTGACCGCCTCGGTGTCGTTGTTCAGGAAGTTGATCACGTCAACCGCGACGTCCTTGTGCTTGCTGCCCTTGAACACCGACCAGTACATGGAGGCCCGTGCCCACTGGGCGCTCGGGTCACCCGGGTAGGCGATCACGCCCAGCTCGTCCTTCGTGTTCTTCTTCAGGTCGGGCATCTGGTTGGCCCAGACCCAGGAGGTCGCCGACTTTCCGGTGACCACCAGCTGCTTGCTGATGTCGCTGGAGTTGCCCTCGTGGATCACGTCAGCGGTCGGAGTGGCCTTGCGATCCCGGGCGCCCTTCCACAGCTCGAACCACTTGGTCACGTCCTCGGCGCCGAAGCCCAGTTCCTTGCCCTTGTAGAGGTCCTTGCCCTGCTGGCGCAGCCAGACCCAGAACGCCTTGTAGTCGGCGCTCGGGTCCTGGGTGCCGGGCACGCCGGTCTTCTTCGCCACCTCCTCGGCCCAGGCGATGTGCTGCTCCCAGGTCATCCCTGTGGTGGGCTCGGGCAGGTTGTTCTTGATCAGCAGCGTCTTGTTGTAGACCAGACCCTGCGTGTTCTCCCCTGCGGCGAGGCCGGCGAGCTTGCCGTCGACAACGCCGTACTGCCAGAGGCTCTTGGGGAACTTGGAGGTGTCCAGCTTGCCGGACTCCTGGTACGGGGTCAGGTCAAGCGTGGTGTTGCGGGCCGCGTACTCGGACAGGTAGTTGTCGTCGATCTGGAACAGGTCCGGCGGGTTGCCGCCGGCGGTGAGCGTGGCCAGCTTGTCGAAGTAGCCCTGGTTGGCCTGCCAGGTCTTCTCGAACGTCACGTTCGGGTTCTTCTTGGTGTAGAGGGCCAGGGCGTCCTCGGTCAGCTTGGCCCGCGCGTCGGCACCCCACCAGAAGATGGAGAGCTTGATCGGGGCGTTCGGGTCGGCCGCGGATTCGTCGTCTCCGCAGGCGGCGGCACCGAACATCAGCGGTGCGGCGACCGTCACGGCCAGCAGGCCGCGCAGCAGCCGCCGCCTCGGTACGGCGGTACGGCCAGCGCGCCCGGCGGGCGCGCCAGTGGTGGGGGGCGTAGCGGGGTGCATGTGCGCTCACTCCTCGGCATTAGGAGGCGACGGCGTCACCGGTGGTCGCAGTCGGGATGCCCGGGCCCGCAGGGCGATGCGGGTCCGGGCCAAGCGGTGCGGCCAGGGGACGTGCCGGTCGGGCGTGTGGGCCCGGGCCGGTCGAGTCGCGGATGACCAGGTCGGTCTGGAGCATTACCTGTGCGGTGGTGCGACGGACGCCGAGCGCCGTGCCGGCACCGGACCCCCGCGCACCGCGCGGTGACTCGATGTCCTGTTGCAGCAGCATGTCGACGGCCGTCCGGCCGGCGGCCCCGGTGGGTGTGGCCACCGTCGTCAATTTGGGGCGGGTGAGCCGACTCAGGGTGATGTCGTCGACCCCGACGACGCTCACCTCCTGCGGTACCCGGACCCCGAGCGCGTCCAGCCCTTCGATGAGGCCGATCGCCATCAGGTCGTTGTAGGCGAGCACCGCCGACACGCCGCTGCGGCGTACCTGCTCGGCGACGGCGGAACCGCCGATCTCGGTGGGAGCGTTGGGGCCGAGCACCGTCAGCTCCGCGCCGACGGCCCGGGCTGCCGTTGTTGCCGCCCGCCGCATCTCGCGGTTGGTCCACGAGCTGCGCGGCCCGCCGAGCAGCGCGATGCTGCGGTGGCCCAGGCCGACCAGGTGCTCGATCGCGGCGCGGGCGCCCTGCCCGACGTCCATGAGCACGCAGGGCAGGCCTGTCACCTGACGGTTCACCACTACCAGCGGCACCTCGCGGCTGAGCTGTTCGATGAGGCTGTTGCTCATCCGCGGGCTGCACAGCAGCACCCCGTCCACCTGCTTGGCGAGGGCGTGGACCAACTCCTCCTCGGCCGCCGGGTCCTCATTGGTGTCGGCCACGAACACGTGGTAGTCGCGGTGGCGGGCCTGGCTCTCCGCCGCCTTGATCAGCGGCGGGAAGAACGGGTTCGCGATGTCGGCGATGATCAGGCCGATGTTGTGCGTCCGCCCGGTGATCAGGGCTCTGGCGGCCCGGTTGGGCCGGTAACCCAGATCCTCCGCGCAGGCCAGCACCCGGACCCGGGTCTCGGGGTTGACCAGGTGCGGTGCCGAGAAGGTGCGGGACACGGTGGAGATGTGCACGCCGGAGGCGCGGGCGACGTCCCGGATGGTGACTGGCACGGCGGCCCCTTCGTCCGATGTGGCGGCGGTCACGCAGGTGCCGCCCATTAATGCAAACGGTTGCTCCAGTGTCAACGGTCAATGATTGCGGTTCTGTTGCGCCAACGTCCCTCGGGGTGACATTCAAGCCCGCAAACACTGACATTTACCGCCGATTGTGCCGCCGTCGTTGACGACATCGGATCGACCGTGGTTACTTCACTGCAAACCTTTGCAGGATCACCCCGGGAGGCGACCGAATGTCACCGAGATCCGACGGACGGGTCCGGTACGCCGTCGTGGGCACCGGCGCGCGGGCCGAGATGTTCGTCCGCGCCCTGGTGCTCGACCACGCCGACACGACCGACCTCGTCGCCTTCGCCGACGTCAACCAGGCCCGGATGGACGCGCACAACCGGTGGCTGACCGAGCTGGGCCACCGTCCGGTGCCGACGTACCCGGCCGCCGACTTCGCCGCCATGCTGGACAAGGAGCGCGTCGACGTCGTACTGGTCACCAGTGTGGACGTCACCCACGACGAGTACGTGGTGGCAGCCCTGCGCGCCGGCCGGGACGTCGTCACCGAGAAGCCGATGACAGTGGACGCACCACGCTGCCGGCGGATCCTGGACGCGGTGGCCGAGACCGGCGGCCGGGTCAACGTCGCCTTCAACTACCGCTACAACCCGCTGCACGAGCAGGTACGCCGTCTGCTCGCCGAGGGTGCGGTCGGCGAGATCGGCTCGGTGCACTTCGAATGGCTGCTCGACGTACGGCACGGCGCCGACTACTTCCGCCGCTGGCACCGCGACAAGGCCACCTCGGGCGGGCTGATGGTGCACAAGGCCAGCCACCACTTCGACCTTGTCAACTGGTGGTTGGACGCCACTCCCGTCGAGGTGTACGCCGCCGGCCGGCTCTTCTTCTACGGCGAGGACGGCCGCCGGCACGGCTACGCCCGCGACTACGACAGGGCGTACGGCTCCCCCGCCGCCGCCGACGACCCGTTCGCGCTGCGGCTGGACGCGCACCCCCGGCTGCGGGAGCTGTACCTCGACGCCGAGGCCGAGGACGGCTACCAACGCGACCGCAACGTCTTCGCCCCCGGTGTGACGATCGAGGACGACATGGCGGTGCTGGCCCGCTACTCCACCGGCGCCACGATGACCTACCACCTCACCGCGTACGCGCCCTGGGAGGGCTACCGGGTGATGGTCAACGGCAGTCGGGGCCGGCTGGAGTTGGAGGTCACCGAGAACGACTTCGTCGACCGGGGCACCGCCGGCGCGGTGAAGGGCGCCGCCCTGCACGGCGTCGAGGCGGCACCCGAGGGCGGCGGCGCGACGCTCACAGTGCGCCCGTTCTGGGAACCGCCCCGGCAGATCCCCGTGGAGGGTCGCAGCCGGCACGGCCACGGCGGCGCGGACGTCCGGATGACAGGGGTCCTCCTCGGCGGCCAACCCGACCCTCTGCATCGCGCCGCGACCGCCGAGGACGGCGCGCTGGCCCTGCTCACCGGCCTGGCCGCCAACCGCTCCTTCGAAACCGGCCAGCCGGTCCGGGTGGCCGACCTGCTCACCCCCCGCTGACCGGTGGCCGACCCGCTCGCCCTCCGCTGACCCACCGACGAGGAGTCCGTCCCCGTGCCGATAGCCGACCAGACCGACCTGCTCCTGCCCGCGGACCCGGGCCAGCGCGCCCTTGCCCGGGAGCTGTACGCCCTCGCCGCGCAGCAGCCCATCATCTCGCCGCACGGGCACGTCGACCCTGCACTGCTCGCACAGGACCAGCCGTTTCCCGATCCGGCGCAGCTGCTCATCGTGCCCGACCACTACCTGACCCGGATGCTGCTCAGCCAGGGCGTACCCCCGGCGCAGTTGGGTGTGCCCACCCGCGACGGCAGCCCGGCGGAGACCGACGGCCGGGTGATCTGGCGGCGCTTCGCCGCGCACTGGCACCTGTTCCGGGGCACCCCCTCGCGGCTCTGGTTGGAGCGGACGTTCCGGACGGTGTTCGGGGTGGACACCCCGTTGCGCCCGTCGACAGCCGACGACGTCTACGACGAGCTGGCGGCGCGGCTGGCCGAGCCGGACTTCCGGCCCCGGGCGCTGTTCGAGCGGTTCAACATCGAGGTGCTCGCCACCACCGAGTCGCCGCTGGACGACCTCGGGCAGCACGCCAAGCTCGCCGCCGACGGGTGGGGTGGGCCGGGCGGCCGGGTGATCACCACCTTCCGCCCGGACGACGTGGTGGACATGGAGTTCGAGGGCTGGTCGACGAACGTGCAGCGCCTCGGCGCGCTGGCCGGGGAGGACACCGGCACGTACGCCGGTTATCTGGCGGCGCTGCGGAGCCGGCGGGCCGCGTTCATCGCCGCGGGGGCGACCTCGTCCGACCACGGGCACCCCACCGCGCGGACGCTCGACCTGGCACCCGAGGAAGCCGCCCGGCTGTACGACAGGGGTCTGCGCGGAGAGGCCGACGCGGCCGACGCGGAGGCTTTCCGGGCGCACATGCTCGTGGAGTTCGCCCGGATGTCGCTCGACGACGGCCTCGTCATGCAACTGCACCCCGGCGCGGTCCGCAACCACAACCGGTGGCTGTACGCCCGGCACGGCCGCGACGTCGGCGGCGACATCCCGCAGGTCACCGAGTACGTGCACGCGCTCGCCCCGCTGTTGGAGCGCTACGGCAACGACAGCCGGCTGCGGGTGGTGCTCTACACCCTCGACGAGGACACCTTCACCCGTGAGCTGGCGCCCCTGGCCGGCGGCTACGCGGCAGTGCTCCTCGGCGCGCCCTGGTGGTTCCTGGACTCCCCCGAGGTGCTGCGCCGGTTCCGGGAGACGGTCACCGAGACCGCCGGTTTCTACAACACGGCCGGGTTCGTCGACGACACCCGGGCGTTCTGCTCCATCCCGGTCCGCCACGACGTGGCGCGCCGGGTCGACGCCGGCTTCCTGGCCCGGCTCGTCGCCGAGCACCGGCTGCCCATGGACGAGGCAGCCGAGACCATCGTCGACCTGGCGTACCGGCTGCCGAGGCAGGTCTTCAACTTCGGGCGGGACGACCGGTGAACGCGAGGAGTGCAGCGCAGCGGAGCCCCGCAGTCGCAAACGAAAGGCAGGCCCGGTGAGCGCGAGGAGTGCAGCGCAGCGGAGCCCCGCAGTCGCAAACGAAAGGCAGGCACAGTGAGTGTCACTATCACCTCCGTCGAGGTGCACGACGTGCGGTTTCCGACCGCGGCGCGGGGCGACGGCTCCGACGCGATCAACCGGGGCGACTACTCGGCGACGTACGTGGAGCTGGGCACCGACGCCGGGCCAACCGGCGCGGGGTTCACCTTCACCAACGGCCGGGGCAACGAGATCACCTGCGCGGCGGTACGCGCGCTCGCCCATCACGTACAAGGGCGCACGGTCGAGGAGATCGCCGCCGAACCTGTGGCGTTCTGGCGCTCGCTAAGCGCCGACGTGCAGTTGCGCTGGCTCGGGCCGGAGAAGGGCGTCATCCACATGGCGACCGGCGCGCTCGTCAACGCCGTCTGGGATCTGCGGGCGACCCTCGCCGGCAAGCCGATGTGGCGGTTCCTCGCCGACCTGCCGACCGACGAGCTTGTCGCAAGCATCGACTTCAAGCACATCACCGACGCGCTCACCCCCGACGACGCTGCCGCCATCCTCGACAAGGGACGCGACGGGCTGGCCGACCGGCTGAGCACGCTCGAACGTGACGGCTTCCCCTCGTACACCACATCGGTCGGGTGGCTCGGCTACCCCGACGACAAGGTGCGGGCGCTGACCCGGCAGGCGTACGACGAGGGTTGGCGGGCCATGAAGATGAAGGTCGGCGGCCCGCTCGCCGACGACCTGCGCCGGGCTCGGATCATTCGCGAGGAGATCGGCCCGGACGCGCTGCTGATGATGGACGCCAACCAGGTCTGGGACGTCGACGAGGCCATCGCGGCGATGACAGTGCTGGCCGAGGTCGACCCGTACTGGATCGAGGAGCCCACCCACGCCGACGACATCCTCGGGCACGCGCGGATCGCCCGCGCGGTGACCGAGCTGACCGGCGGCCGGTGCCGGGTGGCCACCGGCGAGGTGGCCGCCAACCGAGTGATCTTCAAGCAGCTGCTCCAGGCCGACGCGATAGGTGTGATGCAGATCGACGCGTGCCGGGTCGGTGGTGTCAACGAGGTCCTGGCCGAGCTGCTGCTGGCCGCGAAGTTCGGGGTGCCGGTCTGCCCGCACGCCGGCGGCGTCGGTCTCTGCGAGTACGTCCAGCACCTGGCGATCTTCGACTACCTGCGGGTCGGTACCGCGCTGGACGGGCGCATGGTCGAGTACGTCGACCACCTGCACGAGCACTTCGTCGACCCGGTCCGCACCCGCGACGGCCGCTACCTGCTGCCCGAGCGGCCCGGCTACAGCGCCACGATGAAGCAGGAGTCGATCGCCGAGTTCCGATTCCCGGACGGCCCGGCATGGCGGTGACCGTCGGCGCGTCCCGGCTCGGCATGGGTGTGCTGCGCCGGCTGCCCGTCGAGGCCCGACCGATCGTCCGGCCGGGCACCGTGCCGACCGGAATCGTCCACCTCGGACTTGGCGCGTTCCACAGGGCGCACCAGGCCGTCTACACCGAGGCGGCGATCGGCGCTGCCGGCGGCGACTGGGGCATCGTGGCCGTCGCCCCGCGCAGCACCGCCCTTGTCGAGGCGATCGCCGCGCAGGACAACCTGTTCAGCGTCAGCACCCTCTCCGCCGACGGCAGCGCCACGCGGGTGGTGGGGGCGTTGAGCGGCGTACGCCACGCCGCGAGCGACCCGGACGCCGTCGTGGCGCTGCTCGCCGACCCGGCGGTACGGGTCGTAACGCTCACCGTCACCGAGAAGGCGTACCAACTCGACCCGGTGACCGGCCGGTTGTGCCCGGACCAGCAGCTCGCGGCGGACCTGGCCGGGGGCCGTCCGCCGAGCACAGTGCCGGGGCTGCTGCTGCGCGGGCTGGCCGCACGCGCCGCCGCTGACGCCGGACCTATCGCCCTGGTGAGCTGCGACAACCTGCCCTCCAACGGCAGGCGGCTGCGCGGCATGGTCGACCAGGCGGTCGGCCAGGCGCTGGGTGTGCCCGCCGGGTTGGTCGACTGGGTGGCCGGAAACGTCACCTGCCCGGGCACCATGGTGGACCGGATCGTGCCGGCCAGCACCCCGGAAACGATCGAGGCGGTCCGACGGGCGCTCGGCGTGACCGACCTGGCGGCGGTGGCCGCCGAGCCGTACATGCAGTGGGTCATCGAGGACGACTTTCCCGGTGGCCGGCCCGGCTGGGAGCACGCCGGTGCGGTGCTCACCGAAGACGCCGGCCCGTGGGAACGGCTGAAGCTGCGCACCCTCAACGGCGTGCACTCGGCCGTGGCGTACCTGGGTGCGTTGGCCGGGCGCGAGACGATCGCCGACGCGCTGCTGATCCCGCACCTCACTGACGTGCTGCGCCGGCTGATCGCCGAGGACGTCGCGGCGAGCTTCACCCCGCCGGACGGGGTCCGGGTGGTCGACTACGGCGAGCAGGTCCTCGTCCGGTTCGCCAACCCGGCGATCCACCACCGCACCCTTCAGGTGGCGATGGACGGGTCGCAGAAGTTGCCGCAGCGCGTCCTGCACACCGTCGCCGACCTGCGCGCCGCCGGCCGGCCCGCGCGCTGGGGCGCGCTCGTCGTGGCGGCCTGGCTGCGCTTCGCGCTGGGGTACGCCGACGACGGCCGGCCGCTACCGTTCCAGGACCCGCTCGCCGGGCCGATCCGGGCGGCGCTGGACGCCGGGACGCAGAGCCCGGCGGGCACCGTGGACGCGATCTTCGCGCTGCGTGACGTCATCCCGGCCGAGGTGGCCGAGGACGACGAGGTACGCACCGAGGTGATCACCTGGCTGACCGCGCTGGAGCGCCACGGCGTCGAGGCCACGTTGGCCGGTGCCCGGTGAGACGGGCTCGCGTAGGCCGGCGCCCGGTGGACGGACTCACGCAGGTCGGTGCCCGGGTGAGCGGGCCGAGCCTGCCCGGTGCCCGGTGAACGGGGTGGCGCCGGCGCCCCGGGTGGCGGTGATCGGGGCGAACGGGCACGGCCGGTGGCATCGGCGGGTGATCGCACCTCTGCACGCCGACGGGCAGGTGCGGCTGGTCGCCCTCGTCGACGTCCACCCGGTGCAGGACGAGCCGGCGGCGCCGGTGCCGCCCGGCGTGCAGGTGTTCACCGACCACCGGGCGATGCTCGCCGCCACCCGGCCGGACGTGGTGGTGATCTGCACCCCGCCGCACACCCACCTTCCGATCGCCAGGGACGCCCTGGCCGCCGGCGCGGACCTGCTGCTGGAGAAGCCTCCGGTGCTGTCGATGGCCGAGCACGAGGAGTTGAGCAAGGCGCTCGCTGCGACCGGGCGGGTGGCGCAGGTCGGCTTCCAGGCGCTCGGCTCGGCGGCGCTGACCGCGCTAACCGACGCGCTGGCGGCCAGCCGACTCGGCACTGTCACCCGCATAGCGACAGTGGCGGCGTGGCAGCGGCCGGACGCGTACTACGCCCGCTCCCCATGGGCAGGCCGGCGGAGCCTGGACGGCCGGCCGGTGCTGGACGGCGCGCTTGCCAACCCGCTCGCGCACGCAGTGATGCAGTGCCTGGCGGTCGCCGAGGCGCTGGGCGGCGCTCCACAGTGGCCGGCCGCCATCGAGGTGGAGCGCTACCGGGTACGGCCGATCGAGGTGGAGGACACGGCGGTGCTGCGGGTCCGGTTCCGAGCCGGCCCGCCGGTCCTGGCGGCGGTCACCCTCGCCGCCGAGGAGTTCGTGGCGGGCGAGGTCGTGGTCACCGGCGAGACCGGACAGGCGGTGCTGGAGTACCCGACGGACCGGCTGCGGTTGCCCGGCGACGTGGCGACCCGCCTGGTCCCGGGCCGGCGCGGGCTGCTGGAGAACCTGCTCGCCCACCGCGCCGACCCGGCCGGGGTGCCGTTGATCGCCCCGCTGGCGCGTACCGCGCCGTTCACCGCGCTGCTCGACGCGTTACGCGGCGCTCCGGAACCCCTGCTGCTCGACGGTGACCTGGTGACGGCGGTGGGCGACGGCGAGAGCCGCGTCCTGCACCTGCGGGGCGTTGTCGACGTGCTGCGGCGGGCGGTCGAGCGGGGAGCGCTGCCGAGCGAACTGGCGGTGCCGTGGGCAGCACCGGCGTACCGCGCCGAACTGACGGATTGAAGGGAGGCGCCGGGCACCGGAGCGCGCACCCCGCCCGAGCTGTGACGGGCCGCATTGGACAGACCCTCCCCTCCACCACCAGCGAATGGGAAGAATCGATGCGCAGAACACTCACCGTCGCGACCCTTGTCACCCTCCTGCTCGGTGCCGCACCGATCGCACCGGCCCTGGCCGCCGACCGTCCCGACCCCGCCGACCGTCTCTCCTGGGCGGCCCGCCACCTCGGCCGGCAAGCGGTGCCGGAACGGGACGGCTGGGCGGCCGAGGGCGCCGGCACCACAGGTGGCTCGACCGCGGCACCCGACCGGACCCGGGTGGTCCGCACACGGGCCGAACTGGTCGCCGCGTTGGGCGGCGACAACGCTGGCAACACCACCGACGCCACCCCGAAGCTGATCTACGTCGACGGTGTCGTCGACGGCTTCGAAGGACCCGACGGCACGCCGTTGAGCTGCGCCGACCTGGCCGACCCGGGGTACCGGCTGGACGCCTACCTGGCCGCGTACGACCCGGCGGTGTGGGGTCGGGTGACGCCGGCCGGCCCGCTGGAGGAGGCCCGGGTGCGCTCGGTGGCCAACCAGACCCGGCAGACCCAGATCAACGTCGGCCCGAACACCACGATCATCGGGCTGCGGGGTGCCCGGCTGACCGGTCTCACCCTGATGATCGACCGGGCGTCGAACGTGATCGTGCGCAACCTGACCTTCGTCGACGCCCGGGACTGCTTCCCCGCCTGGTCACCGACCGACGGCGACACCGGCAACTGGAACAGCCAGTACGACCAGATCTCGGTGCGCCGCAGCGAGCACGTGTGGATCGACCACAACACGTTCACCGACGGCGACAATCCGGACAGCGCGCAGCCGACCTACTTCGGGCGGCCGTACCAGGTGCACGACGGCTCGCTGGACGTCACGCACACCGCGAGCCTCGTCACCGCGTCCTGGAACCGCTTCACCGGGCGCGACAAGCTGATGCTGATCGGCTCGTCGAACACTGTCGGCCCGGACGTGGGCCGGTTGAAGGTGACCCTGCACCACAACATCTTCGACGGCGTCCTGCAACGGCTGCCCCGTGTGCGGTTCGGCCAGGTCGACGTCTACAACAACCACTACCGGCTCGGTGGGGACGACTTCGAGTACGCGCTCGGCGTCGGCGTCCAGTCGGCGATCTACGCGCAGAACAACTTCTTCACCCTCGACGCGGCGGTCGACCCGGCCGATCTGCTCTACGACTGGGGAGGTACCGCGCTCACCGAGCGGGGCAGCTGGGTCCGCCAGGGCGCGGGTCCGGCCCGGCCGGTCGACCTGCTGGCGGCGTACAACGCGGCGCACGATCCGGACCTGGGCGCCGACGCCGGGTGGACGCCCACGCTGCGCCGCGACCCCGTCCTGCCGACGCCACTGGTCCCGCTCCTGGTGGGCCCGCTGGCAGGCGCCGATCGGCTACCGCTGTGACCGACAGCCGACGTAGGGGGTCATCGATGTGGTGAAGATCGGCTATAAGTGACGCATGGACTTCCCGCCGCACCTGGGCAGCATGCCGATGCACGCGATCACCGAGATCCACGGCGAACCGGGCCTGCTGGAACGCTTCCGGCTGGAGGTCGCCCAGTTCGACGACGACGCCCGGGCGCGGTTGAGCGCCGCGCTCGACCTCGCCGCCGAACTGCACCGCGACGACCGGCGGGTCCGCGAGCCGTACCTCAACCACCTGCTGCGGGTGGCGATCCGGCTCATGCACCACTACCAGGTGCGTGACGTGGATGTGATCGTCGCCGGTCTGCTGCACGACGCGGTGGAGGACCACCCGGTCGAGCTTGCCGACGGCGACGCCGGCACGGACACCGACCCGACCGCTGCGGCGCTCGCCACGCTCGCCGCGCGGTTCGGGCCTCGGGTGGCCACCCTGGTCGCCGCCGTCACCAACCCGGTGTACGACCCCGAGCGGGACCGCAACACGCAGTACCGGGAGCACCTGGCGGTCAGCCTGGAACGGGAGCCCTGGGCCCGGGTGATCAAGGTGTCGGACTTCACCGACAACGGCGTCGGGGTGATCCACACGATCGGGCCGAAGGTCGTCTCGTCGGCCCGCAAGTACCGGCCCCTGGTGCCGCTCTTCCGGGACCTGATCGGCCGGCCGGACACGCCGCTCGCACCGGCGGTGAAGCGGCACATCTTCGGCCAGCTCGACCTGGCCGAGGAGCGGTTCAGCGCCATCCTCGACCAGCCCGCCCACCCGAACTGACCCTGCCGCCGCGTCACTCGACCGGGTTCTGCGACAAGTTCTCGGATCTTCGAGGAGCCCTCTGCACTTACGGTTTGTTTGCGCCAGATGAGAAGCAATAAGCCTTCTTGACCGATTTCGGCGCACTCCGATCGAGAGGACTCTGACCATGCGTGACCTTTCTCGTCGCGATCTGCTCAAGGCGACGGCCGTTGGCGCCGGAGCGGTCGGTATCCCGGTCGTGCTAGCCGGCAGCTCGGCGATCGCGGCCGATGGCCCCGGGTCCGGCATGAAGTACCCCCCGGCGGAGCTGACCGGGCGCATCGTCCGCCCGCAGAGCCCCAACTACGCCGACGCGAGCCTCGGCTGGGACGAGCTCTTCGTGCACTATCCGCTGGTCATCGTCTTCGCCCAGGAGACCCAGGACGTGGTCAACGCCCTGACGTGGGCGCGGCAGCACAACGTCGCGCTTCGGGTACGCAGTGGTCGCCACAACCTCGAAGGCTGGTCGAACGTCGACAACGGCATCGTGATCGATGTCAGCGAGTTGAAGGACGTCCACATCGACACCGCGAGCCGTACGGCGAAGGTCGGCGCGGGGCTCACCCAGTTGGAGGCCGTCACCGCGCTCGGCGAGTACGACCTGGCGGCGACGACGGGAACAGAGGGAACCGTCGGCCTGTCCGGGGCGACCCTCGGCGGCGGGCTCGGCTTCCTCACCCGCTACCTCGGGATGGCCTGCGACAACCTGATCGGGGCGGAGATCGTCGTCGCGGCGGGCGCCGACGGCGCGAAGGTGCTCGAGGTCGACCCGTGGAACCACTCGGACCTGCTGTGGGCGCTGCGCGGAGCGGGCATCGGCAACTTCGGCATCGTCACCTCGCTGACCTATAAGGTGGCCCCACTCAAGAGCGTCGCCTACCTCCAGGCGACCTGGCCGGGCCTCGACGACCTGCACCCGGTCTTCGACACCTGGCAGCGCACCACACCCTTCACCGACCCCCGGCTCGGCAGCCAACTCGAGGTCCACAGGAACGAGATCCTGATGTTCGGGGTGCTCGCCGAAGGCACAGAGGAAGAGGCCAGGAGGCTCTTGGCGCCGATCCTGTCAATCGGCAACCCCGAGGTGACCGTGCAGATCGGAGGCTGGGGCGACGTCTACACCGACTTCCAGGTCCCCAGCGCGGACGACCCCGGCAAGTGGAAGTTCTACTCGCAGTTCGTCAGAGAACCGCTCCCGAAGCAGGCGATCAACATCGTTCGCACGTTCATGGAGAGCGCCCCGACGGACGACACCAACTTCTTCTCGCAGGCGTTCGGTACGGGTGCGCACACACAGGAGCCGTTCGGCGGCTCGGCGTTCCCGCACCGCGACGTGCTCCTCTACTCCGAGCCCGGCGTCGGCTGGGGCACCCGCGGAGAGCCCGACAGCGACGACGCTCTCACCCCGATCGCCCAGACCTGGATCGCCGAGTTCAGCCTGGCGCTACGGCCCTACGTGTGCGGCGCCTACGCCAACGTGCCGAACATCGGCATGGCCGAGTGGGAGACCGCCTACTGGGGACGCAACTTCCCGCGGTTGCGCAGGGTCAAGGCGAAGTACGACCCGCACAACGTCTTCCAGTACGAGCAGAGCATCCCGCCCGCGACGCACTGACCGGCGGCCTGCGCGTTGACCTGCGGGTAACTCAGCCGACGGCAGCGCAGGCCACGCCACCCCACACACGAGGCCCTGAGCGGTCTAGGCCCGGTGAGGGCGGTGGGGGGCGGCGGGCGCGACGGGCGCGGCGGGCGAGTCGCGCCCACCGCACCCACCTCCTGCCCAGCCTTTGCTCTGCTTCAACCGGCGCTACACCTACACGGCGTAAGTGTTGCGCTGGTTGAAGCAGAGCAAAGGACGTGACGGGAAGGTGTTCTGGCGGTCACGGCAACGGGACCGTGGCACCGGCCTTGCCGGCCCGCACCAGGTGTTCCAGCCACGGGGTCGGGGCGACGCCCAACTCCCGGCCCAGGTCGGTGCGGAAGAGCTCCAACCGGCGTACCGCCTCGTTGATGTTGCGTTCGGCCAGATGCACGTTGATCAGCACGCGGGTGGCGCTCTCCCGCAGCGGCTCCAACTGCACGGCCGTCAACGCCACCTGCACCGCCTCACCGAACCGGCCCTGGGCGGTGAGTCGTTCGGCGAGCGCCTCAAGCGCGTACAGCCGGGTCTGACGCAGCCGCTCCCGCTCGGTCAGCACCCAGTCGTCGTACCAGCCGGGCAGCAGCTCGCCTGTCGCCATCGCCGGAACCGGAGCGCCCACCGGCGGTGCGCCGGCCAGCAACGCGGCGGCCGCCGCGGCCAGGATGGCCACGTCGCTTGTCACGCCGACGGCCAGGGCGAGCTGGTCGTCCTCGGCCACCAACGGCTCCGGCGTGACCCGGTGCAGACGCCACAGCATGGTGCGCAGGTTGGCGCGGGCACGCTCCTCGTGGGAGCCGGGCCAGAGCGTGCCGGCGGCCTCCGCGCGGGCACAGCGCTGGCGTACGCCGAGAAACGCGAGCAACCGGCGGGCGCCCTGCGGCACAGCGACCGGTAGGCCGCCGCGTTCCAGCCCGAACCCACCGAGCAGGCGCAGCGCGTACCTGGGTGGCTGCCGCGCATCGGTCTCCCCCGCTGCGGTCCGGAGGTCGTGCGTCACCTCTTGAACAACCATGGATGTGCCCTTCGCACCCTGTCGCCCCGTGGGAGTTCCACGCTCGGGTGTGGATGGTCGACGCGCCAGCGCAGTGTCGTCACACCGACCCGGCGAACGGCGCGGATCAGCCGTTCGCCGGAGTCGGCCCCGGCCGTTCAGCGCAGCTTGCTCAGCGTCTGGGCGTACCCGGTCCACTCGGCGGCGTCGCCGACGTCGGCGCGGATCCCGGCTTCCTTCATGATGCCGAGTACCTGCTCAGGCTGCGTTTCGGCGAGCTTGCCGAGGGTGCTGATCCCGGCGCGGGCCAGCGCCGCCCGCGCCTTGGTCGGCACCCCGGCGAGCATCGCGATGTCGGCGTCCGCGACGTTCTCCAGCTCGGCTTCGATGCCCAGGGCGGCGGACACCGCCGACTGCGCGCCGACGGTGGTGCGGACGATGACGGCCTCTCGCTCGCTCACCTCGGCGAGCATCGCGTCCACGCTCTGGTAGCTGGTGTTCGCCGGCAGCACCTTGAGCACGTCGCGGATCAGTCGACCGTCGGCCATCTCGTCGTCGCCGAAGAGGCGGATGAACTCATCGAGCTTCACCTCGCGCGGAAACCGCTGCCGGACGTCTCCGTGCTCGGCGGCGTACCGGGCGAGTTGGGCTGCCCCACGGACCTTCGGCCCGGCGATGACGTCCACGCCGAGGGTCTCCACGGCGGGCAGCACGATCGTGCCCGCCTTGGTCTGCCAGATGCTCACCTTCTTGTCCAGGAACATCGTGGTCCCCATGTACTTGCCGAAGTCCAGCGCGCCGATGTAGTTCGGGATCTGCTCGAACGTGTACGGGCCGGGGGCGATCTTGTTTTCGTGGACGGTCGAGTGCAGCCGGTTGATCTCCGTACGGATCTCGTCGAGCAGACGGCGCAGGCTCACCCGCATCGCGGCCATGCACGCGAACGCCTTTGCCAGGTCGGTGCCGAGGTGGTCCAGGTCGTGCTCGATACGGTGGAACCGCTCGTTGAAGCCCTGCTCGCCGGGGGTCTGCCCGGCCTGCACCACGTCCTCGCCGTCGACCCAGTCGGTGTGCGCGAAGGTCCGCGCGAACGGCGGCGGCGCGCAGCCCGGCTCCACCGCCGGGAACGACTCGGCGTAGCTGAACACCCGCTTCGCGGTGCCCACGTTCTCGTAGATCCAGGAGGAGACCAGCACGCTGGCGTCCGAGGGCGGGATGCCGTGCTTGGTGAACACCTCGTACAGCTCGGTGACGGTCATCCCGTCGTAGTTGATCTCGCTCGCCATTGTGGTGTCCCTCTCAGAGCTGGTCGTACACGCCGCGGTGCCGGCGCTGCTGGAAGGTGCGGAAGGTACGGGCCACCGCGGGGCGCAGCGGCTCGGCGGTGCCGTTGCCGTCGAGGTCGACGTGGTCGCGCCGGATGCCGAACGTGTTGATCTCCACGCCGAGGGGGCACACCCGCGTCAGCGCGTTCATCAGCCGCTCGTACTGCGCCAGGGTCAGCGCCACCCCGTCGGGCAGCTCCACCCGGAACTCGTACGGGTCGGTCAGGCCGGTCCGCACGTAGGAGAGCGCCACCACGGCCACCAGCCCGGTGTGGGTGGGTCGCAGGGCGGTCCGCGCGCCGACCGCCTTGATCTCCGCTGTGCCGCCGCCGAGCCCGACGGTGTACCAGCGGAACCCGGTGGCCCGGCGCTCGGCCAGGTTCAGCCCGGCCTGCGGCAGGCCGATGACGCTGCACACCAGCAGCACCCGGTTGCCCGTCTCGACAAGCGGCAACGCGGCTGCCAGGTGCTGCTCGCGTAGCAACCCGACGAGCCGGGCCAGCCGGTCTCCGGCGTCCGGCTGCCCGGCGATCAGTGCGGAGGCCAGCGCCGCCGGCAGCTCGATGGTCTCCACCAGTTCGTCGGGCAGGCGGTTGAGCGCGGCCACCACGGGCGCCGGCTCCCGTACCGCGGGAAGGCCTGCGGCGGCCAGCACCTGATCGACCGGCTGCCCTGCCGGGCGGGTCGGCACGGCCGCCCACCGGGTACGTGCCGCAGCGTCGGTCAGCTGGTTCCACGCCGGTTCCCCGGCGTTGTTCCAGGCCGCCCTGGCCGCGCTCAGCCCAGCCAGCAGCAGCGCGTTGCCGCCCGGGTCACCCGGAGCGTGGAACTGCGCTTCGACAGTCGTGTCGGCGCCGACCGGCGCGCTCAGCGGCGCGGTCACCGCCAGCCCTCGGGTGGGCAGGTGCGACAGGTACATGGTCGTGGTGCTGATCCGGTGCGTCGTCGCCAGCCCGCACACCCGCCACAGCCACGCCAGCTCGCCATCGGCCCCGACCGTTGGCACGCCGCGCGCGCGGGCGGCGGCGATAAGCGCCTCGGCCGTCCGGTCGGCGGTGACCGCGCGGCCGGTGTCCAGCACCCGGTTGCGCAGATCGGTGGCCTGCGCGGGCGTCGGCCAACTCACGTCGACACCGAGACCCAGCTCGTAGCGGCTGCCACCAGCGCCGTCCTGCGCCCGGCTCACCTGCCACACGATTGACGAGCCGAGCGCCCGGCACACCCGCCCCGCCCGGTCCAGGGCTACGGCCAGCGGCGGCGCGATGCCGTGCGAGCTGTCGAAGGCGTACGACTGGCGCAGGCTGGCCCGCAGCGCCGTGATCTCGGTCAGCCGGCTCGCCGGCAACGCCCGGCCGGCGTGCGTGGTGTTGTTCGGCGGCGTGTTCGCCGGCAGGACGAGGCGGTCCCGGCGCAGTTGAGCGAGGAAGTTGGTGCGGTGCTGCGGGTCCCCTGCGGCGACAAGCCGGATCGCCACCGCGAACCGGTCGTCGTCCTCGCGCAGTGTGAACCGGGCTCCGCCGGGCAGGTCCGCGAACAGCCCGGTGTTCGGGTCGGTGTCCGCTCCCGGCCCGTTGAGCAGCCGGCGCACCGCACCTGGTGTGGGCAGCAGGAACCGGCGGTAGAGCCCGAGCCGGTGGGCGTACGCCGCATCCGGCTCGCGGGCCGGCGGGGCCAACCGGCGGGCGTACACCTCGCCGCTGGCCGGCTCGTGCACCAGCTCGTCGACGAAGCGGGCCACCCCGACGTCGGCGCCGATCCGGTCCAGGGCGTCGCGCCGGGCGTGTGCCAGGGTCCGGTACGCGTGCACCTCCCGGGCCGCCCGGCGCAACCGGTGCTTCTCGTACGACACCAGGTAGAGCAGCCGGCCCAGGTTGCCCTCCAGCACGGCAAGCTCCACGAGTGCGGTGAGCGCCGCACCGGTGACCGCAGTGGCGGAACCGCCGTCGACGATCCGTTCGGCTGTCACGGTCACGGGAAACGCGGCGACCAGCGGCTCGTCGGCGGTGTCCGGCGCGTACACGGGGATCGACGCGCCGGCGGCCGACCAGGGCGCGAACACCACGGGCGGCAGCGCCCGTTCGTCCTCGGCGCCCGGTGCCACGGTGACCGCCACCCGGACGGTCTCCTCGACCAGATCCCGGCGCAGCACGACGGTGAGCAGCGGATGCCGGCTGGTCCAGTCCACGGCTGCGGTGCCGGCGGCGGCGATCGGTACGACCACTCGCCGGACAGTGCCCGGGTAGGGGCCTTCCAACTGGTCGACGAGGTTACGTTCGACGGACGGGTCGGCACCGTCCACCGGTACCCGGATGTCGGTCATCGCGCCCCCCGCTCAGACGATCCGGAACGGCCGGGGGTCGTCCCGGTCGACGTAGACGGGCACCTGGTTGGCGGCGAGCACCGCGTTGTCGCCGACGGGCAGCCGCTGCACGCCGTCGCCGGTGGGGGCGCTGCCGGTCACCACGACTGCCGAGTCGGCGGGGAAGCGCACCAGTCGCAGGCTCCGGACGTCGGCGACGCCCGGCTCGTTCATGAGCGTCCAGATCACCTCGGCAGCCCGGACGGGTTCGCCGAAGGGCAGCTCGTCGACGTAGCGGCGGAGTCGGGCGTGCAGGCGGGCGCGCAGTTCGGTGGCGGCCGTGGAGGCGTTCACCGTCGCCGTCGAGCCGGTGGGCAGCGGCAGGCCACGGATCACCAGGTCGGCCTCGACGCCGATGCCGACCTCGTCGGCGCGGTCAACGGAGGCGAAGATGCCCACCGGCCGCAGGTCCTCGATGACCGACTCGACGGCGGCGTGCAGCCCGTCGGGGCCGTCCCAGATGGCCGCGGCGGTGGGCGCGACGAGCACCGTGACGTAGTACGGGTTGCCCAGGTCGCGTTCGGTGCTGAACACGCGCTCGATGAAGTTGAAGTTGCCGAAGATGGACTGGTTGAGGTCCAACCCGCCCCGGCCGTCGAAGACCTGCACCTGGCGTACGCCGGGGACGGTGGCCACTGCCAGGCCGATCGCCTCGGCCGTCCAGATGGAGCGGGGCGCGGCCAGCAGCAGTTGGCGGTAGCGGGCGTCGGAGACCTGCTGTTCGCCGCCGGTCAGCGCGACGGTGTGGGTGATCTCGACGAGGTCCTTGCCGGCGGCCTGCTCGGCGTCGTCCAGGTCGGCGAGCAGCGTGTCGGCCCGGTTCCACCTGTCGATCTTCTGGCTGGCCTGGGTGGGGTCGAGGTTGTGCGCGGGGCCGGGGTAGAAGGCGGCGACGGCTGGTTCCCGTTCGGCGACGGCGGCGGAGAGCACTACCGTCTCGTCGAGTGCGACGTGGTGCCCGCCGGGGGTGGACAGCCGCGCGCCCCGGGGCAGCGTGAGCTGGGTACGACCGGTCGGCAGGGCGGCCTTGAGCTTCAGCTTCACGGTCCCCCGGGCCGGCAGGTACGGCCGGGGAATGCCGAGTTCCTCACCGAGTCGGGTCAGCGCGTCGGCGGTGGCCGACACCACGTACGAGTTGTCGTAGACCGCGCCGAGGGCAGCCCACAGTCGGGCGTCCTCCAGGGCGGCCAGTTCGAGGACCTTGCGCAGGACGGCGCCGCTGGTCAGGTCGACGTCCTCGCCGAAGAGCAGGCGGGCGGTGGCGAGCTTCTCGGCGAGCAGTCGGGCGAAGGACTTGGGCACGAAGCCGGTTTCGACGATGCCGAAGCCTGTCGAGCCGGTGGCCCGCAGGGCGGCGGCGTCGACGGCCAGGACGTCGGCCAGCTCGGCCGGCATTGTCGGATCAGACACTGGGCAGCTCCCCGAGATGCACCGAGAGCCTGTCGTCGGTGATGGTTTCGAACTGGACCTGCACCTGGAGGGTGCGGGAGGCACGCAGCGCGGCGTGGGCGGCGTCGTCGGTGCCTGTGGCGCCGAGTCGACCGTCGTCGAGGTTCACGTCCACGATCTTGCGGACGCGAGGGTCGCGGTCGAGCAGCGTGATGATGCCGATGCGCACCTGCTCGCGGATGAGGCTCGGCTCGATCTGCTCGGCGAGGGCGTTGAGCCCGTCGAAGCCGAAGGTGGCGTCGAAGACGTTCGAGCCGCGCAGCGTGGTGAGCGCCACCGAGAGGCTCTGCGCCACGTTCTGGGTGCCGGCGACAAGCGCCAGCACCCGGCCGTCGGGGCCGTCGTCGAAGACGATGTCGCGGGCCAGGTCGACGCCGGGCATCGTGGGTTCGAAGGCGAGGCCCCAGCCGAGGTAGCGGCGCTGGGCGGCCTGCCGTTCCCGCTCGGTCCGGTCCACCTCAGACCGCCTTCAGCTTGCTCTGCCCGGCGGTGGCGGACAGGCCGGGGGTGGTGCCGTTGGTGGCGCCGCTGAGGGTGTCGAGCGCTACACCGACGTTGCCGACGAGCAGCTTTCCGGCGGCGCCGGTCGCCGAGACGACTTTCTTGCACTGCATCGTGGGGTTGCTGTCGGTGATCGTGCAGCCGGTCACCGACTTACCAGTGATGCCGTCGAGGCGTGTCACCTGAGCACCGGCCACGATCAGCTTCGCCTGACCGGCCGGGGAGACCGTCCCCTGGCTGGGGCAGTGCACGTTACTCGACGTGGTGAGCACGAATGCCATGTCGCTCTCCTCAGTGGACGTTCATCGCGTTGCCGACCTGGACGTCGACGTCGTCGGCGGCGATGGTGACGGTGCCGCCCTTGATGTTCACCGCGCCGTCACCGGCGTCCAGGTCGATCTTCTTGGCGGTGATGGTGATCGAGCCGTCCTGCTTCATGACGATCGACGAGCCGCCGGCGGCGTGCTCGATGGTGATGCTGTCGGCGTCGTCGGCGCGTGCCGGGCGCTGGCCCCGGCCGCGCAGCTCGTCCCGTCCCACCCGCACGGTCAGCTCGCCCACCTCGATGACCCGGTTGCCGTCGCCGTCGGTGAGGTCGTGCGTCACCTTGCCGTTGTGGTCGGCGGGCACCACCGTGTCGCCTATCGACGAGCGGCTGTTGGTGTCGACCCCGACGGGCAGGGACAGCCACCAGTCCCCCGGATGCGACACCGGGGCGTGCCCGGTGGGCCAGAGCGCGCCGACGTCAACCGGATCGTCCGGTGCGCCGTTGCGGTAGGCAAGCGCCACCCGGGTGCCCGGGTAGCGGGGCAGGATCAGCCCACAGCCACCCCACGCGAACGGGGTCAGGTAGGTCACCCCGGGCAGCGGCGCGGGCTCCTGCCGGCGTACCGGCAGGCGGCGGGCGGCATTGGGACGGCCGTCGGGGCGGACCAGCCCCTCCCAGACCGTCTCGGTCTGCGCGGGCGGCTCGACGGCGCCGCTGGCGTTGGTGGCCGCCGCGCGTACCTCGCCGATCTCCAGCCCGCGGGTCTCGCCGCGGGCCGCGCGGGCGGTCCGGCGCACCGCCTCGGCGGCGGCCACACCGGGCGACGACGCCGGGCCCGCCGGCTCGGCGGCGGCCACACCGGAGGCGTCGCTCCAGTTGTCCCAGGCCTGCGCGGGCGAGGAGACCTCCACGCCCTGCACGACGGTGACGAACCCGGCGGTACGCGACAGGGTGTGCCGGGCCGCGCTGAGGTAGAGCAGCTTCGCTCCCGCGCCCAGCTCGCCTGTCGACGGGGCGAACGGCGCGGCGAACGAGCCGAGCAACGCCGCGCCGACGCTGCCCAGCGTGGTGGCCTCGTTCACCGCGGGCGGGTCGAAGAGCACCAGGTCGCCGGGCTTGAGATCGGGGCGGCCCTTGAGGGTCAACGTCCATGCCCGGCGGCGCGGCGGCGCTGTGCCCCCCGCCTCGGTGGCCGCGTACGGGTCGCTGTCCTGGCTGCCGTTCTCGGTGCACTCCAGCAGCCCGGTGGCGAGGGTGAGCGGTTTCGGCTCGCCCTCCGGGTACGGGATGGGGCGCTTGCCGACGTGCACGGTGCCGTCGCGGATCAGCAGCATGCCCCGCCCGTACGCGTTGAGCGACTGCTGCAACGCGCCGCCGAGCCGGTCCAGCGCGGCACGGTAGGGCAGCCCTGCGCCGAAGGCGACGCGCTCGTCGCCGGACGCCTCGCTGGCACCCCGGGTCATCGTGCCGTCCGGGTTGGCACCCCAGGTGGCGATGTCCACCCGGGTCCGCTCGGCGATGGCCCGGACGGCGGCGGTGAAGTTCGCCGCCTCGAACCGTTCGGCGACCCGCTGCCCGAGCCGGGCGTACGCCTGCTCGACGAGGGTCAGCTCGGTGTCGTACGTCCGCTCGCCGGTGAGTCGGCGCACCTTCGTCACCCGCAGGACGGCGACAAGCGCCTGCGTCAGCTCGGCCGCCGACGGGCCGGCGTTGACGCCGACGAGGTTGGTGAAGAACGCGCCGACGGAGGTGTTGGCGTCGCGCCAGTACAGGTGCAGTTTCGCCACCAGCGGCGGTTGCCCCTCGGCGGTGCGCAGCGCCGCGAAGTGCTCGTCGATCAGCCCCTGCACGGTGATCGTGTACGCGCCGGAGCCGAGCCCCTCGGGCAGGGCGGCGTCGATGGCCGCGTAGTAGTCGGCGCTGGACAGCGTGAGCGTGGCGTCCTGGCTGAGCCCGGTCGGGGTCTCCCGGTGGAAGGTCAGGGTCCAGCCGGCGTCGTTGCCGACCGCCCCCTGGCGTACCTGGCCGGTCTGGAACGGCGTGAGTGTCATCGCAGGACCCTCCGCATCTTCTTGTCGAGCAGGTAGCGGTAGCGCAGCTTGCCGGGGCCGAGTTCGGATTCGACGCGCTGCGCGGGTGGGCGGCGACGCCAGACGAACTCGTTTATCGGCGGCGGTCCGAACTGGTCCACGGCCCGGTCGGCGGGCCGCCAGGCCAGGGTCAGCGTCGAGCCGTAGTCGCCGGAGCCGCGTACCGTCCCGGCGTGCAGCAGCCAGGCCAGCACAAGCAGCTCCACGGCGGTCGACGGGCCGGCACCGGTGGATGGGCCGGTGTCGGGGCAGACCCGGCGCAGGCCGGTGGCCAGTGGCACCGAGCCGAGGATCCGGGTGCCCTGGCGGACGACCAGGCGCAGCGGCACCCGGCCGACAAGCGCCGGGGCCCGGGGTGTGGCCGGCGGCGCGGGCCGGGGTGCCAGGTCGTCGGCGGAGCTGCTGACCACCGCCAGGGGGTCAGTGTTCAGCCATTGCCGGGCCAGGCCGGTGGGCAGGATCAGCACCGCGTGGACGCCCGCGCCGAGTTCGACGCGGTGCGGCAGGCCGGCGGTGAGGCTCTGCCGCACCTCGGTGAACCCGTCGGGCACCTCGACTGGTGTCTCCGGCAGCAGGTAACGGTCGATCGGGAACGGTGGCATCAGTTTCCCAACCCGTCGGCGAGCGCGCCGACTCCGATGCTTGCCACGTCGAGCAGCTTGCCGAGCAGGCTGGGACGGGGCACGTGGACGAGGGTGATTGTGGTGTCCAGGACGTCGCGGCGGGCCGCCGACGCGTTGAAGGTCAGCGACTGCACCTGCATGTCGGTGCGGATCGTCATGGACGTGACGAGGATGAGTCCGCCGAACTTCCCACCGGAGTACGCGGCCAGCGCGGTGCCGCGTTTGCTCGCCTCGGCCATCGTCTCCAGCGCGAACTTCCAGGCGTACCGTTCCGCGCCGACGAGCACGCCGGTCAGGGTGATGGTGTCGTCGTGGGTGGCAACGATCGCCTTGTGCGCGGTGGAGCCGATCGGCGGCAGGTGGTACGTCTGCGCGAGGGAGATCGCGGTGACCGCCCACAGCGGGATCGGCAGGACCCCGTCGCTGATGATCGCCGACGGCACCGTGCCGTACCGCATGAAGCTGCTGGTGATGGCCATGCTCAGCGCCCTCCGGTCGGTGGCAGCGGCACCGGCGCACCGGTGCGTTCGACGGCCAGGCCCAGGTCGCGCAGCGCCTGGCTGATCTCGCGGACCTCGCCAGCGGCGCTGGTGACCCGCAGCCTCAGTCGACGCTCTTCGAGGGCCCTGCTGATCCGCGCCGGCCGGGTCGCCGCCGAGCCGCGCCGGTTGATCCGGTCGATCTCGGCGGCGGCGTCCTCCATCCGGGAGATCGCGTCGAGGATGCGTGGGTCCGGTGTGAAGCCTGGGTCGCCGCGTTGCAGCCGTGCGATGCCGTCGCGGAAGTCGGCGGCGTCACGGCGCAGGTTGGTGGCCAGGTTCTCGGTGAGCGCGCTGACTCCACTGACGCTCGTCGACCGGTGTGACTTGTCGTCGATCAGCCACGCCCAGCCGTCGTGGCCGATGCCGACGAGGTCGGTGCCGGCGACCTTGACGTTGGCGTCCGGCCCCTTGAGGAACAACTCGATGCTGCTCAGCGAGAACGCCGCGCTGTACTCGCCGAGCACGCCCCGGCCGTAGGTGACCATGTCGTGGCGCAGGTAGGAGCGGAAACCGGGGCCGTCGTCGGCGCGTCCGCCCCGGTCCCGGAAGCGCTGCCACAGGGTGGCCAGGGCCTCCGGGTTGTGCGCGGCGAGCTGCTGGGTGAGCCACACGTCGCCACTGGCCACCACCGCCCGCAGGTCCGGGTCGGCGATGCGGGCCAGGATCTCGGCGAGGCGTGCCTCGCTCATCTGCAGGCCACGCGAGCGAGCCCGACCGAGGTCGTCGACGGCGGTCCGCAGCCGAGCCAGCTCGTCGGGTGTGAGCCGGCCACCGAGCCGGGTCTCCAGGTCCGCGACGGCGGCCCGCTTACCGCCCTCGGTCTCGCTGGCCACCGCCCGCCACAGCGCCTGCGGCTCCAGCTCGGCGGCACGGCGCACGGCGGCCTTCCGGTTTGCCGGCATGGCCCGGAACGCGTCGTCGACCACGGCGGCCGGCTCAACGTGCCGGCCGCCGCCGGCCTCGAAATCCCGCAGCAACGACTCGGCGTACGCGGCGGCGTCGTCGGCCAGGCGCAACGGCGCGTCACCCACGATCCCGTCGCGCGGTCGGCTCAGGTCGCGCATCTCCGTTCTGAGCTGGTCGAAGTACTCCCCCAACGCCGCCACCTGCGTCCCTTCGGGCAGGGGGCGGCCGTCGAGCACGTGGTCGAGGATCGAGGCGATGTTCTCCCGCAGCACGGCGATCCGCTCCAGCCTGCTCACCGCGTTGCCCAGGTGCAGGTCACCGACGTCGTCGACGATGCGGCGGATGAGGTGCTCCAGCAGCCGGCGGGACCGCACCTCACCGGCCTCGCTGTGCCCGGCAACCGTACGCATGAACCGGCGCAACCGCGGGTTGGCGTCGGCCGCTGCGTGTACCGCCGCGGAGTCCAGGAAGCGGCCCGCGCGGAACCGGCGGGGCGGGGTCACGGCCGCACCACCGGGACGCGGGGACCGGCGGCTGTGGGCTGGGAGTCGAGCACCATGAGGAGGAACCGGGCGCCCTCCGGGCCGCCGACAGCGCTGCGCAGCATCGCCTCCCGCTCGACGTACGCGAGGATCGGCTCCATGAGCTTCTGCACGACGCGCTCCAACACCTCGTTGAGGAGGATCTCGGTGACGAACGCCTGCAGCAGGTCCCGGGAAGCCGCCTCGATCACCTGCCGGGCGACCCGGCGCGCCACGTACCGACCACCGGACCGCAGTCCGGCACGCAGCCCGTACCGCAGGGCGACCCGGCCGCCGCGCACGGCCGCGCCGCCGATGGTGCCGACCTCCGGGATCAAAGACAGCGCCAGACCGAGGTACGCGGCGAAGAGCTCCACCTCCACCTCGGCGCGGGTGAGCACCAACTCCGGGTCGATCAACGCGCCGTACAGCCGCTCGCGCTGGTGCGCGTGCACCACGTCGCCCACCGCGACGGCCACCCCGACCGCGAAGCCCAGCGGTGGGCAGAGCACCGACAGGGCGATGATGCCGACGGTCAGCGCGAACGCGGACAACGCCTGCCTGCCCAGCTCACTGCTGAACAGGTCGTCGACGCCGAGCGTGTAGAAGCTGCTGCCGCCGAAAAACTCACCGATCTGCTGGTGGGTGACGAGGTGGATGCCCTGGAGGGCGTACCGGCCACCCGGGATGGTGGCCGACGGGATGTGTTCGCTGATCCGGCTGGCCCGGAACGCGAACCCGGCGTCTCCCCGGGCGCGGTCGAGCATCTCGACGTTGTTGCGCCGCATGTCCTGGAGCACCCGCCACAGCTCGTCGCGGATGGCACTGCGGTCACCGGCGAAGCGAGCCAGCACGTCGGGCAGGTCGGTGATCTGCTTGACGAGCGGGTCGATGCCCTCGGCCTCGCCACGCTGGATGACCATCGCCTGTTCGATGTCGGCGACGGTCCAGAGCACCCCGTGGGAGTCCCGGATCCGGGTCACCCCGTCCCGTTCGACGATCTCACCGGCTGCCCCGGGGCTGGCAAACGCGGCCTCCGCGGCGAGGAACGCGCCGGCGAGCGAGTGCGCCGCCCCGAACCAGGCGGTGGACGGGTTCGCCATGCTCGCGGTGGCGAGCGCCTCTCCCCCGGTGCTTGTGGCGTTCAGGAGGGTCCGGGCCGTCTCGTGCCGGCGCAGCCGGTCCCGCAGGCCCTGCAACTCGACGTAGTCGGTGAGCTGGGAGACGATCAGCCGCTCGAAGATCGGCGCGTACGCGGAAAAGTTGGTGATCCGCGTCTGGATGCCCTGCCGGGAGCTGAGCAGCAACTGCACGAGCATTGCCTTGTTGCCGATCACGAAGATCGTGCCGACGGCGTCCTTCACTGCCGGTGTGAACTCGTGCAGGAAGTGCAGGTTCCACGCTGCCGGGTGCTCGAACGCGGCGCTGCGGATCCTGGCCCAGTGCTCCGGCTTGCGGTAGACGGCCATGATCCGCTGGGCGAGGTGGTCCAGCCCCGGCACCACACCGGCGAGGTGACGCAGGAACTGGATGGCGGGCGAGGCGACCGGCCGGAAGTCCAGTGGTCCGAGCCCACCGGTGCCCTCCGGGACGGGCCGGCTGAATCCCTCCCGCTCCGCCGAGCCGACCATCACGCCGATCGCTGCGGCGCGGGCGCGCAGCACCGCGGCGGCCTGCAGACAGAAGGTCGCCGGGTAGCGGCAGGGCTGGTTCATCTGGAGCCGGAACGCGATGTCGTCCATCAGGCGACGCAGACCGTCGGCGTCCGCGCCCAGCGCGTCGAGGTCGAGTTCACCGTTGAGCGATCCGCACGCCGGTATCTCCGCCCGCTCACCGGTGACAAGCGGAAACCGGCTCGCGGTGGTGCTCGGCGGCGCGCTCGGGGCGCTCGGGTCGAAGACGAACCCGCCTCGTGCCGTATCGCCGGCTCCAGCGCCGGTGCCGCCCCCGTCACCGGTGCCGGTGCCGGTGCCGGTGCCGGTGCCGCCACCGTCACCCGTGCCGGTTCCCGAGGCTGTGCCGGCCCCGGTGCCCGTGCCGCCGTCGGTACCGGAGTCGGTGCCGCCGTCGGTGCCGCCGCCCGCGTCGGTGCCGGCACCGGGCGGAGCGTTGGGGTCGACCGGTCTCGTTTGGCGCTTTGCGACGGTGATCGGCAGCAGGTTGGCCCGCCCGGTCCAGTGCAGCGTCTTGTCGGTGGCCTCGGTGCCGATCAGCAGCAACGACGTGCCACCCACCTGGACGATGACCAGGCTGGTCGGTGTCGCGCCGCCCAGCGAATCGAGGATCCCTTGGACGCGCCGGTTCACCTCCGCGTCGACGGCCCGCTCGATCTGCGCCGCGTACTCCTCGGCGGTGGTGGTGCCACCGCGCGGCTGCGCGGTGCGCAGGCGGGTCCGGATGTCGGCGCCGAGCTCCTCGTCCACCATGGACACCAGCGCGGCCCGATCGGCGACGAGCCGACGGTCCACCGTTCCCGGTTGCGGGCTTGGCGTACGCGGCACGATCTGGAAGTGCGGTCGGGGGGTGGCCCGGAAGACAGTCTCGCCGAACCGGTCGAAGGTCAGGTAGGACAGCGGGGTGGTGGCGACGATGACCAGCCACACCCGCCGTCCATCCGGGCCGGTAACCCGGGCGATGACGCCAGCCGGGCTGCCCGACGACAGGGCCCCGTGCTGCCGGACCGCCTCGCGGGCCAGTTCGTCAAAGTGACCGATGAGGTAGGTGACTGGGCGTAACCGCCACTCGTAGCGCATCGGCGGCGGTTCGTCGCCGTCCACCGGCACCTCGGCGGCGTCGCCGGCGTCGTCGTAGGACGGCACCCGGTAGACCGCAAGCAGGCTGCGCAGCCGCTGCGGGTCGAACAGCTCGACCGCCGGCCGGCTCAGCGGCGCCGCCACACCGGCCGGCAGCCCCGGATCCAGCCGGGCGGCAGCGACCACCTCGTCGATGCGCTGGCGCAGCCGGGCCTCGAAGGCACGCCTGTCGTCCGGGGACACCCTCTCGCCGCCCGCGCCGGTCCAGCGGAACTCCGGCGCTGCGGCGCGTACCTCCAGGTAGCCGCCGCGGGGCGCGACCACCTCGCGGCGGGAGCGTTCCAGAGCTCGCGCGAGGGCCGCGCCGAGCGCGTCGGTCACCGCCTCCGGCCGCCCGGTCACCGAGCGCGCGTCCAACCGGATCCGCACCGGCACGTGCACCGAGATGGCCACGTCAGGACCGCCCGTCCAGGTGCTCGGCGAGCCGGGCCAGCGCGAGGTCGGCGAGGGCGTCGACGTCGACCGCGCCGCCGGCCGAGACCACCTCGATCTCCACCGGGAAGTGGTACGCGATGACAGCGCGATCGTCCTCGGCGACCTGCTCGGCCTCGGCTTCGCTACCGGCCGCCGGCAACACCAGCTCACCCGCGTGCACCAGGGCCAGCCCGGTACGGGTGACCCGGGCGGCACGGCCAGCACCGGTCGCCATCTGCTACCTCCGGTTGATCGTGGGCGGGTTGTCGTCGACTGTCGGTCGGTCGCGCGTCAGGGCAGCACGGACTGGTCGCCGGTCTTCGGGTCGACGGTGGCGGCCAGGCTGAAGCCGCTGAACGTCGCCGCCGGTGCGCCGGAGATCGTGGCGGTCGTCGGCGTCGCACTGGTGATCAGGCAGTCCTGCAACACGAAGGACGAGAACGCCCAGTCGTCGCCGGTGTGCTCCAGCAGCGCGATGTCGAACAGCTCGCCGTCGAGGGCCAGTTTGGTGAGCCGGCCGGCGACGTCACCGATCGCCTTGACTGTCATCGTGAAGTTCATCGACACCGGCGCGTGGATGACGCCCAGGTGGGTCACCTCGCACGAGTGCAGCGCCTCGACGTTGAGCGAGAAGGACGGGCTGAACGAGTCGATCGGGCTGATCAGCACCGTCTCGGTGCCCTTTGTGTACTGCACCGCGAGGCGGGTCTTCCACTCCATGGTCTGGTTCCTCCGGTCAGAACTTGGCCACGAGCGTGACCAGCAGGCGGCTCACGGCTGGGCCGTACGTGACGGTGACGACCAGGTCGACAGTGCGGTCGGCCCGGGCGGCGGTGACGATCGAGGTGTCGGTGGCGGTACGGGCGACCTCGGGGATGCTGAGGATGTCCAGCACCGGGATCTCGATGCGGTAGTCGTCGATCACCGCCTGCCGCTTGAGGGGTCCGAGGATGCCGTCGACCTGGGTCTTCAGCAGTGTCATCCCCGGCTTGGTGATCCGCGCGTCGCCCACCAGGCCGATCAGGCCCGCGCGGAGCATGAACTCGATCTGGTCGAGGGTGCGGACCAGGTCGACGTGCAGCAGGCTCGCGTCGCTTGTGAACAGCCGCCCGTCGGCGAAGTGCAGGCTCTCCCCGGTGATCAGGGTCGGGTCGATGATCGGCGTGAGGTTCGCCTCGGACAGGCCCTTAATCTCGGCGGGGCTGTACTGCTTGGCCACCGGGATGGCCACCCCACGGATCTTCTTCAGCACGATGCTGTGGTGCACCGGCAGCCCGGCCACGGCCGCCATCGCGGCGGTGGCCGCGTCGCCGTCGGCGCCCCGGGCCGCGATCATCATCATCCGGCTGGTGCTGCTCTTGAGTGGGTTCGCGGCCGTGGTGATGTCGGTGACGTAGGTGGGCACCTTGTCGGTGGCCGGGTTGACCATGGCGAAGCCGATGCGCCGCTGGCCGGCTGCGGACATCGTCTCCACGTGCGCCTTGAGGGCGTGCAGGCCGGTGGGCGCCCCCGCACCGGCCGGGTTGCCGACGTTCGTCTCGTTGGCCAGCGACACCATCGTGACGTCGTCGGCGGCCTCCAGCGCGCCGAGGGCAGCGGCGTAGTCGTCGCCGGACACCTTGACCCCGTACACCTTGGCGGGGCGCGGGTCCTGGAGGAACGCCAACTCCAGCGAGTTGTAGAGGGCGTTGCGGACGACGTTGCCGGCCTGCCGGCGGGCGAAGTTGGTGACCGCGTCGTCGAGGGTCTCGATCCGGACCGGCGTGTTCGCCGGCGCCGAGCCACCGTCGGCCGTGGACGGCGCCTTGCCGACCACGGCGATGACACCCGGTGAGCGCTGGGCCAGTGGCGCCGGAGGCGGCACGATCCGGACCTCGATGAACGGGAATGCTGCTGTCGGTGCCACGGGTCCTCCCGGACGGAGTTGCTGCTGTGGTCGGTGGGCGGCCTCGGCCGCCGTGGTCGGTGGGCGGCTCGCGGGCCGCTGTGGTCGGTGGGCGGGCGTTTCAGGTCGCCACTGCGGCGAGCCCGATGCCGCTGCGGGCCAGCCACTGGCCGGCGCGAGCGAACCGGGCGGCGCGCTTCTGCGCGTCGGTCCCGGTGTCGCCGCCGGGCCAGCCGTCGTCGTCGAACGTCTCGATGGGCACCACCCAGACCGCAACCACCCGGTGCCGGCGCCGGACGTCGTCCGGTGCGGGCACGTCCAGCCCCAACTCCTCGGCGCGAGCCCGCACGAGCCGGGTTTCGACGAGCAGGTCGGCCAGGGAGAAACCTCGGTCGCGGATCAGCACTGCGGCGGCGAACGGCAGGTGACGCGGAGTGGGCGGTGCGGCTGGCGGGGCCGCGTACCGCAGCTTCACTGTGGCACCGGCGACCTGCCCGCGCATGCGTGTCACCAGGTCGCCGGCGGTCGCGGCCCCCACACCGGCGAGCAGCCGGTCCAGGTGCGCGTCGGTGAACGCGGCCGGCTGGTGCAGGCCGTCCCGCAGCCGGGCCACCAGCCGGGTACGGCGCTCGGTCTCCAGCACCGCCGGGTCGGTTGGCAGCGCGCCCAGGTCGGCGACGATCTGCGGATCGACGTCGAAGGCGGGCACCGCCACGTCGAGGTCCTCGACCCGGTCCCGGGCCACGCTGGTACGCACCACCAGGCTGCCCCGCCACAGCGCGTCGATGCGCAGCGCCGACCCGCCGAGGCCGTGCAGCCGTACCCGCAGTTCGGTACGCGCGGTGCCGCCGGAGCCCAGCCATTCTCCCTCGGCCAGGGTCACCGGCGCGGCCGCGAAACCGAGCGTCAGCTCGTCGAACACCGCCGAGTACGGAGGCGCGACAGGCATCGCCTCGGTGTCGTACGCGGCCTCGACCAGGTGGGCCAGCGACTCGTCGTCGAAGACGGCGGCGCGGGTGCCCGGATCGGCCAACCGCACAAGCACCCCGTCGACGAAGTCCACCGCACGTTCCCCCCGCTGCCCGTGCCGGGGCCTACCGCCCGGCTCGGCACGAGAATTGCGAAGCGGCCGTCACCCGACCGTCACCGCCACCGTCACCGGACCCCGGGGCGACCCCGAGTGTCGGGAACTGAGCATCGGCACAGCGACTGCCGCCACGCCCCGACCACCGGCCACCGGCCACCGCGGCGCCGCACGTCACCAGCGCTGCGCCGGTCAACACGTCGCATAAGAACGCAGCGCCGGGTCGTCGCAGCGCACTACCAACGCGACGCCGGTCACCGCAGCGTTCCGAACCGGTCACCGCGACGTGCCCGACCACGCGGCGTGCCGAACCGGCCGACGCGACGTGCCCGACCACGCGGCGTGCCGAACCGGCCGACGCGACGTGCCGAACCGGCCGACGCGACGTGCCGAACCGACTGACGCGACGTGCCCGACCACGCGGGGTGCCAAACCGGCCGACGCGGCGTGCCGGTCAACGCGCGGGGCCGAGGTCGCTGTTGAGCTTGATACCGCACAGTCATCTTGATGCCACAGAGTCATCACGTTCACCGGAGCATGTGCGCCCCAGCACCCTCACGCTCCGTGGGGCGACGCCCGCCTGTCCGAACCCGGGAGGACCTCTGGTCGCGGAATCTCCGGAGGCGCGCGCCAGGCGGCGATGACGCGAATCCGGTCAGCCGATCGGCGTCGGGTGACATGGCAGTAGGTCGACGTGGCAGTGCGTCGAGGCGGCAGTGCGTCGAGGCGGCACCGCGGTCATCGGTGCGACAACCGTGCACGTGGCCGCGAGGGGGCGCGTGCGCGGGAATCCTCCGTTCGCGGCGGCACGGGATCCTGGGTCGACTCGTGGACTGCGCCGACAGCGGCAGCGCTCAGGAGGGCGAGGCATGGCGCAGGACGACGCGTAGCGGATGTGCGGCGGTGGCGGCCAGGTCGCCCAGCACCGCGAGGAGCACGGCGTACTCACCGGCGGGCTCGTCGGCGAGCAGTTGGCCGGCGTCGTCGATCAGCAGGGTGAGCGGGCCGGCGTCCAGCCGATCCCGCAGCACGTCGGCGAGGGCGTCCCAGGTGCTTCCCAGGTGGGCCGGCAGGGCCAGCGCCGCAGCCAGTGCGGCGAAGAGCGCCGGTCGGGTTCGGGTTGCCGCGCCGTCCAGCACCGACGCTCCGGGCACCGTCGGCGTCCCCGTCCGGCACACGGTCAACCACTCGGGTGGCGAGCCACCGTTCCGGTCGACCATCGCGTACCCCCTGATCTGGCTCGACCACCGGTGCCGGCCGATTGGCGGCCGGCACCGGCGTTGGTCAGAGCCGGTAGAAGTCGGTGTAGTGGTTCGGCGAAAACCACGTGACGCCGGTGCTGCGGTTCACGACGATCCGGTACGCGTCCCGGGCGGCGCCCTGGGTGCGCGGGTACACGTCGTACTCGTAGTAGGTGGCGTTGGTGGGCAGTTGACCCTCGTAGTTGTAGAACCGGCCGCCGGCGAAGTTGGATTTGCCGCCGCTCCAGGAATACCAGCCGCGGCTGGTCGGGAAGCCCTTGGCGGACCATCCGGAGCGGGCGGTGCGGGCGTCCGCGCAGCGGCTCATGGTGCAGGAGCTGTAGACCGCCGCCGAGGCGGAGCCGGTCAACCGGGGGGCCACCACGGACGGGCCGACAAGGGCGGCGGCGACCATGGCGAGGAGAAGGGCGAGGGTGGTGGTACGCCGGCGGATCGCGCCGAGCGTGGCCGGCGGGGACACGAGGGTGGACACAGGCTGCCTCCAGACCATCCGATGCATCGATCCGCGTCACTGTCGGATCGGAACCAGTCTCACCGCTGCCGGCTCGCGGCGATACCCCTTCGCGCCTCAACGCATCCACAATGCTCGGTGAACTACGGACGATCCGCTCCCCGCGCCGCAGCGCCGCTCCCCTGGTCGACGGCGTGGCTACGGGCATATCGGTCACGGGTTGTTAGCGTGAAACGCGGATCCGTGACCATAAGGGGTGCCATGACGGACGCTCCCGACGGGAGGCCGCGCCCCGCGGACCAGTGGCGGCAGCGCGGCATCCGTGGGCTGACCATCACCCGGAACGTGAGCGTCGGCGCGTGGCGCTGGTGGGCACGGAGCTGGGACCGGCTGGTCGCCGCGCTCCAGGACGAGGCACCCGTCGGCGCCGGAGCCGGTCCGTCGCCGTCCGGCCCGCTCGTGGAACAGCGCGACGCGCCCCGGCTGATCCCGGTTCCCGCGCGCGGCTACGTGTACTCGTTCTACATCCGCGCCACGTTCGCCTGGTCGTCGCCGGCGAGCCTGCGGGCCGAGGTGCTGAGTTGGTACGTGCAGTACTTCCAGCCCAACGCCGTCCAGCGGTTGACCCGGCTCGCCTCCGACGCAGCCCGGGATCTACCGCCACACCGGGCTGCGGACCTGGAGGTGGCGTTGCAGCGGGCGCTCGCCGAGGATCCGGAGTGGTCCTATCGACGCGGCGACGTCCTCATCACCTGCCGGCCCGACGCTGCTGTCCGCCTCGACGAGCGCATCATGCCGGCGCTCCAACCGCACGTCGACCGGATGGTAAAACTGGAGTACCAGTTCGACGAGCAGCTTCGCAGAGCGACGTACGCCGAGGAGCTGAGCCGCAGGTGGGTGACGATCCTGAGCGAGTACCCCGACATGGACACCGACGAGGAGGTGGCCGAGGCCCGCCAGAGCATGCTCGCCGCGCAGAAGGAGGCCGCCCGCTGGATCAGCGAACTGGTTCACCGACGAGACACCAAGGGCTGATCAGCCGGACACCCATCGTTGAGGGAGAGCGTTAGTGGCGATGCCGAAGCCAACGACCAGCAGGACGGTGACGTCCAGGGACGGCACCTCGATCGCCTACGAGCAGGCCGGCAGCGGGCCCGCCCTCATCCTTGTGGACGCCGCCGGGCACTACCGCGGGCTCAGCTCGTTCGGCGGGCTGATCGACCTGCTCGCTGCCAACTTCACCGTCTACCACTACGACCGCCGCGGTCGGGGAGACAGCACAGACACCCAGCCGTACGCCGTCGAGCGCGAAGTCGACGACCTCGCCGCGCTCATCGACGAAGCCGGCGGTTCGGCCTTTCTCTATGGCTTTTCCTCTGGCGCCCTGCTCGCCCTGCACGCTGCCGCGAACGGACTCACGATCCCCAAGCTGGCGCTTCTCGAGCCGCCGACCGACACCACTGAGGACAGGTCCGCACAAGCAGCCTTCACCGCCGAACTCGCCGAACTGATAGCGGCGGAACGCCGTACGGCCGCGGTGGAGCACTTCCTGACCGGCGTCGGCGTGCCCGACGAGGTCGTGGCCGGGATGCGCGAAAGTCAGTCCTGGTCAGCGATGGAGGCGGTCGCGCACACCCTGGTCTACGACTGCATGGTCAGCGAGGCCACCTCGCTCCAACTCCTGGCGTCGGTAAGCGTGCCGACCCTCGTCCTGGGCAGCGAGGCGAGCGGTGACGACCTCACCGGCATGACTGCCACCATTGCGAAGGCGATGCCCAACAGTTTGCACCGGAGCTTGCCCGGTGAATGGCACGGAGTTCCCGACGACGTCCTCGCGCCGGCGTTGACCGAGTTCTTCGAACGCTGAGCATTCTCCGACCCTGCCGCGAAGCGCTGCACGGCATCGTTGATCCGGGCCACTCGTCGGCCTGGCTCTAGCCGCCGAAGCTCAACGCCCGCCGTAGGTCTTCGTCGAGGCTGTCGTTGTACTGCGGGTCGGGTTCTGCCCCGGCGGCGCTGAGGACGGTGCTGAAGAAGCATCGGGCACCAACGGCGAGGATGACGCTGAAGATCTCCGTGTCATCGAGACCGTGACCGCGTAGGACCTCGATGTCGGCCTCGCGGACGGAGCTCGCATCGGTCGCGACCTTCCCGGCGAACGTGACGACTGCGACCTCCTGCGCGGAGAGGTCGGCGCTGCCGTGCTCCGTCGCGATGGCGGCGACGGTCGATGCGTCGAAGAACTTGTCGCGCAGGATCTTCCCGTGCGCCAGTCCGCAGTAGGAGGACTTCAGGGCCCGGGCTGCGGCGAGGGTCGCCAACTCGTAGCGGCGCAGCTCCATCTCGGCCTTCACCGCACCGTTGAGCTGCTGCCAGGCCAGGTACACGGCCGGGCTGTGGGCGAACAACCTTGTGTAGTTGGGCAGGTAGCCAATCGCACTCGTGTCCGCATCGAAGATCCGCTCGGTGTCCGGCGACTGCTCCGCCTGCTGCAGGTGGCTCATCCTGCCCCTCCCTACGCTCGACCGCGAACGGTACGCCGCTGCGACCCCGGACGCTGTCGGGAAAGTGGCGTAAGCGGTTCTCGACCAACGTGATCGCCCGGCACCGTCCAGCTGAGCAAAGACAAGGATGACCACAGCCCCGGCCTCCTGCGATGGTCGATGGGCACGTCCGGCCAGGCCGTCGGTCGTGCGGTTGGAGGGATCGATGGAGCACCCACTCCGTCTGCTTGACGCCGCCGAGAAGCTCCGAACCGACATGGTCGACCGGCTGGACGCGCTCGTCTCGTGCGAGTCTGCGCCAGGCTCGTTGCCCCACCTGGAAACCTGCGCCAACCTGCTTGCCCGCTGGGGCGAGGAGGTGCTCGGCCGGCCCGCCCGCCGGGTCGTTGTCGATGGGCTGCCGCACCTGCTGTGGCCGGCCGTCGACCAGCGTGTGCTGCTCCTGGGGCATTTCGACACGGTTTTCCCGGTCGGCACGATCCGGTCGAGGCCGTTCACCGTACTCGGTGACGTCGCGACGGGACCTGGCGTGTGTGACATGAAGGCCGGGATCGTGCAGATGTTCACGGCGCTGGGCCTGCTTGAGGACACCTCGGCTGTCGGTGTGCTGCTCACCTGCGACGAGGAGACCGGCTCCGTCACGTCGAGACCGTTGATCGAGCGTGAGGCTCGGCGCTCGGGTGCCGTTCTGGTCTGCGAGGCGGCCACCCCGGAGGGGCACGTGAAGGTGGCTCGCAAGGGCGGTTCGGTGTACCGGCTCACGGTCTCGGGCCGCGCCGCGCACGCCGGTGTCGAACCGCAGCGCGGGGTCAACGCCACGGTGGAGGTCGCCCATCAGGTTCTCACGTTGAGGACGCTCGGCGTGGCGGACAGCGGCGGCACGTCGGTCACGCCGACGCTGCTCTCGGCGGGCACCACGACGAACACGGTGCCCGAGCATGCCAGCCTGGCCGTTGACGTGCGCGCCTGGACCAGAGACGAACTCGAACGGGTCGATCACGCTATCCGTGGGTTGGTGCCGTTCCTGCCCGAGGCGACGCTCGCGGTGCAGGGCGGGATCAATCGGTACCCCATGTCCCCCGAGCTCGCGCGGCCGCTTCTGGAGTTGGCTCAGTCGATCGCGGGCCAGCTCGGCATTCCGCGGCTGGTGGGCGCGTCCGCTGCCGGCGCGTCCGACGGCAACTTCACCGCCGCGCTGGGCGTGCCGACCCTTGACGGCCTGGGCGCGGTGGGTGGCGGAGCGCACGCCGCCGACGAGTACGTCTGCCTCGACCGGATGCCCGAGCGGACGGCGCTCCTGGCCGGGCTCGTTGACGCTCTGTCCACGATGGAGCGTTTCGGATCGCAACCTGTCGGCGACATCCAGTAACCTGCTCAACGCCGGCGAACGTCCGGCAGCGAGGGGTCGGCGTCGATATGACTACGGGACACCGTTCGGCATCGTCGGTTCCCCTGCTCGGCGTCGAGGAGGAGTTCCTCGTCGTAGACGCCGACCGGGGTGTGGTCGTGCCGGAGGCGGCGACTGTGGTTGACGGTGCGCGCCCGGCTCTCGGCGTCCGGGTCGGCGGTGAGATCACCAAGTTCCAGGTGGAGACCCGCACCGACCCGTGCCGCAGCGTGGACGATCTCCGCGCGCAGTTGGTCGAGGGTCGCGCCGCCGTCCAGGCAGCGGCCCGGTCGGCGGGTCTGCGGGCGATCGCCAGCGGCTCACCGGTGCTCGGCTGTGCCGTACCGCCGCCCATCACCGAGGGGCCCCGGCAGGACCGGGGCACCGCCATGTTCCGTGGGCTGCATGACGAGTTGGCGATCTGCGCCGTCCACGTCCACGTGGAGGAGCCCGACCGGGACCGCGCCGTGCTGATCGGCAACCATCTGCGCCAGCACCTGCCGGTGTTCGTCGCCCTCACTGCCAACTCGCCCTACTGGGCCGAGCGCGACACCGGGTACGCGAGTTGGCGCACTGTCACGTGGGGGCGCTGGCCGGTGGCCGGCCCGCCGCCGTTCCTGCGGTCGGCACGGCAGTACGACGACCACGTGGCGATGCTCCTGGACGCGGGCGCGCTTGTCGACCACGGCACGATCTTCTGGGACCTCCGCCTGTCGATCAACCACCCGACTCTTGAGGTACGGGTGGCCGACGTACCCCTGACCGCCGTGGAATCGGCGGCGCTGGCGGCACTGGTGCGGGCCCTGGCGATCGTCGCCGGGGAGGCCGTCGACAGAGGTGACGAGGGGCCACAGCCGACGGCTGAGCTGATGCGGCTCGCGTACTGGCGGGCGGCCCGCGACGGGATGGGCGGGCACGGCGTCGACGTGATCACGGGCCGGCTGCTGCCCGCGGCGACTCTCGCCGAGCGGCTCGTGGCGCTGGCCCGGCCGGCGCTGGACGCCACGGGCGACCGGGAGCCTGTGGAGTCCTGGCTGGGGTGGCTGGCCACGAACGGCGATGGGGCGACCCGGCAGCGGGCCGCCGCGGCGCGACGCGGGCGCCTGACCGACGTCGTCGACGAGATCGCCGCCCGGACCACGCCCGCACGCGATGACGACACCGGCGGGTACGCGCCCGCCCACGCGGGAGACGCACACGCTGTCGCTGCTCGAACCCCGTCCAAGCGGCCCATGTACGAAGAAAGCACAACGGCGTAACGACAAGCCGCCCGGCCCCGGAAATGCTTGAGAAACCGGATGTCGACGGCGGGCGTGCCCTCCCGTGAAGACCGGTGCACCGGATCAGGGGAGGTCCCAGGTGAACGACGCAGATCTGCTGTCCACTGTCGCCATCCAGCACGACCGGAGGCCCCCGGCGGACATGGTGCGCGACGCGGAGGCCTTCGCCGAACGGATGGCGTTACGCCGTTCCGTGCGTGACTTCGCCGGCGACCCGATTCCCGACGGGGTGATCGAGGCCGCCATCCGGGCCGCGTCGACAGCGCCCAGTGGTGCGAACGTGCAGCCGTGGCGGTTCGTGGTGCTGACCGACCCGGCACGCAAACGCCGGCTGCGCGAGGCGGCGGAGGCCGAGGAACGCGCCTTCTACGACCGCCGCGCCTCGGCGGAGTGGCTGGGTGCGATCGCCAGGCTAGGCACCGACTGGCGGAAGCCGTTCCTGGAGACCGCACCTGCCGTCATCGTCGTCTTCGAGGTGCACCAGGGGCCGAACAGCCCGAAGCCCTACTACGTCAAGGAGTCCGTGGGCATCGCCGTCGGTCTTCTGATCACCGCGCTGCACCACGCCGGCCTGGTCACCCTGACCCACACGCCCAGTCCGATGCGGTTCCTCAACGAGGTGTGCGAGCGTCCGCCGGAGGAGCGCCCGTACGTGGTGATGCCCGTCGGGTATCCCGCGCCGGACGCCCAGGTGCCCGATCTGACCCGCAAACCCCTCGATGAGGTCATGATCCGGTGGTGAGGTCCCCGGTCAGGAATTCGACAAGGGGCTCGACGTGGCGGTCCGGGCGCCGCCACTCGGCCAGCAGGTCCTCCAGCAGGTGCTGCTCGGCGACCAGTTCCGCGCCACGGTAACGCCGGATCACCGGGTGGATGAAGGCGCTCTCCCTCGCCCGGTCGGGGGTCGGGTGCCTGTCGATGGCGAAGACGTCGCCGTAGTCGTCGCGGCCCCACCGCAGCGCGAGTGTGTACCACTGAGCGGCGGCCCCGAAGCGCTCCACCGCGTAGTCCTCCGGCAGGTCCTCGTAGTGGTGGAAGTCGCCGGTGGCGTCGTCGCGGACGAAGACGTCGCACAGGTACTCGAACTGGGTCCACAACGCCGAGGACCAGTTGACGCGGTCGAGCATGAGTTTGGTCAGCGACGCGGGGTCGGCGGGCGTCGTCGCGTACGGCAGCGGCACGCCGTCGTAGCGCTCCCGCAGCATCCGCGTGAACGTGCGCAGGTTGTACCGGAAGCCGTCGATGAAGGGCGACGAGGCGTGTTTGGCGTCCCGGTCCTGGGCGATGGTGCCGGCGAAGTACAGGTCGTCGACGTTGCGGGACTGCCAGTCGGGGCGCAGACCGGGCATGCGGCCGTCGCGCACCATGTCGGGGCGGACCGTCTCGTCGAACATTGCGGTGTTCATCCGGAAGCCCGTGCACCTGAGCACCGTGTGGTAGTCGAGGACCGCGGTCTCCCCCTGGGCGTGGGTGTACGTGATGGACACCTCGTACCGTCCGTCGACCTGACGGATCTCGTCGATCGTGCAGTCCAGCACCGAGTGCAGCGTCTTGAACTGGTAGCTGTCGAGGATCGCGCCGTACTGGCCACGGACGTCGCCGGGGTGTTTGGTGTTCCATGCCAGTCGCAACGGTTGCCGGCTGGCGAGGTGCACCATCGACGCCCGCCCGAGGATTGCCGACGCCGTCTCGAACGCGGAGTTGCCCTTGCCGATGATGAGGACCCGCTGACCGTCGTACGCCGTGGGGTCGACGACCATGTCCTCGTACCCGATGGCGTGTTCGATGCCCTTGATGGCGGGCACGAACGGCTGGCCCCAGCCGGTGGCCACGACCAGGCAGCGCGCCCGCACCTCACCCTTGTTGGTGCGCACCGTGAAGCCGTCGTCGGTCCGGGTGATCCGCTCGACTGTCGTGCCGTAGCGGACGTTGAGCTTGTGGACGCGTTGGAACTCGGCGAGGTAGCGCACCAGGTCGTCGGCCGCCGGCAGGTACTCCTCGCTGAACTTCGGGAACAACAGATCCGGGTCGTCGTTGAGCAGCGAGTTCCAGTCCCAGCGGAGGCGGATCTCGGGATCGGTGCTGTCGGTGTGCACCTTGTTGAGCGAGATGAGCCGGCGGTGGCGCGGAAACCGCGTGAAGAACCCGCCCGGCGCGTCGCCGCTCTCGAACGTCAGGTAGTCGGCGCCCTGCTGCTGGAGGTAGTAGCTCAGTTGAAGGCCGGCAGGCCCGGCCCCGACGATGACGTACCTGTGTTCGCTGCTGACCATCCTGCGACCCTTCGACGGAGAAACGGGTCCATCGACCATGGGATGCAATGCGTTACGTGTCAATACCACTGCGTTGAGAAACGGTAGGCGCGGCAACGCCTGTCAGCTCGGGACGTCCCGACGGCGGAAACCGGCGACGCCCGCCGCGAGCAGTAACGCGGCCACCGCTGTCAGCACCACGAGCGGCAGCGCCACCGGGTCGACAGCGGGCACGGACGGCACATGGGTGTACGGCGACAGGTCGAGCGCCGCCTGCGGTAGTTCCAGGACCGCGCCGAGCTGCCCGAGCAGCAGGAAGACCAGCAGCACCGCCCAGGACAGCGCCACCGACCGGCGGGGCAGCAGACCGAACAGCGCTGTCACCACCCCGGCGACCACCAGGAGGGCGGGCAGCCGCAGCAGCGCGGCGCCAGCCAGCTCGACGGCCGAGCCGAGCGGATCGCCGGTGACCAGGCCGTAGCCGAGGCCTGTGGTCAGGCCGGCGAGCAGCAGCAACGCGACAGCGCCGAGCACGGCGGCGAGCACCTGGGTGCCGAGCCAGCGGGTACGACCCACGGCGGTGGCCAGCGCCGCCTCCAGTGTCCCGTCGGTCTCGTCGCCGCGTACGCGCAGCAGGGCCTGCACGACGTACGCGCCGATGGTCAGCGCGAACAGCCCCAGCATCGCGGCCAGGTACGCGTCGAGCAGGTTGTCGCCACCGCCCATCGCGTTTATCGCCTCGGCGGCGGCCGGGTTCGCGTCGATCATCGCGTTGAACTCGTCGGCGGCGACGCCCATCGACAGGCCGAGGACTGCCACTCCGACCGCCCAGCCCAGCAGGGTTCCCCGTTGCGTACGCCAGGCCAGGCCGGCGGGGCTGAGCAGCCCGGCCGCGCCGGTGGCCGGGCCGCGCCGGGGTGCGATGAGGCCGGCGCCCAGGTCACGTCGCTCCGCGAGGGCGTACGCGAGCGCCACCCCTGCCGCCAGCAGCAGAACGGGCAGGGCGAGCACCCACCACTGCTCGTCGCCGAAGGCGCGCACCTGGTTGCCCCAACCGAGCGGGGAGAGCCAGGACGGCCAGGCGCTGCGTACCCGGGTGCCGTCGGCGCTCTGCTCGCCGAGGACGTCACCGGCGGCGCGCAGCACGAAGGAGAGCCCGACGACAGCGGCGGCGAGTGCGTTGGCGCCTCGGGCGGTCACCGAGAGCTGCGCGGTGACCGCGGCCACGGCCGTGAAGGCGATCCCGACGCCACCGATCGCGCCGGCCGCGGCGACCGAACCGGCAAGTGGCAGACCCGCGCCGACCAGCGCGAGCAGGAGCAGCGCGGCGGCCAGCACGTTCGCCGCGACGACGACCGTCAGCGCGGCGGTGAGCGGCGCGTACCTGCCGACGACTGACGCGCCGAGCAGCTCCGCCCGGCCGGTCTCCTCGTCCTGGCGCGTGTGCCGGACCACGGCGAAGCTGCTCAGCAGCGCGACGATCAGGGCCAGCGTCACGTATGTCTCGGCGACCACCACGGCTCCGAGGTCGGTGCCGGCGATCGGGCCGTTGAAGGCGCGGGCGACGAGGCTGGACGCCGAGGTGGTGGCGTAGCCCTGGCGGGCGGCCTCGTCGGGGTAGATGCCGGCGACGCTGCCGGCGAGGGCGTAGCCGAGCAGCGGTGTGCCGAGGACCCAGATGGCGAGGCGGATCCGGTCGCGGCGCAGCACCAGGCGGGCCAGCCGGGGCGTACCGGTGAGGGCGCTCACCGCGCACCTGCCCCTGGGGCGTCGGCGGCGGCGGCGCGGCCGTTCGCGGCGGCCGGGTCGTCGCCGTAGTGACGCAGGAAGAGCTGTTCCAGTGTGGGCGGTGTGCTTGTCAGCGCCCGGACACCGAAGTGGACGAGCCGGCCGAGCAGCTCGTCCAGGTGCGCCGGCTCGACCTCCAGGTGGGTACGACCGTCGACCTCGTGCACGTCGTGCACGCCGGGCAGCTCGGCCAGACCGGTGGCCGGGCGGGCCGTTTCGACGGTCACCGCCGTACGGGTGAGGTGGCGCAGCTCGGTGAGGGTGCCGGACTCGACGGTCCGACCCTCGCGGATGATGCTGACCCGGTCGCAGAGGGCCTCGACCTCGGCGAGCACATGGCTGGAGAGCAGCACTGTCGCGCCGGCCCGCTTGATCCGCCGGACCTCGTCCTGGAACACCGCCTCCATGAGGGGGTCGAGGCCGGAGGTCGGCTCGTCGAGCACGTACAGCTCCACGTTCGACGAGAACGCGGCGACGATGGCGACCTTCTGCCGGTTGCCCTTGGAGTAGGTACGGCACCTGCGGGTGGGGTCCAGGTCGAAGCGGCGCAGCAGCTCGTCGCGGCGGTGCTGGTCGAGGCCGCCGCGCAGCTCACCGAGCAGGTCGATCGCCTCTCCCCCGGTGAGGTTGGGCCAGAGGCTGACGTCGCCGGGCACGTACGCCAGCCGGCGGTGCAGGCGGACGGCATCGCGCCACGGATCGGCGTCGAGCACCAGCGCCTCGCCGGAGTCGCGGCGCAGCAGGCCGAGCAGGATCCGGATGGCTGTCGACTTGCCGGCGCCGTTGGGGCCGAGGAAGCCGTGCACCTCTCCCCGCTCGACCCGAAGGTCGAGCCCGTCGAGTGCCCGGATGGCACCGAACGTCTTGACCAGGTTGCCGATCGAGATGACGGGCATCGCCCCTCCTGCCGTTGGCTGCGTCGATCACCCTCACTGTACTGACCGACGGTCAGACGAATCAACGGTGACCATCCACACGAACGAGGGCGACCGCCACTCGGTGTCGGCGATCGACCCGGAAGCGCTCATCTAGGCTGGCGCAATGACCGCCGATCCCGCGGACGACACCCGTACCCGGATCCTGCGTGCCGCGCTCGACCTCTTCGCCGAACACGGCTACCAGCGCACCTCGCTGCGTCAGATCGGCGAACGGCTGCGGCTGACCAAGGCCGCCATCCTGTACCACTTCCCGGCAAAGGAGCACCTGCTCGGCGCCCTTGTCGAACCGTTGGTGGCCGACCTGGAGGCACTGCTCGACTCCGCACAGGGGCAGCCGACCGAGCAGGCACGGTGGACGGTTCTGGAGGGCTGGGTCGACATCATGCTCGCCCACCGCCGGCCGCTCGGCATGCTCTTCCACGACATCGCGCTTGTGGGCCGGGGCGACACGTACCACCGGTTGATGACGATCGCGATGCGCGCCAACGACGTCATCGCCGGGCCGGACGGCGGTCGCCGGGACCGGGTCCGGGCGGTCCAGGCGGTGGCCACGTGCAGCGACCCGGTCGTCTTCTTCACCGACGTGCCCGACGAGGTGCTGCGCGCCGACATGCTCGACGGCGTACGCCGACTGCTGACCCCGGACGCCGCGCCCCCACCTCCACGGGACCTGGCCACGGCGGGCGCTGCCGTGGGGTCGCCGGCCCCGCAGGCGGGCGCTGGTCGACGCCGGCCAGGGCGGCCCCCGGCGCTGGCCCGGGAGCAGGTCGAGGCGGCGCGTCGGATGCACGCGGCGGGCACCCACTCGGTGGACGCGATCGCCGCGACGCTGGGGGTCTCGCGGGCCACCGTCTACCGGCACCTGACCGATAATAATGAGACGGTTTAGCGACGATTTCGAGACCGTTGTGAGCAGCGGTCAGGCCGCCAGTGTGGCGTAGCGGCCGTTGCGGTGCAGCAGGCTGTCGTGGTCGCCGGACTCGACGATCCGGCCGTGGTCGAGCACCGCGATCTGGTCGGCGTCGCGGACGGTGGAGAGGCGGTGCGCGATGGTGATCGTGGTACGACCCTCGGCGAGCACGTCGAACGCCCGCTGCACGGCCCGCTCGGTCTCGGTGTCCAGTGCGCTGGTGGCCTCGTCGAGGACCAGAATGCGCGGGTCGCGCAGCAGCGTACGGGCGATGGCAAGGCGTTGCTTCTCGCCGCCGGAGAACCGGTGCCCGCGTGAGCCGACCATGGTGTCGTACCCGTCGGGAAGATCAGCGATCAGGTCGTGGATCTGGGCGGCGCGGGCCGCGTCCTCGATCTCGGCGTCGGTGGCGTCCGGGCGGGCGTAGCGCAGGTTCTCCCGGACTGTGGTGTGCAGCAGGTACGTCTCCTGGCTGACCACGCCGACGATGGCGGCCAGGTCGGCAAGGCGCATGTCGCGCAGGTCGACGCCGTCGATGGTGATCCGACCGGCGGTGGGGTCGTGCAGGCGGCTGATCAGCCCGGCGAGCGTGCTCTTGCCGGAGCCGGTCTCGCCGACCAGGGCGAGGCTGGTGCCGGCGGGCACGTCGAGCGTGATCCCGGCGAGGGCTGCCGTGTCGCTGCCGGGGTAGCCGAAGGTGACGTCGTCCAGGCGCAGGTGTCCGCGTGCCCGGGCGGGGTCGACAGCGACCGGCTCGGCGGGGTCGGCCACGTCGACGGGCAGGTCAAGGTATTCGAAGATGCGGGCGAACAGCGCCAGCGAGGCGGTCAGCGACACACCCACGTTGAGCAGCCCCATCAGTGGCCGGAACAAGCCGCCCTGGAGGGCGGTGAAGGCGACCAGGGTGCCGATGCTCAGGGTGCCGGCGGCGCCGGGCAGGCCTGCGGCGAGGTAGATGACCGCCGGTACGGCGGCGAAGATGATGCTCATCGAGGCCATCCGCCAACGGCCGGCAAGCTCGCTGCGCAGCTCAAGGTCGACGAGTCGGGCCGAGGAGGCGGTGAACCGGTCGATGAGCGCCGGGCCGGTGCCGAGGGTCTTGGCGAGCTGCACGCCGCTGATCGAGAGCCCTTCCTCGACCGTGACGTTGAGGTCGGCCAGTTCACGCTGCCGCTGGGCGGTGATCTCGCGGCGCATGCGGGCGACCCGGCGGGTCAGCCAGATGGCCGGCGGCAGCACGACGAGGGAGACGAGGGAGAGCTGCCAGGAGAGCGCGATCATGGCGACGGCGGTGGCGACCACGGTGGTGAGGTTGGAGGCGACGGCGGTGGCGGTGGAGGTGACCACCGACTGCATGCCGCCGATGTCGTTGGTGATGCGGGACTGCACCTCGCCGGTGCGGGTGCGGGTGAAGAAGCCCAGCGACTGGCGCTGGAGGTGGCTGAAGACGTCGGTGCGCAGCCGGTGCATGACCCGCTGCCCCACCTGGGTGGAGATCCAGGTCTGCACGACGCCGAGGGCGGCGGTCACCGCGGCGACGGCGACCATGCCGAGGACCAGCCAGACGAGCAGGGTCAGGTCGCCCTGCGGGAGGGCCCTGTCGATCACGGCGCGTAGGAGGAACGGGGTTGCCATCGCGATGATCGAGGAGACCACGATGATCGCGGTGACGATGGCCAGCGCGGGTCGGTGCGGGGTGAACAGGCGGCCGATGCGGCGCAGGGAAACCTGACGGGCCTGCAACTTCTCCTCGGCGCTGACGGTGCGGTGGCCGCGGTCGCGGCCCATGGGGGTGGGGTCCAAGGGGTGTCACCTCTCGATCGGATATGCTGAGGTTACCTCAACATGAGGGAACAACAGCATTGCCTGCTACGGTATTCCGGTGATCGCGGACACCGCCGACAGCGGCGAGGACGAGAGCCTCGCGGAGGCGTTCTGGGGCGTCGCGTCCCGGCTGCGCCGGCAGACCCGTGAGGCCTTGGCGCCCTGGGACATCACTCCCAGCCAGTCCCGGGCGCTCGGTGTGCTGGCCCGGCACGGCGAGGTGCGCCCCGGCACCCTCGCCGAGCACCTGCGCATCGCCCCCCGCTCGGCCACCGAGGTCATCGACGACCTACAGGCCAGAGGGCTCGTCGAACGCCGCAGTGACCCTGCCGACCGGAGGGCGACGCTCGTCGTCCTCACCGCGGAGGGCGAGCGGGTCAGCACCGCCATCCGGTCCGCTCGCCGCGCCGAGGCGGACCGCTTCTTCGGGCACCTCGACGACGCCGACCGCGCCGAGCTGGCCCGCATCCTGCGCACCCTGCGCGCCTGATGCAAGGAAGGGCACCTTGTTAACGCCTGGTGCATAGGAAGGGGCCCTTCCTAACAGCTGGGAGCCACTGCCGCACGGTTTGGCCACCCGGTATCGGGGTAGCCAGCCGCCCCCGTCCGGTCGACGGGACCGGCTACCGCCTGCCGGGACGACGTGACAGGAGGACTCTCGTGCCGCTGCTGTCCCGCCCGAACCACCACCACCGCGCCGCCTGATGTGCGGAATCAGCGGGGAGGCCCGCTTCGACGGTCAGACGCCCGACGCGGCGGCGGTCACCCGGATGACCGAGGCCATGCGCACCCGGGGTCCCGACGGCGAAGGGCTCCACACCGCCGACTGGGTCACCCTCGGCCACCGCCGGCTGACAATCATCGACCTGTCCGACGCCGGCGGCCAGCCGATGGTGCGCGACGACCTGGGCCTCGCGCTGGTCTTCAACGGCTGCATCTACAACTACCCGGAACTGCGCGAGGAACTGCGAAACGCCGGGTACGCGTTCCACTCGACAAGCGACACCGAGGTCATCCTTGTGGCGTACGCGCACTGGGGTGAACGCTTCGTCGACCACCTCGTGGGCATGTTCGCGATCGGGCTTGTCGACAGGACCCGACGGCGGCTGATCCTGGCCCGGGACCGGCTCGGCATCAAACCGCTCTACCTCGCCGAGACCCCCGGACGGCTGCGGTTCGCCTCCACCCTGCCCGCGCTGCTGAGCGCCGGTGACGTGGACACCAGCATCGACCCGGTGGCGCTGCACCACTACCTGTCCTGGCACTCCATCGTGCCCGCGCCCCGGACCGTACTGCGCGGCGTGCGCAAGCTGCCGCCGGCCACCCTGCGGGTCATCGAGGCGGACGGGCGCAGCCGGGAGGAGGTGTACTGGCGGCCCGACTACGTACGGGAACCGGCCGACGCGGGAATGGACGCCGCCGACTGGCGGGCCGCCGTCGGCGACGCGCTGCGCACCGCGGTACGCCGACGGCTTGTCGCCGACGTCCCCGTGGGCGTGCTGCTCTCCGGCGGCCTGGACTCCAGCCTCATCGTGGCGCTGCTCGCCGAGGCCGGTCAACAGCACCTGCGGACGTTCAGCATCGGCTTCGACAGCCGTGGCGAGGAATCCGGCGACGAGTTCCACTACTCCGACCTGGTGGCCCGCGCGTACGACACCGACCACCAGCGGATCCGCCTGTCGAACGACGACCTGGTACCCGCCGCACGCCGGGCGGTGCTTGCGATGAGCGAGCCGATGGGCAGTCACGACGTGGTGGCCTTCCATCTGCTCTCCGAGCAGGTCGCGCGGCACGTGAAGGTGGCACAGTCCGGGCAGGGCGCCGACGAGGTGTTCGCCGGGTACGGCTACCACCAGCCGCTGGTGCAGGCACCCCGGCACGGCGCTGAGGAGACGTTCGCCGCCGCGTTCTTCGACCGCGACCACGACGAGCTACGCCAGGTCGTCGGCCCGGAGTACGCGCTGGACCACGACGCCAGCCGGGACCTGCTCGCCGGGCATCTCGCCGCACCCGGCGCGCAGTCGGCGCTGGACGCGGTGCTGCGCCTGGACACCCACCTCATGCTTCCCGACGACCCGGTCAAGCGGGTGGACAACATGAGCATGGCGTGGGGCCTGGAGGTGCGTACCCCGTTCCTCGACCAGGACCTGGTCACCCTTGCCGCGCACTGCCCGCCGGAGCACAAGGTGGCCCAGGGCGGCAAGGGCGTGCTCAAGGAGGTCGCCCGGCAGGTGGTGCCGGCCGAGGTGATCGACCGCCCGAAGGGCTACTTCCCGGTTCCGGCGCTGCGCAATGTGGACGGGCCGGTCCGAGGGCTGGTCGCCGATGCGTTGCAGGCGCCTGCCGCGCGCGAGCGAGGGCTGTTCCGCCCGGAGTACGTGGCGCGGCTGCTCGCCGAACCGGGCCGCGCCGAGGCGGCGGCCGGCAGCAACAAGCTGTGGCAGCTCGGCCTGCTGGAACTCTGGTTGCAGACCCACGACATCCGCTGAGGCCGCGCCAGGTCGGGTCAGTCGGCGGCCGTGCGGGCCGCCAGGTCGTCGATGACGGCACGCAGGTCACCGGTACGCGCCAACACCTCACGCTGGCGGGTCGCGCCGGTGCCGTCACGGCGCAGCCGGGCCAGTTGCGCCAGCACGTACCCGAGGTCGCCGTGACGGAGCAGCGCCGGGGCCACCTTGGCCATCAGGTCGTCGACCATCGTCCACGCTGGTCGGGTGCCGCCGGCCCGCAGATCGATCAGCTCGCCGTCCAGGCCGTCGTGGGCGGCACGCCAGTGCGCCGCCGCCACCAGGCAGTCACGGGTACGCGGTGCGGTCACACCGGCGCGTACGTCGTCGGCGAGGGAGGCGACAAGTGCGCGCACCAGCGCGGCGACGAGCACCGCGTCATCCACGTCGGAGCAGACGTCACCGACGCGCACCTCCACTGTCGGGTACGCCGACGACGGCCGGGCGTACCAGTAGACCATCGCCGCGTCCAGCATGATGCCCGCGGCGATCAGCTCGTCGACGGTGCGGTCGTAGTCGGCTGCGGAGTCGAAGTACGGCGTCGGTCCGATGCTCGGCCACCGTTCCAACTGCATCGACCGCCAACTGGCATGGCCGGTGTCCTGCCCGTCGTGCAGCGGCGAGTTGGTGGTGATGGCCTGCACCACCGGCAGCCATCCCCGCAGGTGGTTGCAGACCTGCACGGCCAACTCCCGGTCCGGCAGTCCGACGTGCACGTGGCAGCCGCAGACCGCCGGATCGTGCGCCACAGGCCCGTACCGGCGCGACATCGCGTGGTAGCGCGGCTTGTCCGGCACCGTCCGGTGCGGTTCGGCCACCGGCGTGGCACCGACCGCCACCAGCCGTGCCCCGGCCGCGGCGGCGGCCTCCCCGGCGGATCGGCGCAGCGCCACCAGGTGACCACGCAGCTCGGAGAGGTCGGCGCAGACCGGGGAGACCATCTCCACCATGCTGTGCCGGAACTCCTGGCGGCTCTGGTCCCGGGCGGATCCGCGCAGCGCGGTGAGCACCTTGTCGGCCACCGGCAGGTTCCGCCCGCTCTCCGGGTCCAGCAGCAGGTATTCCTCCTCCACGCCGAGCGTGAGGATGCCCAGGTCGGGCACGGTGTCGACGGTCGTCGGACGGTACGCCATGGCCGCCTCCATCCGGTTTTGCGGCCACGGGTGGACCCGTGGCCGGGGCGCCCCGGTTTCCCGCGTAAGGCAGGCGGCAAACGCGCGGGCGGACGCCACGCTCGGGTCCGTCGTGTCGCGGGGCGCCTGCGGGCGTGGGAGCAGGCCAACCCGGACGGGCCCGAGTCCGCCTGGCCGGACGACGAGCGGTGGCCGACCAGTAGGCACGCCGCCGCCGGTCAGCCCGACGCCAACGCCACGGCGCGGGCGGTGAGGAAGGCCCGTTCGGCCGCGTTGTCAGTGCCTGCGGCGGCCATCCGGTACGCCTCAACCGCCTCCCCACGTCGGCCGAGCCGGGCCAGCAGGTCGGCGCGGACGGCGTCCCGCACGTGGTAGCCGGGCAGGTCGAGGTGGTCCACCTCGACCAGCGCCGCCTCCGGCCCGGCGACCTCGGCCAGTGCGACCGCCCGGTTCAACGCCACCACCGGGCCGGGAGCGAGGACCATCAGCTGGTCGTACAGCCGCAGGATCTGCCCCCAGTCGGTGTCGGCGACGCGCGGCGCGGCGCTGTGCACGGCGGAGATCGCGGCCTGGATCTGGTACGGCCCCGGCCGATCGCGGCGCAGACAGCGACGGACCAGCGCCTGGCCTTCGGCGATCAGCGCGGCGTCCCACAGGCTACGGTCCTGGCGGGGCAAAGGCACCAGCTCACCGTCGGGCGTGGTGCGCGCCGGCCGGCGCGACTCGGTGAGCAGCATCAACGCGAGCAGGCCGAGCGCCTCCGGTTCGTCGGGCATCAACTCCACGAGCAGCCGTGCCAACCGCGTCGCCTCCGCGCACAGCTCGGCGCGGACAAGGCTCGGGCCGGCGCTGGCCGTGTACCCCTCGTTGAAGATCAGGTAGAGCACCGCGAGGACGGCGTGCAGCCGGTCGGGCAGGTCGGCTTCGCGGGGCACCCGGTACGGGATGCGGGCGTTTCGGATCTTCGACTTGGCGCGGACCAGCCGCTGCGCCATCGTCGGTTCCGGGACCAGGAACGCGCGGGCGATCTCGCCGGTGCTCAGGCCACCGAGCAGGCGCAGGGTGAGCGCGACGCGGGTGGCCGGGGCGAGCGCCGGGTGACAGCAGGTGAAGATCAGGCGTAGCCGGTCGTCGCGCACCGGGCCCTCCTCGACGGGTGGTTCGGCGGTGTACAGCAGGGCCGCCTCGGCGTGCCGATCGGCCCGGGTCGCCTCCCGGCGCAGCCGGTCGATGGCACGGTTGCGGGCGGTGGTGATGATCCAGCCGGCCGGGCTGGGCGGCACGCCGCTGCTCGGCCAGCGCCGTACCGCGACGGTGAACGCCTCCTGAACGGCCTCCTCGGCGAGGTCGATGTCGCCGAGCAGGCGGACCAGCACGGCGACCGCGCGGCCGTACTCGGCCCGGAACACCGCCTCGATGTCAGGCACGTTCAGGCCCCGGATCCACCCTGGAACGGACGGACCTCGATCGGCAGGGTGGTGGCCAGCGCGTAGCGGCGGCCCCAGGCCAGGGCGACGTCCAGGTCCGGCACGTCGATGACGACGATGCCACCGAGGTACTCCTTGCCCTCGACGAACGGCCCGTCGGTGATCAGCACGTCGCCGTCGCGGGCGCGCAGGACCGTGGCGGTCTCCGGGCCGTGCAGGCCCTGCCCGAAGACCCACGAACCGGCGGCGGACAGCTCGTCGCGCAGCTCGCCGACCTGGCGCATCACCCCGGCCAGGAACTCCGGCTCCGGCGGCTGTTCACCGTGGGGCTGCTGGATGCTGAGCAGGTACAGCGTCATCGTTCCTCCTCGCGGCGACGACCCGGCCCGGTGCCGATGTCCCATCCTCTACACGAACGGCCGCCGCCCACCACGACAGGCCGCCGGCAGGAACTTTCGCGCCGGTCCGGGCCGCGGGCGTGCGCCGGGACCGCCGGACAGCTTCGGCGGTACGCCGGTGACGGCCGATGACCAGCGTGTACGGCTGCGATGTCGTGCCGTGGCGGGGAGGCAGAAGGTGGTGCGACGCCGGTCTGGCCCACGGTGCGACCCGGCCGGCCCGGCTTCGGCGGTGCCGGGCCGGTGGGCGCCCAGGTCAGGGGTAGGTGGTCAGGGACACCTGCTGGTTGGCCGCGTTCGCGGTCCCGCCGGCGTTGTTGATCACCCGGTTGATGGTGCCGACGCCACCGAGGGAGACGGTGACTGCTTCTTATCCCGCAGGTTCGATCTGGGCGCTTTACCCTCGGCGGCGGACGCCACCCTCGGTGAGGAACCGGGCGATCGGCAGGGTGGCGGCGCCCAACGCGACGGCGTCCACCCCGAGCCGGCACAGCTCGATCGACGTCTGTTCGTACGGCTGGCGCAGCGCCTGCCGTCCGGCGGCCTCCCGGACGGCGGGCAGCAGGTCGCCCAGCGCCATCGCCGCCCACCCGCCGAGCACCACCCGCTCCGGGTTGAACAGGTTGATCAGGTTGGCCACCCCGGCGCCGAGGTAACCGGCGGTCTCGTCAAGCACACGGCGGGCGGTGGCCGAGGTCCCGGCTGCGGCGACGAGCGCGGCGAGCTGCGATTCCTCGTCCTCACCCGGCACGGCTCGACCTCGGCGCGCCTCCCGGTAGCGGTCGATGATCGCCTCCGCCCCCACGTACGCCTCCAGGCAGCCGCGTGCGCCACACCGGCAGGCACGCCCGCCGTACACAAGGGTGGTGTGCCCCCACTCCCCCGCGCTGCTGGACGCGCCCCGGTAGGTGGCGCCGTTGGTCACCACTGACGCGCCGACGCCGGATCCGACAAGCGCGAAGACGGCGTGCCGCGCGCCCCGGCCGGCACCGAACCACATTTCGGCCTGGCCGAGGGTCTTGGCGCCGTTGTCGATGTGCAGTGGCAGGTCGGTGCCGGCGCCGATCAGTCGCTCCAGCGGCACCCGGTCCCAGCCGAGGGCCTGGGCGTGCACCACTGCCTCGACGCCCTGCTCGACCACCCCGGAGACACCGATGCCGACGCCGAGTACGTCGCTGGCGGCCACCTGCGCCTGGCCGGTCACGGCCTCGATGCCGGCCAGCACGTGCCCGGCCACCACGTCGGGTTCGGTGCGCGCCGGGTCGAGCGGGTACTCGACGCTCGCCAACAGGGCCATGGCGAAGTCGAACAGTTCCACCCGGACCCGGGTCTCGCCGACGTCCACACCGACCACGAACGCGAACCGGGAGGCGACCCGCAGGAGCATGCTGGGCCGACCGCCGTCGGATTCGGCGGCGCCGGCCTCGACGACCACTTTCTCGTCGATCAGGTCGGCCACCACGTTGCTCACCGCCGGTTGGCTGAGCCCGGTGCCGCGAACCAGGTCCTGACGGGTGAGCGGGCCGTCGAGGAAGAGCCTGGTCAGCAGGGCGGACCGGTTGCGCAGCCGCACACTGCGGTTGGTGGCACGCGCCAACTCCACTCGGCACCTCGTTCCCCTCGGCCGTTCGAGCGACTGTAACCGCCCCGTGCTTGACGACCCACTGGACAGGAACTTTAATGACGACATTCATTAAGCCGTGATGTAAGTCAGGGGAAACGCTGCCGGCCTCCGGTGACGTGCCCCGACCTCCGTCCGCAGCCGGCCCTCCGTCGCCTCACCCCTATCGACGACGGACGCCGGCGGACCCCCACCACGCACCGGAAGGGCTGACCGTGTCGAGACGACACCTCGGGATATTCGCCGCCGCCGTACTGGCCGCCGCCTCGCTGACGGCCTGCGGCGGCTCCGGCGACGACTCCGCCGGATCGAGCAAGACCCTCACCTACTGGGCCAGCAACCAGGGCGCCAGCCTGGAGGCCGACAAGACGATCCTCCAGCCGGAGCTGGACAAGTTCGAGAAGCAGACCGGCATCAAGGTCACCGTCGAGGTCGTCCCCTGGTCGGACCTGCTCAACCGGCTGCTCGCCGCCGCCGCATCCGGCAAGGGCCCGGACGTGGTCAACATCGGCAACACCTGGTCGGCCTCCCTGCAGGCCACCGGCGCGCTCGTCGAGTTCGACGACGCCGCCCTGACTGCCGTCGGCGGCAAGGACCGGATCGTGCCCGCCGCGCTCGCCGCCGCCGGCGCCCCCGGCAAGCCGCCGGCCGCCGTGCCGCTCTACAGCATGGCCTACAGCCTGTACTACAACAAGAAGGCGTTCGCCGACGCCGGCATCACCGCGCCGCCGACCACCTGGGAACAGCTCGCCGAGTACGGCAGGAAGCTCAGCACCGGAGGCAAGTGGGGCCTGGCGATCGAGGGGGCCAACCCGTCGGAGAACGCCCACCACGCCTTCACCTTCAGCCAGCAGTACGGCGGCGAGTGGTTCGACCCGGCCGGCAAGCCGACATTCGACAGCCCGCAGAACGTCTCGGCCATCAAGCGGTACATCGACTTCATGGCCGCCGACAAGATCACCAATCCGAGCAACGCCGAGTACGCGCAGAACCAGTCCGTCTCCGACTTCGCCAACGGCAAGGCCGCCATGCTGCTGTGGCAGTCCGCCGGATCGAACCTGAAGACGCAGAACATGCCCGCTGACGCGTACGGGGTGGCCCCGGTGCCGTTCCTGGCCAACCCGCCGGCCGGTGGCAAGAAGGTCAACAGCATGGTCGCCGGCATCAACATGGCGGTCTTCAAGCACACGAAGAACCGCGACGGCGCACTGAGCTTCGTGAAGTTCATGACCAGCGACGAGGAGCAGACGATCCTCAACGGCACCTACGGGTCGCTGCCGGCGGTGAAGACGGCGAGTTCCGCCCCGGCGTTCAGCGCTCCGGAGCAGAAGGTCATCCAGGAGACCCTGGCCACCACCGCCGCCCCGCTGCCGCAGGTGCCCGACGAGAGCACCTTCGAGACCCTCGTCGGCACCGCGATGAAGGAGCTGTTCGCCGACGCGGCCAGCGGCAAGCCGGTCACCGAGGAATCGGTGAAGGCGAAGCTGACCGACGCGCAGCAGAAGATGCGCTGACCCAGGCGTCACCGGTGGCCGGGGTCGGGTGCTGAGCCCGGCCACGGCCACCGCCTCCGAGAGGACCCCGATGGCAACCAGCACCACCGCGCCGGACGCCGACCGGCACGAACCCCTCGCCGGGTCATCGGCCCGGACGCCGGCACGCAGGCCCCGTGGCCCCCGCCGATCGCTCCTGCCGTACCTGCTGCTCGCACCGGCCGTCGTGCTGGAACTCGCCATCCACGTGGTTCCGATGGTGGTCGGGGTCTGGATGAGCCTGCTGGAGCTCACCCAGTTCCACATCCGGAACTGGTCAACGGCGCCCTTCATCGGGCTGGAGAACTACCGGGCGACGCTCGACTTCAACAGCGCTGCCGGCCGCGAGCTGCTGCACTCGTTCTGGATCACCCTGGCCTACAGCGTGCTATCGGTCGCGTTCGCCTGGCTGCTCGGCATCGCGGCGGCGGTCGTCCTGCAACGGCCCTTCCGGGGTCGGGCGATCCTGCGGGCGCTCTTCCTCACCCCGTACGCCCTGCCGGTCTACGCCGCCGTGATCACCTGGAGCTTCCTGCTGCAACGGGACACCGGCCTGGTCAACCATGTCCTCGTCGACCAGCTCGGTGTGCTCGGCGAGCGACCGTTCTGGCTGATCGGCGACAACAGCTTCTGGTCGCTGCTGATCGTGTCGGTGTGGCGCAACTGGCCGTTCGCGTTCCTGTGCCTGATGGCCGGTCTGCAGAACGTCCCGGGCGAGCTGTACGAGGCCGCCGCGATCGACGGCGCCGGATTCTGGCGGCGGCTGCGCTCGGTCACCCTGCCGATGCTGCGACCGGTGAACCTGGTGCTGCTGCTCGTGCTGTTCCTGTGGACGTTCAACGACTTCAACACTCCGTACGTCCTCTTCGGCGGCTCCGCGCCGGAGCAGGCCGACCTGATCTCCATCCACATCTACCGCAGCTCCTTCAAGACCTGGGACTTCGGCTCCGGCTCGGCGATGTCCGTGGCGCTGCTGCTGTTCCTGCTTGTCGTCTCGGCCGCGTACCTGCTGATCACCAACCGTCGGAGGGACGACAATGCGTGAGACCGCCGGGGAACGCTGGGGCCGGCGCATCGTGCTGACCCTGCTCACCCTCTTCGTCGTCATCCCGCTCTACGTGATGGTCACCTCGGCGGCCAAACCGTTGCAGGACGTGCAGAACGGCTTCACCTGGTGGCCCAGTCGGCCCACGTTGCAACCGTTCGTCGACATGTGGAGCACGGTGCCGCTGGCCCGCTACCTGGTGAACAGCCTTGTGGTGTCGAGCGTCGCGGCGATCTGCTCGGTGACGGTGGCCATCTTCGCGGCGTTCGCGGTGAGCCGCTACCGGTTCCGGGGGCGGGGCGTCTTCTCTGTGACTGTGCTGTCCACCCAGATGTTCCCCGGCATCCTGTTCCTGCTGCCGCTGTTCCTCATCTACGTCAACCTGGGCAACGCCACAGGCATCGAGTTGTACGCCAGCCGTACCGGCCTGGTCATCACGTACCTGACCTTCTCGCTGCCGTTCTCGATCTGGATGCTCGTCGGCTACTTCGACTCGATCCCCCGAGGGCTGGACGAGGCGGCGCAGGTCGACGGGGCCGGGCCGCTGCGCATCCTGTTCCGGGTCATCCTGCCGGCAGCCGTGCCGGGCGTCGTCGCCGTCACCGTGTACGCGTTCATGACCGCCTGGGGTGAGGTGCTCTTCGCCTCGGTGATGACCGACGAGGGCAGCCGCACCCTGGCCGTGGGCCTGCAGGGCTACTCCACCCAGTTCAACGTCTACTGGAACCAGATCATGGCGGCCTCGCTTGTGGTCAGCATCCCCGTCGTCGCCGGGTTCCTGGCCCTCCAGCGGTACTTCGTCGCCGGTCTCACCGCCGGCGCTGTCAAGTGAGCCACCCAACCCCAGAGGAGAGCCGACCCGTGCCGGACCTGTCCAAGCTGCCACCCGACTTCCTCTGGGGCGTGGCCACCGCGGCGTACCAGATCGAGGGGGCCGTCGACGTCGACGGCCGGGCACCGTCCATCTGGGACACCTTCTCGGCGACGCCCGGCAACGTCGACAACGGCGACACCGGCGCGGTGGCCTGCGACCACTACCACAGGTGGCCGGAGGATGTGGCGCTGCTGCGCCGGCTCGGCGTCGACGCGTACCGTTTCTCGGTGGCCTGGCCCCGGGTGCGGCCCGGCGGTGTCGGGCCTGTCAACTCGGCCGGTCTGGACTTCTACGACCGGCTCGTCGACGCGCTGCTCGCCGACGGGATCCGACCGTTCGTGACGCTCTACCACTGGGATCTGCCGCAGGCCCTCCAGGATTCCGGCGGCTGGCCGCTGCGCGCCACGGCCGAGGCGTTCGCCGACTACGCGGCGGTCGTCGCCGCCCGCCTCGGCGACCGGGTGGCGGACTGGAACACCGTCAACGAGCCGCTCTGCGTGTCGTGGATCGGGCACCTGGAGGGAAAGATGGCCCCGGGCGAGCGGGACCTGACCCGGGCCGTGCACACCTCGCACCACGTGCTGCTCGGGCACGGCCTGGCCACCCAGGCGATCCGGGCCAACGCCACCCGGCCGGCGTCGGTGGGGCTGGTGCTCAACCTCAGCCCGATCGAGGCGGCCACCGACCGGCCCGAGGACGTCGCGGCAGCGCTGCGGGCCGACGGGCACGTCAACCGCTGGTGGCTCGACCCGATCCACGGGCGTGGCTACCCCGCCGACATGATCGCCACCTACGGGGTCGAGCCCCCGGTACGTGGCGACGACCTGGCGGTCATCGCCACGCCCACCGACTTCCTCGGAGTGAACTACTACTTCCGGCAACTGGTTGTCGACGACCCGGCCGGGCCGCCGCCGTACGCCCGGCAGGTGCCGGTGCCCGGCGCGGTGCAGACCGCGATGGGCTGGGAGACGTACCCGGCAGGGTTGGAACGGCTGCTTGTCGAGGTCCACGAGGAGTACCGGCCGGGGAAGATCATCGTCACCGAGAGCGGCTCGGCGTGGCCGGACGAGGTCACCGCGGACGGCACGGTCGAGGACAAGGAGCGCACCGACCACCTGGAGCAGCACCTGGCGGCGTGTGCGGCGGCGGTGGCCCGGGGCGTGCCGCTGGACGGCTACTTCGTCTGGTCCCTGCTTGACAACTTCGAGTGGGCGTACGGCTACGACAAGCGCTTCGGGCTCGTGCACGTGGACTACACGACCCAGCGTCGGACGGTCAAGGCGAGCGGCCTGCGCTACGCGGAGCTGATCCGCGCCCACCAGCGTCTCGCCGGGGCGGCCGGCGCCGTGACGCCGGTGGCCTGAACGGGGTCGGCGAGACAGGCCGTCCGGGGTGCCTCGTCGGCGCCCCGGGCGGCCTTCTCCGTTCCTGGCCGACGACACGCGACCCGCCAGGTGCCCATCAGGCTTGGCTTAAATAAGCCGTCGCTGATATAAATGTCGTCGTGCACGCCTTCGACGTGCTGGGCGATCCGGTCCGGCGCCGCATCCTGGAGCTGCTCGCCGACGGCGAGCAGACCGCCGGCGCGGTCAGCGCGGTCATCCGCGACGAGTTCGGCATCTCCCAACCCGCCGTGTCCCAGCACCTCAAGGTGCTGCGGGACAACGGCTTCGCCACCGTACGGCCGGACGGCACCCGGCGGCTCTACGCCGTCGACCCGCGCCCGCTGCGCGAGGTGGACGGCTGGCTGGAGCACTTCCGCCGGTTCTGGACGCCACCGCTGGCCGCCCTCGCCACCGAACTGGCCCGGGGCCGACGCGAACGCCGGCTACGCGAAGCCTCCGATAGACCCGACGAGAGGAACTAATAATGGACACCATCGAGCAGATCAACGCCGTTCAGCGCACTGTCGGCAGCCGCACCCTGGAGGCCGGCGAGGCCCGGGTCAGCACCGTCAGCCAGACGTACCAGACGACCGTCGAGGATCTCTGGGACGCCTGCACCAACGCCGAACGCATCCCCCGCTGGTTCCTGCCGATCACCGGTGACCTGCGGCTGCACGGCACGTACCAGCTCAAAGACAACGCCGGCGGCACCATCGAGAGCTGCGACCCGCCGCACCGCTTCACCGCAACCTGGGAGTACGGCGGCGAGGTCAGCTGGATCGAGGTACGCCTCACCCCCGTCGACACCGAACGCACCCGCTTCGAACTCGACCACATCGCGCACGTCGACCAGGACCGGTGGGCCCAGTTCGGGCCGGGTGCCGTCGGCGTGGGCTGGGATCTGGGCCTGCTCGGGCTCGCCTCGTACCTGGCCGGCGACGGCAGCGGCGTCCGCCCGGAGGACAGCGCCGAGTGGACCGCCTCCGACGAGGGACGTCGGTTCATGGAGTTGAGCAGCCAACTGTGGGGCGAGGCAAGCATCGCCGCCGGCACCGACGCCGACGAGGCGAAGGCCGCCGCCGAGCGCACCACCTCCTTCTACACCGGCGCCCCGGCGAGCTGAGCCCGACCCGACGGTCTGCCGCGCCCGCAGCGCGGCTGCGGCGGGCTTCCGGGCGTGCGGGCGGCGGCGCTTCCGGGCGTGCGGGCGGCGGGCTTCCGTCGTTCGCACGACCGGGTGTGCGGGCAGCGGCCCGGGTAACGTGCTGCGGCATGACCGGTACGCCGTACTCGCACTGCTCCTACTGCGGCGCCGCCTACCGGCCGGACGCCGGGTGGCCGAGGATCTGCCCCGTCTGCGGCGAGACGGTCTGGCGCAATCCACTGCCCGTCGCGGTCGCGGTGTTGCCGGTCCGCACCGCCGACGGCCTGGGCGTGGTGGTGGTCCGCCGGGACATCGAGCCGGCCCGCGGGCTGCTCGCGCTGCCCGGCGGCTTCATCGAGTACGGCGAGGAGTGGTCCGACGCGGTGGTCCGGGAGTTGCGGGAGGAGACCGGGCTGATCGCAGCTGCCCAGGACGTGCGGCTCTTCGCTGTGCACAGCGCCACCGCGGGCGGCACGATGATGATCTTCGGAGTGCTGCCCGAGCGGGCGACCGAGGAACTGCCGCCATCGGCGCCGACCGAGGAGGCGACCGAGTGGCTGGTGGTCACCGACCCGGTTGAGCTGGCGTTCTCCACCCACACGCAGGTACTCGCCGACTTCCTCACGGCCCGCCGCACCGCCTGACTGACCGCGCCCCAGGAGAGTGTGACCATCTTGAGGTCAGCCCGGGCACGGCGGGCTATCGGGTGTCAGCGGGACGGCTCGCTTGGGCGTTGGCCAGGTAGCCGGCGGCCTGTAGGTCGAACAGCTCGCGGTAGAGGCCGTCGGACGCCATCAGCTCGTCGTGGTTGCCGTGCTGAACGAGGCGACCCCGCTCCATCACGAAGATCCGATCGGCGTGTCGGACGTTTGCCAGCCGGTGGGTGATCAGCACGACCGCCCGGTCGGGTCGACGGCGCAGGTGCTGGAACAGGGCGTGTTCGGCGCGGGCGTCCAGGGCGGCGGACGGCTCGTCACAGATGAGCAGGGCGGCGTCGCGGTAGAGGCCACGGGCGGCGACCAGCCGCTGCCACTGCCCGCCGGACAGCTCCTGGCCATCCTTGAACTCCCTGTCCAACAGGGTGTCGTAGCCATGCGGCAGACCGACGATCATGTCGTGGGCCGCCGCCGAGGCTGCTGCCTCCTGCACGCTCGGGCCGGGTCGGTCCGGCGGGCGGTCGTGCCGACCGACACGGATGTTCTGCCCGGCGGTGAACGGGAACTTCCACCACTCCTGGGTCATCACGGCCACCTGCGCGCCGAGGGTACGCGGGTCCAGTTCGGCAGCGTCGACGCCGTCCCAGCGGATCACCCCGCCGGTCGGTCGGTAGAGCCCCGCGATCAGCTTGGCCAGCGTGGTCTTGCCGGAGCCGTTCTCACCGACCAACGCGATCACCTCACCCCGGCGGACGGTCAGACTGACCCGGTCGACCGCTGGAGCGTCGGTGTCCGGGTAGGTCAGGCTCACCTCGTCCAACTCGATGACGTCGACGCCGTCGGTCACCCGATCGCCGCCGATCGGCACCCGGGCGTGGGCGCGGGCCAGGAAGTCGCGGTAGTCCTGGTAGTAGAGGGCGTCCTCGTAGAGCGAGTTGGTGGAGACGACCGCGACGCCGAGGCTGGTCCGCGCGGATTGCAGGGCCAACAGGGCGGTGGCCGCGGCGGCTAGGGCGACCATCCCGTTGAGCAGCAGGCCGCCCAGGACCGCGTACACCCCGAACGTGGCAAGCCCCGCCACGGCGGCGCCGCCCACCCGCGTGCCGGTCTGCGCGCGGACCAACCGCAGGTGGGCACGGGTCTCCACGGTCATCACGCTGCGGTATTCGGCGAGCAGGAAGTCGCGCATCTGGTACGCGCGCACCTCGGCGGCGGTGCGCCGGTTGGCCATCAGGTGGGCCAGCATCCACATCCGCCGCCGACGGGTGATCCGGGCCAGCATCGCCAGGTACTCCCGGCGGGCCATCCGCACCGCCGTGATCGCCTGTGGCACAGCCGCCAGCAGCAGACAGGGCAGCAGCAGTGGCTGGATGACTGTCACCGCGACGGCGGTGGCGAGCATCCCGACCACACCGGTTACCAGGTTGACGGTGTGGTCGACGATGAACGCCGCCTCGGCCATCCCCCGGTCGCGCGCACGGTCCATCTCCTCGGCGAAGCCGGCGTCGTCGAACGCCGCCAGGTCCACCGCCGTGGTGGCCTCGAACAGCCGCAGCTCCACCTGGTAGTTGATCTGCGGGATCAGCCGGGCCTGGGCCCAGCCGGCCGCGATCGTCAGGCCGCCACGCGCCGACACCGCCGCCGCGGCCACGACCAGCGCCGGCAGAGCGGAACGAACCCGGTCGGGCGTGGGGCCGGCGGCGAACAGTTCACGCAACACGCTGGTGGTGGCGAGCAGGCCGAACGTGGTCATCACGCCAGCGGCGATGTTGAGGCCGATGGAGGCGATGGTGTCGCGACGGTTGGTGGACCAGGCCAGCCCGACCGCTTCCCGGACCAGCCGGGGCAGTCGGCGGGCCACGGCCCAGAAGCTGGTGTGGGCGAACTCCTGCGCGTGGTGCAACCAGTCGCGGTCCTCCAACTCCGGGAGCATGGTGCCGCCCGACGGCGGGTCGCCCGACGGATCGCCCGGCGGATCGTCGTCCGGGCCAGCGGTGCGCTGGCGGGCCATCGACTCCACGGACGCTCCTCGATGGCAGGGGCACGGACGCCGGCCGAGACTACTGCGGGCAATCACACGATGTCTTCACGTAACCGGCGCGTCGTGCGGGTGTGTCAGGAACACGTCATCCTGCCCGCACCCTCACCGACGCGAGGCACGGTTGGCCGGGCCCTGGACGGGTAAGACGGTGGGCCGCGCGGTCGGGCGTACACCGCCGACCCGCCCGACTGCCGCGCACACCTCGGGGGGCCCATGGCGGACGCGTCACCGACCGGACCGACGACATCGGGCCAGGTCGTGGAGCTGCGTGTACACGGCGTCTCCAGAGCGGGCGCCGACCAGGTGCTCAACCGTCCGCACCTCGAGCAGGTCGCCGGGGACCGCAACGGCGGCTTCTACCGCCCCCGCGCCGGCTATCCGGGCGCCACCGGACCGGGCGGGGTGACGCTGGAGGCGTACCGGTGGAGTGACCTGCCGTCCGGGACAGCCATGCGGACCCTGTCGCTGGTGTTCCTGCTGCCCTTCATGCTCTGCAATGTGGCGTTGTGGATGCGCCCGGGAAGCCACGCCTCGAAGCGTGCCGTCCTCGCGCTGTGCCGGGTGCTCGCGCTGACCCTCACGATGCTCTACGTCCTGGCCATCGTCGGAGGCGCGCTGGACCTGGTCGCCTGGCGCTGCATCGGCACCCCGTCGTGCACGAACGGGCGGAGCTGGCTGTCGTGGCTCTCCGGACGGTCGCCGGGGGTACGGCTGGGGGTGCTGTCGGTGGTTCCGGTCGCCGCCATCGGACTCGTCTGGTGGCTGAGTTCGCGCCAGGGCCAGTCGTTCGATGCCTTCCGGACCCCGGTGCAGCAGACTTCGGCGCACCGGCTGAGCGGCGTCGGCCAGTGGGACGCCGCTCCGCTGGTCGGGCGGCTGCGTTCGGTGCACGTGGCGGCCGCGTTCGCCACTCTGGACGGCAGCCTGCTGGTCGCCCGGTCGAGCCAGCACTCCTCGGCGGTGATGGTGGTGCTGCTGGTGGCGTGCGGAGCGGTGCTGCTCACCTGTCTGGGGTTGCTCACCTCTGTGCAGGTCATCGACAGGCTCGGCCGGGAACGCCGAATGGACGGCCTCATCCGCGCGCTGCGCACAGTCACCTGCGGTCTGACGATCCTGGTGATCGCGCACATCGTCAGGAGTCCGGCACCCTGGCCGCAGGGGGGTTCACTCCCCGGATACAGCGCGATCATGGCCTGCCTGTTCGTCAGCCAGACCGTGCTGGTGCTCATCCTCGCCGCGGTCGTCCTCTGGGGTCGCGGCGCCGGGCAACGGGGTGGGGCGTTGCGCGCACTGGGTACGCCCGTGTTCGTCACGATCGCCGCCGGGCTCGGCGTGGCGTTCTCCGCCGAGTTGGTCTACCGGGTGTCGGACCTGCTGGACCGCGACGGGGACACCGCCGACGCCCTGGGAACCAGCCCACCGCTGGCGTACAAATGGGCGATCTTCGGGTTTTTCCTTGCGGTGATGACCGCGCTGCTGGTCGCCTGGGCGATCACCATGCTGACTCGGCGGCAGCGGAGGCGGGCGGCGGCCGCGATCGTGGCGGCCGACTTCCCGGACGCGCCGCCGGAGGCGGGGCGGCGACTGCGGCAGGTCGAGCGTGCCGTGGCCCGAGCCCGGTTCACCGAGCGGCTGGAGCCGCTGACAGTGGTGTACGCCTGCCTGATCGCGCTGGGCCTGGCGACAAGCGCGCTGGGCATTATGCAGCTCCAGCCCGGCGACATGCTGCAACGCTTCATCGGGGTGCCCGTCGGCCTGGTCAACTTCATGATCGGGCTGGGCAGCTACGCGATCGCCTTCATCATCGCCGGGCTGGTCCTCGGCGGCATCTTCGCCTACCGCACGGCGCCGTTCCGCCGGTACGTCGGCGTGCTGTGGGACCTGGGGACCTTCTGGCCCCGGGCCGCGCACCCGTTCGCCCCGCCCTGCTACGCCGAGCGGGCCGTGCCGGAGCTGACCAAACGGATCACCTACCTCGTGGACCAGGGCAACGGTGTGCTGCTAGCCGGGCACAGTCACGGCTCGGTGCTGCTCGCCGCCACCGTGCTGCAACTACCACCTCGGGTCAGTGACCGGGTGGCCCTGTTGACGTACGGGTCCCCACTGCAACGGCTGTACTCGCGGCTGTTTCCCGCGTACGTCGACGAGGAGGTGCTGCACGAGGTCGGTCAGCGGGTCGGCTGGCGCTGGCTCAACCTGTGGCGCGACACCGACCCGATCGGCGGCTGGATCTTCGCCGCGCACCGGCCTGGCACCACCGAGACGCTGACCGGCCCGCCCGCGACCGTGGACCGCCGGTTGAAGGATCCGCAGGACGTCATGCCGCCGGCGAGCGACAGTGTGCCGCCGCCGATCCTCGCGCACCTGCCCTGCGAGTCGCAGGAGGAGTTCGCGGCGGCCGTACGGGACCTGGCCGGCCGGCTGCGCGCCGGCTGACCCGGCGGCCGGATATCGTCACCGCGTGAGCAGGTCCCAACAGCCGCAACGCCGACTGATCGCCTCCAACAAGAAGGCACGGCACGAATACACGGTGCTGCGCACGTACGAGGCGGGAATCGTGCTCGTCGGCACCGAGGTGAAGTCGCTGCGCGAGGGGCGGGCCTCGCTGGTGGACGCGTTCGCCCACGAGCGCGACGGCGAGATCGTGCTGTACGGCCTACACATCGCCGAATACGCCTACGGCACGTGGACCAACCACGCTCCCCGCCGCAACCGCAAGCTGCTGCTGCACCGGGCCGAGATCGACCGGATCCTGGACAAGGTCCGCGAGGGCGGGGTGACCCTGGTGCCGCTGTCGATGTACTTCGAGAACGGCTACGCCAAGGTCGAGCTGGCCCTGGCCAAGGGCAAGCGCTCGTACGACAAGCGGCAGACGCTTGCCGAACGGGACGCCAACCGGGAGATCGCCCGCGAACTGGGCCGGCACCTCAAGGGCCACCCGCGCCGCCCCTGACCCCCAATGCGCCACGCCCGCTGCGCTGCGCTGCGCGCTGATGATCGCGCTCGAATCAGGAAGGTGGCCTCACCGGCACCCTTCGATCCAGGATCAAGAACGATCATGCGGATGGGTCGAGGCCCGGACGGCGCATCTGCTGTCTTCCTAGCCCGTTTGCTATTGCGGATGCTGGCGTCCCATGCCTTACCTGCTTGCAGGTGCGGACGCTAGGGTGAGCCGGTGACGATGTTCCGGATCGGTGAGGCGGCCGACCTGCTCGGGGTCAGCGCCGACACCATCCGTCGCTGGGTGGACGCCGGGAGACTGCCCGCCGGGCGCGACGAGCACGGCCACCGCGTCATCGACGGCGTCGACCTCGCCGCCTTCGCCCGCGCCCGGGCCGCGGACCCGGAGGCGGGCGCCGAGTTCTCCTCCGCCCGCAACCGGCTGCGCGGCATCGTCGTGGACGTCCGCAAGGACACAGTGATGGCCCAGGTCGACATCCAGGCCGGGCCGTTCCGAATCGTGTCGCTGCTGAGCCGGGAGGCCGTCGACGAGCTCGACCTGCGGGTCGGGTCGATGGCCGTCGCGGTGATCAAGTCGACGACCGTGGTGGTGGAGCGGGCCGCGCCCTCACCGACCAGGGGAAGGTCAGACGGATGAGGACGCGGGCGACGCGCGGGGTGGTGGCCCTCCTGGTGGCGGTGGCCGGGCTGGCGATGACCGGATGCGGCAACAGCGGTGATCCCGCGCCGGGCGGCAGCGCGGACGGCCGGGTCACCGGAACCGTGACGGTGTTCGCGGCGGCCTCGCTGACCGAGTCGTTCACCAGGCTCGGTGCGGATTTCGAGGCCGCCAACCCGGGCACCACCGTGACCTTCAACTTCGCCGGCAGCTCCGCCCTCGCCAACCAGGTCAACCAGGGCGCACCGGCGGACGTCTTCGCCTCGGCCGCACCACGGAACATGACGACGGTGGCCGAGGCCGGCAACGCCGACGGCACGCCTGTCACCTTCGCCCGCAACCAACTGGTGATCGCGGTGCCCGCCGGCAATCCGAAGGCGTTGACCGGGCTGGCCGACCTGACCCGGCGGGGCGTGAAGGTGGCGCTCTGCGCCGACCAGGTGCCCTGCGGCGCAGCGGCCCGGTCGGCCCTCGACGCAGCCGGCGTCGCGTTGACCCCGGTGACCCTTGAGCGGGACGTCAGGGGCGCGTTGGCCAAGGTGAAGCTGGGCGAGGTCGACGCCGCCCTCGTCTACCGAACGGATGCGCGGGCGGCGAGCGCGGACGTGACGGGCGTCGAGTTTCCCGAGTCGGCGCGGGCGGTCAACGACTACCCGATCGTCGCGCTGAAGGACGCGCCGAATCCGGCCGGCGCGCGGGCCTTCGTCGCGTACGTCCGCTCGGCGCCGGCCCAGGTGGTCCTCGCCGGGGCCGGTTTCCAGTCGCCGTGAGCCGGGTCCACACGGTCGCCGTGCCGCACCGACGCGGTCGGGTGCCGGCGGCGCTGCTGATCCCGGCCGGGCTGGGTCTGCTCTTTCTCGTCCTGCCGCTGGCCGGGCTGGTGATCCGGGCGCCGTGGACGACATTGCCGCAGCGGCTCACCGAGCCTGGTGCACTGACCGCGCTACGGCTGTCGGTGCAGACCGCCACCCTCGCCACACTGCTCTGTCTGCTGCTCGGGGTGCCGCTGGCCTGGCTGCTCGCCCGGGTCGAGTTTCCCGGTCGCCGGCTGGTCCGTGCGCTGGTCACCGTACCGCTGGTGCTGCCGCCGGTGGTCGGTGGCGTGGCGCTGCTGCTGGTCTTCGGCAGGCGCGGGCTGCTCGGCGGCTGGCTCGACTCCACGTTCGGCATCACGCTGCCGTTCACCACCGCCGGTGTCGTGCTGGCCGAGGCGTTCGTCGCCATGCCGTTCCTGGTCATCGCCGTGGAGGGTGCGCTGCGCGCCGCCGACCACCGCTACGAGGAGGCAGCCGCGACGTTGGGCGCCAGCCGTTGGACGACATTCACCCACGTCACGCTGCCGCTTGTGGCGCCCGGGCTGGCCGCCGGTGCGGTGTTGTGCTGGGCGCGGGCGCTCGGCGAGTTCGGCGCCACCATCACCTTCGCCGGCAACTATCCCGGCCGGACGCAGACCATGCCGCTCGCCGTCTATCTGGCGTTGGAGACCGACCTGGAGGCCGCCATAGTGCTCAGTCTGGTGCTGCTCGTCGTCTCGGTGGGAATCCTGGCGGCGCTGCGGGACCGCTGGTTGACAAGCGCATGAGCGGGCCGCTGCTCGACGCCCGGCTCGTCGTCGACCGGGCCGCCTTCCGGCTCGACGTGCCGCTGCGGGTCGCGCCCGGCGAGGTGGTCGCGCTGCTCGGCCCGAACGGCGCCGGCAAGACCACTGCGTTGCGCGCGCTGGCCGGGCTGCATCCGCTCACCGACGGGCACGTCACCCTCGATGGCGTCGACCTGGACCGCCCGGCGACGCGCGCTTGGGTGCCCACCGAACGCCGGTCGGTCGGCGTGGTCTTCCAGGACTACCTGCTCTTTCCCCACCTCAGCGCGCTGGACAATGTGGCGTTCGGGCCGCGCCGGCACGGCGTCGACCGGCGGGCCGCGCGTGCCACGGCCCAGGGCTGGCTCGACCGGGTGGGTCTGACCGGTCAGGAGCACCGCAGGCCCCGGCAGCTCTCCGGCGGTCAGGCGCAGCGTGTCGCGCTGGCCCGCGCGCTGGCCGTGACACCGTCACTGCTGCTGCTGGACGAACCACTCGCCGCGCTGGACGCTCGTACCCGACTGGACACCCGCGCGGAGCTGCATCGACACCTGGCCGCGCACCCGGGCGCGACGGTGCTTGTCACCCACGATCCGCTGGACGCGCTGGCGCTGGCCGACCGTCTGGTCATCGTGGAGGGTGGCCGGGTGGTGCAGGAAGGGGACGGGCCGAGCGTCACCGCCCGCCCACGCACCGACTACGTGGCCCGGCTGGTCGGGCTGAACCTCTATCGGGGTCGGGCCGACGGGCACCGCGTGCGGGTCGCACCGGAGCTGACCCTGACCGTCGCCGACCGGCTGGACGGCGAGGCGTTCGTCGCGTTCCGGCCGGCCGCGGTGGCCCTGCACCCGACCCGCCCGGAAGGCAGCCCGCGCAACATCTGGGCTGGCACTGTCGTCGGCGTCCAACGACACGGTGACAACGTGCGGGTGCAGGTCGACGGGCCGATCGGAGTGGCAGCCGACGTCACGCCGGCCGCCGCCGCCCACCTGCGGCTGCTTCCGGGCCAGCCGGTCTGGGTGGCGGTCAAGGCCGCCGAAACGAACGCCTACCCGGCCACCGGCTGACACCTCGCACGCCCGGCACACCCGCACAACCGGCACGCGCGGACCCGGCACGCGCGGACCCGGCACACCCGCACGCCCGGCACGGCGGACCTGCTCAGCCGCGCGCGAGCACGGCCCATTCGGTCTCGGGCGCGGTCAGCCGGCGAGCAGGTCGGCGTGGGCTGCGCGCAGCCGCGCCAATGACGGGTCGCTGCCCGGGACGACTCGACGATCCAGCTCGGCCCACACCTCGGCCAGCGCCGCTCGGACCGCGCCCAACTCGGCGGCGTGCCGTTGGCTGCTGCGGCGATGCTGCTCGTCGAGGCGGCGGGCCCAACCGGCGGTGACCGCGGCGAGCCGGTCGGCGTCGGCGCGGGCCTGGGCGCCACTGCGGGCGGCTGCGGCGGGGACGATCGCGGCGACCGGGCGGGGATCGCCGTCGCGGGTGACGACGGTGACCGCGTCGGTCAGCTCGGCCAATGCGACGAGCTGACTGAACCGGGTGCGCGCCTCACGCAGCGGCACGGAACGCGGCGGGTCGGAATGAGGGGTGAGCGCGGGAACGGCCATGGATGCATGGTGCCGCCCGGGTACGACAGAAATCAGCAGTCGTCAGTGGACGGTCGACTCCGGATCCGCCTGCCGGGCCAGCCACTCGGGAGCCAGCACCGACCAGATCTGCAGGTCGATGCGGCCGTTCGGACCCGGATAGACCTGCCGCAGGGTGCCGTCGTGGCGCAGGCCGAGCCGGCGGGCCAGGGCGATGCTGCGGGCGTTGTCGGCGTTGGTCCGCCACTCGACCCGGTGGATGCCACGCTCGCGTACCGCCCAGTCGATGATCCGGCGGATCGCGGGGGCCATCAAGCCCCGCCCCTGCGCGGCCGGCTCCAGCCAGCAGCCGACCTCGCAGACGCCAATGGTGACGTCGAACGACACGAACATGACCCCGCCGATCAACCTCCCCTGCCGCCACAGTCCCCAGATGCCGCCGCTGTCGCTGGCCCAGCGGTCGGCGTAGCGCTGCAAGACCGCGCGGGCCGACGGCAGGTCGGTGGCGACGAATGTCGACGACACCCAGGGCAGGATGTGCTCCCGCGACCGGTCAAGGTTGGCGAGGAACTCCTCGGCCCGCCAGGGTTCCAGCGGGCGTAGCTCGACCTCGTCGGTCAGCGGCAGGGCGAACACCGGGCCTCCAGGTACGCGTCGGACGACGGGTAGCAGACTCGCACAGGCCGGTACGCCGCAGCACCGCCGGCCCCCGCGCTCAGACCGGCAGGTGTGTCCGCAAGGCGGCGAACTGGGCGACAGTGAGGTACGACGGGTTGGCGGCCTGCGGCTGGCGGAAGACCTCCAGGGCAGCGAGCCGGTCGTCGGCGCGCAGTCGCTGCCGGGGCACCCGGTCCGCCTCGTCGAGGATCACCAGGTCCAGTGGCACCGACCAGGTCTGCCCGGGCGGGTCCGGCTCGGCCGGCCCGGTGACCCGGCCGATCCCCCACACCCCGTACGGCAGGCGGGCGCGGCTGCCGCTGGCCCAGAACACCACAGGCTGCCCGGCGCGCATCAACAGCGCCCGGTAGCCGGGACGTACGCACCAGTTGGTCACCCGGGGATCCCTGGCGAATCGGCTGGTCAGGTCGACCCTGTCGGCATTGCCCTTGATCAGCCAGGCGCCCAGATCGTCGAGGCTCACCCGTGGCTCGGTCATCGCCTCAACCTGCCCCGGCCGAGGGCGGTCCAATCAGATGATCATGTGGGTCCAGTAACTGAGCCAGAGCACGAACAGCGCGCCCTGCACCACGGCGAGCGCCGCTGTCAACCACACGTCGACGGTGGCCCGGCGTGCCCAGCGGGCCAGCACCAGGGCGACCGGGAACACCGCGAGCAGGTAACGCAGCAGGCTCTTGTAGACCGGCGGCCCCATCGACAGCGGCACCAGCACCATGAGCACTCCGTAGACCACGTAGGCCACGTCGCGGCGGCGGAACCCGGCGGCCAGGATCGCCAGCACGACAACGGCGAAGGCGACCCGGACGGCGTCGCGCGGTTCCCCGGTCAACCCGTCAAGCAGCACCGGCACCGGGTTCTGCACCTCGATCCCCCAGCCGGTCTGCTGGGCGTGCTGGTAGGCGAACCAGTCCCCGCCACGCCACCGGCAGAACGCCATGAAGGTGAACCAGCCGGCGGGCAGCAGCAGCAACGGCCAGCCGATCCGCAGGTATCCGAGCAGGCTGCGAGGGCCGAGCCGCCAGTCGTGCTGGCGCAGCAGCACCAGCGCCAGCGGCAGCGCGACGAGCAGGCCGACCGACCGGCTCATCGCCAGGAAGTAGCCGACCACGCCGACAAGCAGCCACCGGCCCCGCTCGGCGTAGTAGAACGCGGCCAACGCGAGGCAGACGAACAGCGACTCGGTGAGCGCCGCCTGGAACAGGAACGCGGTCGGCAGCAGCACCAGGTACCTGGTGAACCGGCGGGCGGCGTCCGCGTCGCCGAGCAGCACCTCGGCCAGTCGGTAGCCGTACCAGAGGGCCAGCAGGAACGCCACGTTGCTGATCAAGAGCAGGGCCAGCGCGTTGTCGCCGCCGAGCAGCGCGCCGACCGGCCGGGCCAGGAACGGATACAGCAGCGGAAACCCGAAGTCGTTCCACGGCGCTCCGGTCAACGGCAGTTCGCTGAGCCGCAGGTAGAGCAGCGCGTCCCAGGCGAACCAGAACGAGATCCACCGGTGCCCGGAGACCTCCCGCTGCTGCGCCCACATCAACGTCTCGTCCGGCGGCGGCGCTCCGGGGACGCCGTCCCAGGCGTGCAGGGTCAGCAGCCCGACGAGCGTGAACAGCAGCTTCGCGCCGAGGAACAGTCCGATCACGTACGGCCAGGGCGCCGGCACCCGGCGGGCCAGGCGCGTGGCGGCGTCGGCCCCGCCGACCACCCGCGCGGCCAGCGCCGCCGGTCGCCGGCCCCTTCGCCACCGGTGCATCCGCCCCGCTCCCCCGGTCCGACCGGCCCATCCGCCGCGCGGGGGTTCGCCCCTTTCTGTTGTACGCCCCATCGCGCGCGGACGGAGCGGAAACTCAGCACCACGGCGTCGCGAAGGTGACAACTGCCGCAAAGCGGGTACGCGCCGTGCCTCAACAGCGGCAGTGAGCAGGGAGTACGGCGACATGAGCGAGCAGCACGGCACAGTGGTCATCGGTGCGGGGCCGGCGGGGCTCACCGCCGCCTACGAGCTGCTCCGACACGGCCGGCCGGTCCAGGTCTTCGAGGCCGACGAGGTGGTCGGCGGAATCAGCCGGACCGTGGAGCGCGACGGGTGGCGGTTCGACATCGGCGGGCACCGGTTCTTCACAAAGGTCGCCCGGGTGGAGGCGTTCTGGCACGAGATCCTGCCGGACGAGGACTTCCTGACCCGACCCCGAATGAGCCGGATCTTCTACCGGGGCGCCCTGTTCAACTACCCACTCAGCGCCACGAACGCGCTGCGCAACCTGGGGCTGCCGGAGGCCGTACGCTGTCTCGGCTCGTACGCCCGGGCTCGGCTGCGCCCGCCGAAGGACCAGTCGCACTTCGAGGGTTGGGTGTCGGCCCGGTTCGGCTGGCGGCTGTATTCGATCTTCTTCAAGACGTACACCGAGAAGGTCTGGGGTATGCCCGCGGACCGGTTGCAGGCCGACTGGGCCGCGCAGCGAATCAAGAACCTGTCATTGGCCACGGCGATCCGCAACGCGGTGCTGCCCCGGCGGCGGCGCACCGACGTGACAAGCCTGATCGAGGAGTTCCAGTACCCGAAGTACGGGCCGGGAATGATGTGGGAACGCTGCGCCGAGCAGGTACGCCAGCGCGGCGGGCAACTGTCCACCGGCACCTGGGTGACGGCCGTGCACCGCGACCCAGTGCGACGGCGGGCGATAAGCGTGACGGTCAACGGCACGGGCGGGCAGCGCACAGTGCCCACCGACGACGTGATCTCGTCAATGCCGATCTCGGAGCTGGTGGCGGCGCTGCGCCCGGCCGCGCCGCCGGAGGTGCTGGCCTGCGCCGCCGACCTGCGCTACCGGGACTTCCTGACTGTCGCACTGGTGGTGCCCGCGGAGTTCTCGTTCCCGGACAACTGGATCTACGTGCACGATCCGGCGGTGCGGGTCGGCCGGATCCAGAACTTCGGCTCCTGGTCGCCGTACCTCGTCAAGGACGGCCGCACCTGCCTGGGCCTGGAGTACTTCGTGTTCGAGGACGACGAGATGTGGCGTACCCCGGACGCCGACCTCGTGGCGCTGGCCAGCGCGGAGCTGGAGCGGTTGGGGTTGGTCCGGCCCGGCGTGGTGGAGGCCGGTCACGTGGTGCGGATGCCGAAGGCCTACCCGGTGTACGACGAGCGCTACCAGCACAACGTGGACGTGATCCGGTCGTGGCTGGCCGGGGCTGTGCCGAACGTGCACCCGGTGGGGCGCAACGGCATGCACCGCTACAACAACCAGGACCATTCGATGCTCACCGCGATGCTCACCGTCGAGAACATCGCCACCGGCAGTACGCACGACGTCTGGTCGGTGAACGTGGAGCAGGACTACCACGAGCAGTCCTCCGGCGACGGCGACCGCGACGGCCGGCGGGGCACGGGCCGGGACGCGCCGGTGCTGCCGAGTCGCATCATCACGGCCCCGATCACGGCGCGGGCCGGGGTGCGCGCGACCGGTGACGGTGAGCGGACCCCAGAGCTGCCACTGGCCTGAGGCACCGGGACGGCGGGCTCGGGGACGCGAGGCGCGAACGCGCCGTCGTGCGGCGTGTCGATGCGGCCGTGCGCGTTTCGGCGTACCGATCGACGGAAACTGCTGGTGTGGAGATGGGGGTAACCATGAGCCGGTACGCACCACCGACCACCCGGGCGACGAAGGTCCTCGCGCTGATCGTGCCACTGCTCGGCACCGTCACGATGGGCACGGCCTGCACCGACGGTGCGCCTCCGACCGGTTCGGGGTCGGCGGCGCCGTCACCGACGGCTGTGGCGACCTCGACGAACCCGAGCGACCAACCATCACCGACGGCCAGCGCCCGGCCGACGACGATTCCCACGTCGGCCTTCTTCGAGCTGCCTCCCGAGCTGCGCAAGTCCCCTCGACAGACAACGCCCGTGTCCAACGCCCTACCGAAGTTGTGCGCCAACGAGTTCGGCACCGGCGGGCGGCAGGTGACCGCGAGCGCCGCCATGACCGTCACCTACAAGAAGGCCGACGAACCACCCTCCAACGTTCCGCAGGGCATGATCCACCAGACCATTTTCACCTTCGACGGCGACGGCGCCTCGGACTACATGCAGCGCGTTCGCAGCGCCGTGCAGGCGTGCCCCACCTACAAGCAGGGCGACAACCCGGTGAAAGTCGAGAGCCGCGCGCTGCCCGGGGCCGGCGACGAAGCCCTGCTGCTGACCCGGACGTGGGCCGAGACGAGCCTGAACGGAGACCGCACCGGCGACACCGCCACCAGCCAGATCGCGGTGGCGCGCGTCGACGGCGCGGTCACTGTGTTCAACGACCAGGGCTGGGAGGGCACCAGCGGCAACCCGGCAGTCCTCGACCAGGCGGTACGCGACGGCGTGCGGACCCTCGACGCCTGGCAGCGCTAGACGCTCGCACTGCCGCCCACGGGCGTGGCCGTCGACGGCGGCCGGTCGGCGCAGCCGCTGGTCTGGCGCGGATGACACACCGGTGGGGTGGCGCGTGCGGGACGCACCACCCCACCGGTCGGTACCTGTTACTCCCAGGAGCTTCGTTGCGTGTAGACGAGGTTTCCGGGGATGACCGTGCCGTTGGTGCTCCACTCGGTGTAGCCCCAGACTTCGCCCTCAGCGGGAAGCGGCGTCTTGGGCGTCAGGGTGAAGTTGGTCGTCATGCCGCGCTCCGCCGTGCGAGGGACGGTCAGCGTGGCCGGCGAGTACGTGGCGTTACGGCCGATGATGGCGTGGGCCAACTCGAAGTTGACGACCGGACCACCGGGCACCTGGGCGAACACGTACGCCGTGTAGCGCCCCGGCTCGGGCAGGAACTTGTACGCCTGCTCGTCGCTGGTCCAGCCCCTGTCGCTGCGATGGATCAGGGTGTCACCCTTGTACAGGTACAGATCCAGGTTCGCGTTCGGGTTGTCGGTCTTGAGCTGGACGACGATGCCGGCGGTGTTCGCCGGCACGGTGAAGTCGACCTTCTTCACTCCGGTGGCGTTCGGGTCGAACACCCCGCCGTCGACGCCGGCCGGCATCGAGTACGCCTTGCGCACCATCGGCGTGTAGCCGGTGCTGCGGGCGGCGAGCGGCCCCGTGAAGCCCGGCTGGATCGAGCCGAACGCGCCGTTGACCATCCGGCCGAACTCCTCGCCGTCGTCGCCGTACGGCCGAGGGCTGATACCCCACGGCCGGGCGGCGACCGGAATCCGGGCGCTGTGTGCCTTGCCGCTCCAGGTGATCGCACCGGTCACGTACCTGTCCCAGGGCGCGTTGCCCCGGCGCAGGGTGATGGTCACCGTCGCGGACCGGCCCGGCTGCAGCGACACCGATGCCGGCGTCACGTTGACCTTCATGCCGTCCAGGCCGGACACCGACGAGTGGTACGTCTCCCGGGCCGTGCCGACGTTGGTGAGAGTGCGGGTCAGCGTCACCTGCCGGGTGCCGTCGTACTCGCGCAACGAGATGGCCGGCTGGTTGAGTTCCCTGCCGTCGGGCTGTGCCGTCTGGCTGAACTTGACCAGGTCAGCCGCCGCCGGTTCGATCACCACTCCGGGGTCGGCGGCCTTGGCCAGGTTGATGAAGCCGCTGCCCTGGTCCAGAGGGCTGCTGGTGCCGACGGTGTCGGTGGCGGTGGTGCGCAGTGCCGAGGCGACCGCGCCGGGCGACCAGTCCGGGTGGGTGGCGCGCAGGATCGCCGCCGCGCCCGCCACGTACGGCGAGGCCATCGAGGTGCCCGAGTACGCGTCGTAGTTCCGCCCGAAGTTGCCGGCCGGGGACACCGCCGCGATGATGTTCGACCCCGGCGCCACCAGGTCTGGCTTGGAGACGCCCATGGCCGTCCCGGTCGGGCCGGTGGAGGAGAAGTCCGCGACGCTGGGCAGTCCCGGGACGCTGGAGCCGTCACCGCCGTTGCGCAGAGTGACAGTCCCGTCGGTCAGGTGGCGCACCAGATAGGTGAAGAACGTGCCGGCCTGCTTCTTGGTGGGCAGGTAGAGCACCGGGAAGTTGAAGATGGAGTTGATCCGGTAGTTGCCGGCCGGGTCGAACACCACCATCGCGGCTCCGCCCTTGGCCTTGATCTCGGCGGCCGACCCGAACAGGTCGGAGAGCGCGCAGGCGACAACCTTGCCCTTGATCTTGGCCGGGTCGAGGCTGCCGGGCTCGCAGTAGACCGCACCCAACCCGGGTGAGCCGGCCTGCTCGCCGAAGACCAGCGGCCGCGAGCCGCCACCGGGCATGGCGTCGAGTGAGCCGCCGACGAGCTTCGTGCCGTCGCCCAACGTGGCGGTCGCCTCGTCGAGCTTCGTCACCGCCGCGCCGACAGTGGTCACCCACGGCGCCGCGTTGCTGATCGCCCCGCTCACGATGCCGGTGTTGCCCGCCGACGCCGCCACGAAGACCCCTGCCACGGTGGCGTTGAGGAACGCCAAGTTGATCGGGGAGTTGGCCTCGAAGTCGCCGAACTGGGAGCCGATCGAGTAGTTGATGACGTTCACGCCGTCGGCGACGGCCGCGTCGATGCCGGCGATGATGTCGGCATCGAGGCCGGTGCCGGCCCAGAGCACCTTGTAGACGGCGATCTGGGCGTCCGGCGCCACCCCCGAGACGGGACCAAAGTCGCGGCCGTCGATCGTGACGTTCCGCACCGGCAGACCCGCCGCCGTGGAGGCGGTGTGGGTGCCGTGCCCGGACATGTCACGGGGAGACAACATCTCGCCCTCGGGGATCGAGCCGCCGTAGGCGAGCCACGAGTCGGCGAAGTACCGGGCACCGACGATCTTGCCGTTGCAGTGCTCAGCCACGAAGGCGACACCGGTCTGGCAGGTGCCGCGCCAACCCGCCGGAGCGGGCATCTTCTTGGCGAACGACGCGCTCTCCGGCCAGATGCCGGTGTCCAGCACGCCGATCACCATGCCCGCGCCCGTGCCGGGACCGGGCTTGACCGGCTCGGCCGGCTTGCCGGGCTTGTCCGGCCCGGGACGGTCCGCACCCGTGGTCGGCGTCGGCGAATCGACAGCGGCGGCCCCGGGGGGAACGGCAGCGGTCGAGGTGGCAGCGGTCGCGCTTGGCAACGTTGTCCTGATGCCGAGCGCTCGCGCAGCGGTGACGGCACGGACGCGCTTGTCCGCCCGCAGGGCGGTCACCTGCTGGGCCGTCAGCTTCGCCGAGAAGCCGTTGAAGGCGGTCGTGTAGGCCCCGTTGACCTTGACCCCGGCCGCCTTGGCGACGGCTGCCCGCTGCGCGTCCAGGTGTCCCCGGTACGCCTTCGACGGCGCCGACGTCACGTCCAGACGATCGCCCGCCGCCGGGCGGGTCCGGGCCAGCCCGGAAACATCACCGGTGTACGTGGCCAGCGGCTCGTCGGTCAGTTCGACGACGTACATGCCGGGGACGGTCTCGCCCGGGGCGGCCTGGCGGTTGGCCGCGTCGGCGCCGCCGGGCCGGCGGTCGTTGCCGTCGGTAAGGGTGACAGTCCGGTCGGACCCGGCGGAGAAGTAACCCGGGCCGCTGGTGGCCGGCTGGTCGCCGGGGGCTGCCGATGCCGCGACACCGGTTGTGCCGGTGATCATGGCGACGACCAGCGTCGGTATCGCCAATCGCCGCAGCCTGGCTCTGCTCGTGCTGTTGGTCACGAGACTCCTTTCGCGTGCTCCCCTGTGGAGCGAAGATCATTCTGCACAACTTGTGCGTTGTCAGCGCTCCCACACCTAAGGCAGCCACGGTTAAACGAGGGTTTGCGCGGTGTTACGAAACGCCGGTACCTGCAAGATCACCGTGCGTACGACAAGTGCGTTTTTTAAGCGCCGCGAGCTGGTACCGCGTCCTCCGGACGGCGACGGTGACCGTTCCCGGCAGTGGCTCCACCTCGAACCTCCGCTGGAACCGGATGATGTTGGAATCCGCCGGCAGGTACTCCCGCAACTGCGTCAGCATGGTCCCGGCGCCAGCGACGGGCAGCGGGCAGCGCGGGCGGGCTACCTCAGACGACGTGGCGCAGGTACCCCGTCACCGCCGCGTCCAACACCTCCGCGCCCGGACGCGCCCAGACCTCGGCGGAGAAGACCTCCACCTCGATCGGGCCGACATAACCGGCCGCGTCGACCGCCTCGCGCAGCCGACGCAGCTCGATGCAGCCGTCGCCGGGCAACGCCCGACCGAGCAGCACCCCCTCCGGCAGCGGCGTCACCCAGTCGCAGACCTGGAACGCGGCGATCCGCGCGCCGGCACGCGCGATCTGCGCGTACACCGTGTCGTCCCACCACACGTGGTACGCGTCCACCACCACGCCGACCGCAGTGGGGTCGAACAGCTCGGCGATGTCCAGCGCCTGCCCGAGCGTGGCGATCACACACCGGTCGGCGGCGAACATCGGGTGCAGCGGCTCGATGGCCAGCCGCACACCGGCCGCCGCCGCGTGCGGCGCCAGCTCGCCGATCGCGTCGGCGACCCGACGCCGTGCGCCGTCGATGTCGCGACTGCCCGGCGCCAGCCCACCGGAGACGAGCACCAACTCACCGGCGCCGAGGACGGCCGTCTCCTCGACGGCCCGCAGGTTCTCCGAGCGCCAGTCGTCGGCGGAGAAGAAGCCGCCCCGACACAGCGAGGTGACGGTGAGGCCGGCGTCGCGGACCAGCTTCGCCGACCGGGCCAACCCGTACTCCGCCACCGGCTCCCGCCACAACCCGATACCCGGCACACCGGCCGCCACGCAACCGGCCACCACGTCCGGCAGAGGCCAGCGCTGGGCAGTCGCCTGGTTGAACGAGAACCGCTCCAGCCCACCGGCGACCGGTGATGGGTCCGCCGCCCCGCTCACTGGGCCACCCCCGCCACGGTGAAGAAGGCCCGCGCCCGCGCTGCGGCCAGGTCGGCGTCGGGCAGCAGCGCTGCCGCGTCGGCCAGGGTGAGCAGGGTGGCCAGGTGCGCCGGGGACCGGCCGGACTGCGCGCCGCCGACCATCGTGAAGTGGTCCTGGTGGCCGGCAAGCCAGGCCAGGAACACGATGCCCGTCTTGTAGTGCCAGGTCGGTGCCGCGAACAGGTGCCGCGCCAACGGTACGGTCGGCGCGAAAATCTCGTCGTACGCCGTCAGGTCGCCGCGATCGAGCGCGGCCAGCGCGGCGGCGGCGGCCGGCGCGATGGCCGCGAACACCCCGAGCAGCGCGTCGGAGTGGCCGACCTCGTCACCCCGGATCAGCTCCGGGTAGTGGAAGTCGTCGCCGGTGTAGAGGCGTACCCCGGCGGGCAGCCGGCGACGGAGTGCGATCTCCCGCCCGGCGTCGAGCAGCGACACCTTGATGCCGTCCACTTTCGACTGGTGTGCCTTGATCAGCTCGACCACCGTGTCGGCGGCCAGGTCCAGGTCATCGGCACCCCAGTAGCCGGTCAGCGCCGGGTCGAACATCGGGCCCAGCCAGTGCAGCACCACCGGCTCGTCGGCGGCGGTGAGCAGCTCGTCGTACACCCGCAGGTAGTCTTCCGGGCCGCGCGCGGCCGCGGCCAGGTGCCGGCTGCACATCAGCACCGGCCGGGCGCCGGCCGCGCGGACGTCGCCGAGCTGTTCGATGTACGCGGAGGTCACGGCGGCCAGGGTGGCCGGGCCTGCGGGCAGTTGGTCCGTGCCGACCCCGGCGACGATCCGCCCGCCCACCGCGCGGGCCTCGGCGGCGCTGCGCCGGATCAGCTCCCGGGTCGCCGGATAGTCGAGCCCCATCCCCCGCTGGGCGGTGTCCATCGCTTCGGCGACACCCAGCCCGTACGACCACAGGTGCCGCCGGAACGCGAGGGTGGTGTCCCAGTCCACGGCGGCCGGGGCACCGGGCACGTTCTCCGCGCCCGGGTCGGCGACGACGTGGGCGGCGGCGTACGCGATCCGGCTGGCGGCGGGCGTGGCCGGACGGTCGAAGCCGGCCCCGACGGCCAGTCGGTGCCGGCGTCCGCCGGGCAGCACCACCTCGGGCGCGGTCACGAGCGCAGCTCCGGTACCTCGACACGAACGCCCTCGCGGGCGGAGCGCAGCCCCAGCTCGGCGAGCTGGACGCCGCGTGCCCCGGCAAGGAAGTCCCACCGGAACGGCTCGCCCGCCACGACGTGCCGCAGGAACGCCTCCCACTGCACCTTGAAACCGTTGTCGAACTCCTCGTTGTCGGGCACCTCGGTCCACTGTGCCCGGAAGTTCTCGGTGACCGGCAGGTCCGGGTTCCACACCGGCTTGGGCGTCACCGCCCGGTGCTGTGCCCGGCAGCGGCGCAGCCCGGCCACAGCGCTGCCCTCGGTGCCGTCGACCTGGAACTCCACGAGTTCGTCGCGGTACACCCGCACCGCCCACGACGAGTTGATCTGCGCGATCACGCCGCCGTCGAGTTCGAAGGTGCCGTACGCCGCGTCGTCGGCGGTGGCCGCGTAGGCGCGGCCGTCCTCGTCGACACGCTCCGGCACGTGGGTGGCGGTGACGCAGGAGACGGCGTTGACCCGCCCGAACAGCTCCTCCAGCACGTAGTGCCAGTGCGGGAACATGTCGACGACGATGCCGCCGCCGTCCTCGGCCCGGTAGTTCCACGACGGACGTTGGGCGGGCTGCCAGTCGCCCTCGAAGACCCAGTAGCCGAACTCGCCCCGCACCGAGAGGATCCGGCCGAAGAAGCCGCCGTCGATGAGCCGCTTGAGTTTGCGCAGGCCGGGAAGGAAGAGTTTGTCCTGGACGACGCCGGTGCGTACGCCTGCGGCGTCGGCGGCCCGCGCGAGGTCGAGCGCGGCGGCGGTGTCCTCGGCGAGGGGCTTCTCCGTGTAGATGTGCTTGCCGGCCTCGATGGCCTGGCGGATCGCCTTCTCCCGCTGTTGGGTGACCTGGGAGTCGAAGTAGATCTCGACGTCGTCGCGGGCCAGGGCTGAGGTGAGGTCGGTGCTCCACTCGGTCAGGCCGTGCCGCTGGGCGAGTTCCCGCAGCTTGGTCTCGTTGCGCCCGACCAGCACGGGTTCCGGCCAGATGGTCGTGCCGTCGGCCAACGCCACGCCGCCGGCTTCACGGATGGCAAGCAGCGACCGGACCAGGTGCTGCCGGTAGCCCATCCTGCCGGTCACACCATTGACGATGATGCCGATCGACCTACGGGTCGTGGTCACGCGGAACCTCCTCTGGGCCCGGCGCAGCAGCAGTGGAGCCTGCCGGGCGGCGGTCAGGCAAACGCTTTCCCGGAAGCGTAGGCGGGCCGCAGACGCCAGGCAAGGCCTTTCCTTGGCCCACGTCACACCTCTCGGACCTGCCTGCGGGAAAGGGCTTTCAACGCGGTACCGTGGCGTTTCGACCGGCACGGCGAAACGCCGGCAACAGAACAAGGGGGCGGCCATGGCGACGCTGTCCGATGTGGCACGACGCGCGGGTGTCTCGCCCGCCACCGCCTCCCGCGTGATCAACGGCAGCAGCAAGCCGGTCACCGACGAGCTGCGCGAACGGGTGCTCGCCGCCGTCGCCGAGTTGCAGTACGTGCCGAACGCCCATGCGCAACTGCTGGCCCGTTCACACCGCAGCGCGGTCGGCGTGATCGTGCACGACGTCTCCGACCCGTACTTCGCCGAGATCACCCGTGGACTGCAACGGGTCGCCACCGACCGCGGCCGGCTGCTGATGATCTGCAACAGCTACCGCGACCCGGAGCGCGAGCTGGAGTATGTGGAGCTGCTGCGCGGCCACCAGGTGGCGGCACTGATCCTGGCCGGCTCCGGCTATCACGACGACACGTTCACCCGACAGCTCAACGAGAAACTCGCCGCGTACGAGGCGACCGGCGGGCGGGTCGCGGTGATCGGTCGACACGAGCACTTCGGCGACGCGGTGATGCCCGACAACCGGACGGGCGGCTACCTCGCCGGCCGGGAGCTGTGCGAGCTGGGGCACCGGGCGATCGGCGTGGTCGCCGGCCCGCGCATCCTCACCACCACCACCGACCGGCTCGCCGGGCTCCGGCAGGCCCTTGACGAGCAGGGCCGCGAGCTTCCCGAACGACGCATCCGGTACGCCGAATTCGACCGCGACGGTGGCGCCGAGGCAACCGCCCGGCTGCTCGACGCCGACCCTGACCTGACAGCGATCGTGGCGCTCAACGACTCGATGGCGATCGGCACGCTCGCCACCCTTCGGGCCCGCTCACTGGCCGTGCCGCAGCAGGTCTCCGTGGTCGGCTTCGACGACATGCCCATCGCCCGGGACGTGACTCCGGCACTGACCACCGTGCGACTGCCGCTCGTCGACATGGGAGTCCGGACGATGTCCATGGTGCTCGGCGCGCAGACGCCGACGCCACGGGTCGAGGTGCTCCCCGCCGAACTGGTCCGTCGGGGCACCGCCGGCCCCGCCCCGCAGCACGATCGGGGCACCGCCGGCGCAGCCTGACGGTCGCCAGGCTTGACGATCGGCGCGCCTTGACGAACGGCACGGGCTGACGATCGGCGCGGGTGACGCCCGACGTGTGGTCGGACGCCACCCGAACCCGATCAGGGCAGGTCGATCGGGCGCAGCACCCGGTCCACGGAGTGCGCGATCTGCCGGTTGCCCTTGTTGACGTCGAAGGTGACGACGCGGGCGTCCCGGTCGTTGGTGTCGGCGTCGACAAGCCGCACCTGACGGAAGATGAACAGGTAGGTGCGCACGTCGACCTCGACGGTCGAGCCGAGCGCGGTGGTCAGGTCCGTGCCGTCGGCCCGGACCGCCGTCTTACGGTCGATCGTGGCGCCCGGCACCACGTGGTAGAGCAGTACGTTCTCCACGGTGTCGATGCCCAGGCCGGCGACGGCGCTGAACGCGGCGCTCTCACTCGGCAGCTTCGTGGCCTGCGTGATCTCGCGTACCAACTGCTGGAACGCGGCGTCGGTCGGAATGAACGCGGTCAGGGCGACGGTGCCGTCGGTGAGCACCTTGACCGGCGAGTTGGGCTTGGCCTCCAGCACGGCCAGCACGGCGGCGGTCAGCACGTCGAAGTCCCGCGAGTTGCGGTCGAAGCCGCTGGCGTCCTTGGTGAGCACCTGGGCGAGGGACGTCGTGCCGAGCGGCTTGGCCTTGCCGGTCGCCGAAGCGGCCGGCACGGCGACAGCCGTGGTGGCCAGCGCGGTGGCCATGGCGCCCACGGCCATCCTGGCGGCGAGTCGTGCGATCTTCATCAGCGGGCCTTTCGTCGATGCGTCGGATCCGTGACGTCTCGTCACGATCCATGCTTCGCACCAGGCAGGTCGCCCGGATGCATCGACGGCCGAAAAAGTTCCTCTGCCCCGTCGCGGTGGTCGGAATCAACGGGTGGGTCGAGCTGAGGCGGCCGCGGGACGGGATCCCGCGGCCGCCTCGTGGGTCAGCTCTGGCGCAGCGGTGCGAGCGCGCTGCTCCAGGCCACCACCTGGTCGAGGGTCACGCCGAGCGCCTCCAGCTGGTGCTGGTTGGGCGTGAAGACGCTGAAGTTCTCGAAGTCGGTGAAGAGCGACAGAGCAACCTGCGAGCGTACGTCGGCCATCTGGAGCTCACCGGCGATCAGGCGAAGGTGCTCGACGGCCCGTGCGCCGCCGACCGAGCCGTAGCTGACGAAGCCGACGGCCTTGTTGTTCCACTCGGCGTAGAGGAAGTCGATGGCGTTCTTCAGCGCCCCCGAGGTGGAGTGGTTGTACTCGGGGGTGACCATCACGAACCCGTCGAACGACGCGATCGTCTCAGCCCAGCGCAGGGTGTGCGGCTGGGTGTACTGCCCCATCGCCGGCGGATATGCCTCGTCGAGGTGCGGCAGCTTGTAGTCGAGCAGGTCGATCAGCTCGAACTCCGCGTCGGAGCGCTGCCTTGCGACATCGAGGACCCAGCGGGCCACGGCTTCACCGTTACGCCCCGGGCGGGTGCTTCCGAGGATGATCCCGATCCTGGTCATGGTGTTGGCGCCTTTCCGAAGGTTCGTGGTCTGCGTGCCGTCGAGAACCGTAGCCATTACTTGCTTCGTCAAGCAAATACAGCCGCCATGACCGTCGTCACACGGTGCGCGAGCACTTGCTCAATCAAGCAACTATGCTGAAGGAATGCACGAGAGCCCTGCCCGTCCACGCCCCCTCGGCCCCGACGAGGAGGCCCTGGTCCGCGCTCTGGGCCAGATGATGTACGTGCTGCCCCGCACTATCGACGCCGACATGGTCAGCGACCGCCAACTGCCGCTGACCGAGTACACGGCGCTCATGAACCTCTCCGAGGCCCCGGAACGACGGATGCGCATGCATGAACTCGCCTCGGTCTGCCACCTTTCGCTCAGCGGCATGACCCGCACCGTGATCAGGCTGGAGACCCAGGGCCTGGTGAAGCGGGAACGGTGCGAGGAAGACGCCCGCGGCTGGAACGCCATCCTCACCGAGGCGGGCCTGGCCCGCCTCCAGGAGTCCTGGCCGAGCCATCTGGCGGCCGTACGCCGGCGGTTCCTGCGGCACTTCGAGGGCCTGGACCTGGCTCAGTTGGCCCGCGCGTTCGAGCGGGTCGGCACGACCGACTGAGCCAGGTCGGGCTCCTCGTCAGGCGTTGGGCACGAGCCGCCAGCGGTTGTCGGCGCTGCCGTTGTCCGGGTCCTGCACGGCCTGCGCACCCCATGCCGTCGACCCGTTCAGGATGCCCAGCAGCTTGCCGCTGTTGACGTTGCGGATCTTGTAGGTGCCGTCCCCGTTGTTCACCAGGATCCACCTGTGGTCGGCGGTGCCGTTGTCGGCCCACTGGAGGACGCGGGCGTTGTCGGCGGTGGACATGTTCTCCACACCGAGGACCTTGCCGCTGTTGACGTTGCGGAACCGGACGGCGTCGCCGTCGGTCACCACTACCCAGTTGTGGTCGGCGGTGCCGCTGTCACCCCACTGCACGGCGAGCCCACCGTCGGCGGTGGACATGTTCTGGATGCCGAGGACCAGGCCGGTGCCGACGTTGACGAGCCGGTGACTGGCACCGCCGCTGCTGCCCGAAGTGTTCCAGTAGACGGTGTAGTTGAAGCCGTGGGCGTCCTGGAACGGCCCGAGGTTGACTGTCGCCCCGTTCGCGGAGGCGGTGAACGCGAGCGAACTGGTGCTGGTCCGTGCGATGGACGAGACGGCGAGCGACGGCAGCGCGTTCAGTGTGGTGTTGCCGTAGTTGCCACAGAGGACGCTCGGCCCGTACGTGACGGCGGCGACGGACGCGTTGTCGTTGGCGGCTCGCATGATCACCCGCATGGGCAGGCGCACAGTGATGGTGTCACCGGCGGCCCAGGTCCGGGTGATCGTGGCGTAGCTGCCGGGTGTGGTGGTCACCGACTGCGCCACGCCGTTGACGCTGATCGTCGCGCCGCTTGTCCACGCCGGGATGCGGACCCTGATGCTCCACGAGCCGCTCATCGTGCCGGACAGGGTGAGCGTGGTGGAGTCGCTCACCGGATAGGTGGTGGTCTGGGTGACAGTGACGCCCCGCTGCGACCAGGTCAGCACCGACGGCACGAACAGGTTCACCGTCAGGGTCGTGCCGTTGTAGAAGTAGATGGAGTCCATCAGCTTCGTGTTGATCTCCAGGCCGGTGCCCTGGCAACACCAGAACGAGTTGTAGTCGGTGCTCCAGGTGCCACCGCCCCACGCGGGACCCACGCCCCGACGCCCGCCCGGCCGCAGTGGCGTGAAGTACGTGATGTGGCCGTGGCTGTCGGCGGGGTTCTGGCCGCCGATCAGATGGTTGATCAGGGCGCGCTCGTAGAAGTCGAAGTAGTCCGTCCGGTTGGGGTCGAGCAGCCACAGCTCCCGGGTCAGCTTGAGCATGTTGTAGGTGTTGCACTGCTCGCAGGTGTCGTTGCTGAGGTAGCCGGCGATGGCGTTCGGCGCCCGGAAGTGCTCCGCCTGGCTGTTGCCGCCGATGACGTACGTGTGCGCGCCGACAGTGATGTTCCAGGCGTTGGAGGCGATGTCGCGGTACCGGGTGGTGCCGGTGGCCTTGAACTCCCGTGCGGCGCCCACCCACTTGGGCACCTGCGTGTTGGCGTGCAGTCCGTTGAGCTGGTCCTGGTTGGCGGCGAGCGGATTGAACACGGAGGCGTGGTCGAACCGCTGGGCGGTGGTGAGCCACCGCGCGTCGCCGGTCTGCTGGTAGATGTCGGTGAGCACCTCGTTCATGCCGCCGAACTCGGTGCCCAGCATCGACTGCATCTGGCTGGAGCTCAACCGGCTCGTCCGTGCGTCGACCCAGCCCGCGAGTGCCAGCAGCACCGAGCGCGCCTGCGTGTTGCCGGTGTAGCGCCACACGTCAAGAAGCCCGGCGAGGGTCTTGTGGATGCAGTAGTAGGGCACGTTGCCGTTGGACAGCGTCCGCGCCTCAAGTGCGGTGAAGTCGGACTCCGGGAAGCCGGAGAGGTAGCCCGCGCCGAACCCGGCAGCGCCGTTGTTCGCCTGGCACTTGGCCAGCTCGGCCACCATGTAGTTCGCCTTGTCCCGGCAGGTGGTGTCGCCGAGCACCGCGTATCCGTGGGCCCAGGCGGTCAGGAAGTGCCCCTGCATGTGGGTCCGGAACGGAAACGACGGCGCGTCCCAGCCTCCGTTGGTGGCGGCGCCGTTCGTGGACAGCCGGTGGTTGGCCCGGAAGTTGTAGAGCAGCCTGTCGACGTCGACGAAGCGGAGGTAGTTGAGGGTGCGGTTCTGGTTGTCCAGCCAGCGGCCGGTGGTCAGTCGAACCTGACCGAGTTCGAAGGGGTACGCCCCGACGCCAAGGTCGGCGCGCGCCGGCGGGACGACGGCAGCGGCGGCGGGGCCCGCGCTCAGGACGGTCCCGCCGGTGGCGGAGATGACGGCGGTGGCGCCGGCGGCTTGCAGCACGCGGCGGCGACTGATGGGCAGGGGTGACATGGAACCTCCACGGAGAGCGCAACAGGCGACGGAGCACAGCCGGGCGGGACGGGGCTCGACAGGGCGGTCAGACACGAGCGTTAGCGCTCACATCCGTGTCCGGCATGTTACGGCCGATGACCGCCTTCATTCAAGACGATGAGTGCGGTTCGTCCGTTGATCAGCGCTGTTACCGCTGATGGCGCGTCAGATGCCGACGGTGTTATCGATAACACCCGCGGCTCAGGCGGGCAGCCTCCCGGCCTCGAACAGAGCCCACGCGAGCAGCCCGAACGCGCCGGTCGACGCGACGGCGCGGACCACGTTGGCGCGTACCCAGGGCGTCTCGAAACGCTCCCGGAGCGCCGCCGGATCAGCGACCCGGTCGACGTCCCCGGCCCGGGCCAGCACGTTGTTGAGCGGCACGTTCACCACTGCGGTGAGGCCGAGCACCACCAGGTACGACAGCAACCCGGCGACGATCCACGGCAGCACCGCCCGGTGCCCGGCGTCCAGGTGCAGCGCCGCCGCCAGAAGCGTGAACACCAGTGCTCCACCGAAGCAGATGGCGAACCACCCGTTGAGGATGGACTCGTTGATCCGCTGCATGGCGAGCACGAGCGTGCGGTCGTCGGTGCGGCGAAGACCCGGCATCACCGCGTAGGCGAACGCGGTGAACAGGCCGGCGGTCAGACCGGTGGTGAGGGTGGCGGCGAGAAGGCTCGCGCTACGGAGGAAACCCATGCCCACCACAGTGCACCACCGGACGCGAGCGGCGTCAGCGGCGTCTGGCGTGGGCGGCCAACGGGTTGGTAAGGGTGCCGACGAACTGGAGCGCGGCCGACGGGTCGGCGAGGTCGATCATCTGCTTGTTGTTCCGCAGTTGCAGCCGGTTGAGGCAGGACAGCGTGAACTCCGGTGCGAACAGGTCGTAGTGGCGTACCCGCTCGGCCAGGTGCGGCACGGTGTCGAAGTAGTCGGACGCGCAGGCAGCGACCGTCCGCCAGAAGTCGCCCTCGGGCAGCACCCCGGCCTCGACGAGCACCGCGTTGAGGTGCCGCAGGAAGCAGTCGATCACGTCGGTGAAGATCGTCAGCAGCTTGGTGTCGTCGGGCACCTCGACGCGGATGCGCTCCACCGCCTCCGGCAGGACGACGTCGGCGCTCATCACAGCGATCTCCTCGGCGATGTCCTTGAAGATCACCCGCTCGACGGTGTCGGTCTCGTCGAGGACCAGGATGACGTTCTCGCCGTGCGGCATGAAGGCCAGGTCGTGGGCGTAGAAGCTGTGCAGCAGCGGGGTGAGGTAGGCGTCCAGGTAGCGGCGCAGCCACACCTCGGGCGCCAACTGCGACCGGGCGATCAGGGCCGCCGCCAGCGAGCCGCCGTCGTCGTCGACGTGCAGCAGCGCGGCCATCGTGGTCAGTCGCCGCCCCGGCGCGAGGCCCGGCACCGGGCTCTCCCGCCACAGGGCGGCAAACATCTTCCGGTACGGGGAGGTGCGTTCGGTGGCCGCCTCGTACTGCCGGTGCCGGTAGCCCACCGCGGCGCGCTCCCGGATCACCGTCAACCCGGTGCCGGCAAGCACCTCGTCGCCCGCGATCAGGTCGGCCAGCCAGTCGTTGATCGCCGGGGTGGCGGCCATGTACGCGGCGGACAGCCCACGCATGAAGCCCATGTTGAGCACCGACAGCGCCGTCTTGACGTAGTGCCGGCGCGGCTCGGTGACGTTGAAGAACGTACGGATGGACTGCTGGGCAAGGTACTCGTCCGGCCCGGGACCGAGGTGCACAAGCCGGCGCTCGGCGAGCTCACCGGCGAACGTGACCGCCAGCTTGTTGAACCACTGCCACGGGTGCGCCGGGATCAGGTGGTAGTCGGCGAGGTCCAGGCCGAGACCGGCCATTGTGGCGGCGAACCGGGCTCGGGTTTCCGGGTCCAGCTCCCCCTCGATCAACGCGTCGTAGTCGAGGTCGGCGGCGCTGCTGAACGTCGAGTGGTCCCGGTGCGCGGCCAACCACTCCAGGCGCACCGGCGCGGCGGCCTCCGGGGCGTACCTGTGGTATTCGTCGACCCCGAAGCCGAGTCGCCCGTTGTTGGCAACGAAGCAGGGATGCCCCTCGGTCATCGACGTCTCGATTGTCTGGAAGTCGGCCACGGCCAGTTCGGCGGCGCTCGGCCCGGCCTGGGCCAGCTTGTACGCGCTGCCGGCCAACGTGGAGGTGATCTCCTCCAGGTAGACAGGCAGCACCTCCGTGGAGAGTCCGAGGGTGCCGCGCAGCTCGACGATGAGATCCACAGCGTCGGGCGGCAGCGAGGTGCCGTCGCGCCGCCGGGTGATGCTGTCGGCGTCGACCTGCCAGTGCTCCAGGGCGAGCAGCCGGGCGGCGAACCGGTACGTGACAGTGCCGTCGTCGCTGCGGACCTCGTACCACTGCCGGTCGTCGTCGCCGGGCACGGGCTGGGGCGTGATCAGCCGCTCGTGGGTGAACTCGGCGAGCGCCTTGCGGACCAGCAGCCGGTTGGCCCGCGCCCAGCGCTGCGGCGTGAGGTGCCCGACCGGGTCGGCGGCGACGGCCGGCACGGACGGTGACGCGGGAACGGCGGTGGCGGTCACGCCTGGGCTCCTTCGAGATCGGTGACGGCGGCGTGGAACTGGGCCCTGGTGCAGACGCTGAGCAGCGCGTCCTTCTCCGGCTTGGCGATCTGGCCGACAACCTCGAAGCCGACGACGGCGTTCAACGCGTGCACGGCGGTGTTGCGTACGTCCGGCTCCACCACCACCCGCCGGGTCGACGGGTCGGCGAAGAGCCACGCCAGCACTGCGGTGATCACCGCACGGGTGAAGCCGTGCTCCGGGGCGTCGGTGGGCGCGCAGAGGAAGTGCATGCCCACGTCGCCGGGCTGGTTGTCGTAGAGCCCGACCAGCTCGACGTGGGCCGGGTCGTAGCGCTCGGCAAGGAAGGCGGGCGTCCCCCGCCACAGCCCGAGGTACGCGTCGTGGTGCGGGTGCTCGGCGATGCGCCGGTACTCAGTGGCCACCGCCGCCTCGTCGGCGTCCTGCATCAGCCAGAACGCGGCCTTCGGGTTCGTCACCCAGGCGTGCAGCAGCGCGGCGTCACCGTCCGGATCGAGGGTACGCAGCGCGAACTCGCCGAGCCGCCCGTCGGTGCGGGTGAAGACGGTGGTCACGACGTCGTCACCCCGAACTCCTGGAAGGTGATGCTCTTCTCGATCGGGTAGTGCTCCCGGCCGAGCAGCTCCCGAATGATGAAGGAGTTGCGGTACGGGCCCATGCCCAGGTCGGGTGAGGTGATGCTGTGCGTGTGGGTGCCGGCGTTCTGCAGGAAGATGCCCCGCCCGGTGTGGTCGATGCTGTAGTTGCGGGCCACGTCGAAACGGCCGTGCGCGTCCCAGCGGATCCTCTCGCGCACCGGCGCGAGGAACTCCGGCACCCGGTAGTGGTAGCCGGTGGCAAGCACCAGCCCTTCGGTGCGCAGCGTGAAGTCCCGTTCCTGCTCCACGTGCCGCAACCCCAGCGTGTACTCACCGTCGTGGTGCTCGGCGGTGACCAGCTCGGTGTTCGTCAGCAGGCGGGTGTTCACCGGACCGTCGACGCTGTGCGCGTACAGCAGGTCGAAGATGTCGTTGATCAGGTCGGCGTTGATCCCCTTGAACAGGCCCTTCTGCTCGGCCTCCAGCCGGTAGCGGGTGTCCTCGGGCAGCGCGTGGAAGTAGTCCACGTAGTCCGGTGAGGTCATCTCCAGCGTCAGCTTCGTGTATTCGAGGGGGAAGAACCGCGGCGAGCGGGTCACCCAGTTGAGCTGGTAGCCGTACCGGTCGAGGTCGCCGAGCAGGTCGTGGTAGATCTCGGCGGCGCTCTGCCCGCTGCCCACCACAGTGATGCTGCGCTTGGTGCGCAGCGCGTCCCGGTGCTCCAGGTAGCGCGAGTTGTGCACCGCGTCGCCGGGCAGTCCGTCCACGGCGGCCGGCAGGTGCGGTGGGGTGCCCGTGCCGAGCACCAGGTGCCGGGCGCGGTACTCGACGCTCTCCCCCTCGCCGGTGTCGGCCCGCACGACGTACCGCTCGTCGGCCGGGTCGTACTCCACTGTGGTCACCGCCTGACCGAAGCGCAGGTTCGGCAGCTTCGCCGCCGCCCACCGGCAGTACGCGTCGTACTCGCTGCGCAACGGATAGAAGCTCTCCCGGATGTAGAACGGGTAGAGCCGGCCGATCTCCTTCAGATAGTTGAGAAAGGAGTACGGCGACGTCGGGTCGGCGAGGCTGACCAGGTCGGCGATGAACGGGGTCTGCAACCGGGCCGACTCCAGCAGCATGCCCGGGTGCCAGGCCAGACTGGGCCGGGCCTCCAGGAACACGCCGTCCAGCTCGTCGATCGGCGCGGTGAGACAGGCCAACCCCAGGTTGTACGGGCCGAGCCCGATGGCGACGAAGTCATGGGTGGACATCCGGCCCTCCCGGCGCGGTTGCGGTGTCACGGGTCGGGTGGACGCGGCAGCCTGCTCGGCGCCGGCGTCAGCCGACATGGCAGGCCAGGTCGGCGGCGGTACGCTCGGCCACGTACCGACCGGCGTGGGCGGCGATCAGTTCGAGGACGTGACCCACATCGTCGACGGTGGTGGCCGGATTGAGCAGCGTGAACTTCAGGAAGTGCCGGCCGTCGACACGGGTCCCCGCCACGAGCGCGGCACCGGACGCGGCGAGCGCCTCCCGGGCGTACAGGTTGGCCTCGTCGGCCAGGTCGCGACCCGGGCCGGTGGGCAGGTAGCGGAAGACGACAGTGCTCAACTCGGAGCGCGTCACCACCTCGAAGCGGGGATCCTCGCTTACCAGTTGCCACGCGTCCGCGGCCCTGTCGACCACCTCGTCGAAGAGCGCGCCGAGGGCGTCCGGGCCCATCACCCGCAGCGTCAGCCACAGCTTCAACGCGTCGAAGCGGCGGGTGGTCTGCAGGCTCTTGTCGACCTGGTTGGGGATCCGCTGCTCGGCCATCCGAGCCGGGTTGAGGTAGTCGGCGTGGTAGGTGGCGTGCCGCAGCACCCGCCGGTCGCGGACCAGCAGCGCGCTGGAGCTGACCGGCTGGAAGAACGACTTGTGGTAGTCCACAGTCACCGAGTCGGCCCGCTCGATGCCGTCGAGCAGATGCCGGCGCGTCGGTGAGACGAGCAGACCGCAGCCGTACGCGGCGTCCACGTGCAGCCACACGCCGGCATCCGCGCAGATCCCAGCCAGCTCGGCGAGGGGGTCGATGGAGCCGAAGTCGGTGGTGCCCGCGGTGCCGACGACGGCCATCACCACCTGCCCGGCCTGCCGGCATCGGGCGATCTCGTCGCGGACGGCGGCGGGCTGCATCCGCCGCCGCGCGTCGGTGGGGACCGCGACCACGGCATCCGGGGCGAGGCCGAGCAGCTTTGCCGACTTCTGCACGCTGAAGTGGCCGGCGGCGGACGTGAGTACGCGCAGCCGGGGCAGCAGCTCTGCGCGGGCCGCCGGGGTGAGCGCAGCGGCGCACGCCTCCTCCCGGGCCAGCAGCAGCGCCTGGAGGTTCGACTGGCTGCCACCGCTTGTGAACACGCCGTCGGCGTCCGGGCCGAGGCCGACGCGGGCGGCGGTCCAGTCGATCAGGCGTCGCTCGATGAGGGTGGCGCCGGCACTCTGGTCCCAGGTGTCCAGTGAGGAGTTCACCGCACTGAGCACCGCCTCGCCCAGCAACGCCGGGATGACCACCGGGCAGTTGAGGTGGGCGAGATAGCGGGGGTGGTGGAACCACACGGTGTCGCGCAGGTAGACGTCCTCCAGCTCGTCCAGTGCCGCGCCCGCGTCGCCGAGGGGCCGGTCCAGGTCGACCCGGTCGACCACGGGGGCCAGGTCGGCGGGGGCGACGCCGGTACCGGGCTGCTGCACTGTGGCCACCCGCCGGACGACCCGGTCGACACCGTCGGCGATCGTCCGCCGGTAGTGCTCGACCGAGCCGTCGTGCAGCAGCTGCGCCCGCGCGCCGGCCAGTGTCCCCGGCGGCCCGGCGGCCGGCCACTGTGTGGCCGTTGCCGGCGGAATGCTCTCGGCGGGGTACGTCGGCACGGTCACGTGTCCTCCACGTTCTCGACGATGGGCAGCCGGAACCCTCCCCCGGCGCGGTTCCGCGCCGGGGGTCGTACTGCCTTATGGGTTGTGTCGCCGCTCAGACGCGCCGTCGCGTCAGCTGACCTTCTTGGCGTTCTTGATCGCGGTGGCCAGGTTCTCCAGCAGCGGTGCGGCACCTGCGTACGAGAAGCGGGGCACCGCGTCCCACGGGGTCACCTGGTTGGCCTTGACCGCCGGCAGCTGACCCCAGGTGGGCTTGGCGGCCAGGTCCTTGGGCTGAAGTGCGGTGCTGCGGTTGTCAAGCAGGATCAGGTCGGCTGGGAACTTGCCGGTGTTCTCCCAGCTCAGCGCCTCGAAGTAGTCGCCGGATTCGAGCTTGGTGGGCACCACGATGTCGACGCCCAGCTCGGCGAAGTACATGAGGTCGGTGCTCACCTTGGGGTTGGAGACGTAGAACAGGTCGGGGCTGCCGGAGCAGGCCATCACCTTGATGCCGGGGTTGGCCTTGACGGCCTGGCGGACGCTCTCGGCGGCGGCGTCGAAGCGGGTCTTCGCGTCGGTGACCTTCTTGGCGGACAGGTCCGCGCCGAGCGACTCGGCCAGGGCGGCGTACCGCTCGATGGGCTTGGTCATCGGCACCCGGGCCGTGGTGATCGCGACGCTGGGCGCGAGCGGCAGGATCTTGTCCTTGCTCTCGTCCGGCACGTACCAGAGGGCGTCGGGGTCGTACATGTGCGTGACGAGCAGTTCGGGGCGCAGGGCCGCGTACTTCTCCACACTGAACTCGCCCCACACGTTGCCCAGGATCTCCACGGACTCGACGTTCAGGTCGCCCGCCTGCGGGTCTGTCGTGCCGTCGGCCCGCTTGGTCTCACCGAACACGCCGACGATCTGCTTGTCGAGACCGAAATCGACAAGTGCCGCGGCCACCCCGGTGAAGGCCACCACGCGTGCCGGGCGGGCCGCCGCCTCGACCTTCTTGGTGCGGTCGTCCGTGAACGACCAGGGGCCACCGGTGTTGCCGGCGGCGGGCTTCGCGTCATCGTCCTTGCCGCAGCCGGCGAGCAGAGCGGCAAGGGTGGCGGCGCCTCCGGCGGCCAGCAGGCCACGGCGGGTCAGGCGACGGGCGGACAGAGATTCGGGCATGGTGTCGTCTTTCGATCAAGGGACGGCCGGGGTCGACCGGGACAGCGGGCTTAGGTTAGCCTAACCTCGGACATTGTCAACAGCGGTACGCCGTGTCGCCACACCCCCGGAGTTCACCCTGGACGCCACACCGTCCGTCAGCACCCTGGCGCCATCCGCGCCCGGGTCGACGGCATCACCGACCGCGCCGCAGCCGGCGCGGCGCTCCCGCCAGGCGGCACGCGCCGCCGGCCTGATCGCCGCCGTGGCGCTGCTCGGCGTCGTCCTGGTGCTCAGCATCGGGGTCGGCGCCAAGTCCCTGCCGCTCGCCGACGTCTGGGCCGGGCTGCTTGACCGCGACGCCGCCGAATACGCGGTGGTGCACCAGATGCGCCTACCCCGCACCCTGCTCGGGTTGCTTGCCGGTGCGGCGCTCGGAATGGCCGGCGCGGTGATGCAGGCCCTCACCCGCAACCCACTTGCCGACCCCGGGCTGCTCGGCATCAACGCGGGCGCGTCCGCCGCCGTTGCCACCGCGGCGTTGCTGGGCGTCACCGCCATCGGCGGGTACGTCTGGTTCGCGCTTGCCGGCGCCGCGGCGGTCACCGCCCTGGTCTACGCCGTCGGCGGCGGACGTGGCGCCACCCCGGCCCGCCTCGCGCTTGCCGGCGCGGCACTCAACGCCACTCTCTACTCGTACGTCAGCGCGGTCATGATGCTGGACACCGCCTCACTGGACCGGCTGCGGTTCTGGACGGTCGGCTCACTGGCCAGCGCCGACGCCGCGACAGTGACGCGGGTGGCACCGTTCATCGTGGTCGGTCTGCTGGTCGCCCTCGCCGCCGCCCGCCCGCTGAACGCCCTCGCGCTCGGCGACGACGCCGCCCGTGCGCTGGGCGCCCGACCCGCGCTCATCCGGGTGGCCGTCATCGTCGCTGTCACACTGCTCTGCGGCGCGGCGACCGCGGCCTGTGGCCCGATCGTGTTCGTCGGACTGCTGGTCCCCCACCTGGTACGCGCCCTGACCGGCCCCGATCTGCGCTGGCTCCTGCCGTACTGCGCGGTGCTCGCGCCGGTGCTGCTGCTCGGCGCCGACGTGCTGGGCCGGGTGCTCGGCCGACCCGGTGAACTCCAGGTGGGCATGGTGACCGCGGTGCTGGGCGGCCCGCTCTTCCTCTGGCTGGTCACCCGTTCCCGGGTGGCACACCCATGAGCGGGCTGAACGTTTCGGCGCGGCACGCCAGCGCGGAGCGCAGCGGAGCGGCGACATGACTGTCATCCGTACCCCCGGCGGGTTGTCCCTGCGGTTCCGCCCCCGCGCGCTGGCCATCGGCGCGGGCGCCGCAGTGCTCGCGGCCGGGCTCGGCCTGGTCGCGCTGGGCAGCGGCGACTACCCGATGGGTCCGGCCGACGTGCTGCGCACCCTGGGCGGTGGCGGCACCCCCGCCGAGCAGTTCATCGTGAACGAGCTGCGACTGCCCCGGCTGGTCACCGCCCTGCTTGTCGGCGCGGCGCTGGCCCTGTCCGGCACGATCTTCCAGTCGCTTGTCCGCAACCCGCTGGGCAGCCCCGACATGCTCGGCTTCACCCAGGGCGCGTCGACAGGCGCGCTCGTGGTGGTCGTGCTCGGCGGCAGCAGCATGGCCCTGGCCGGCGCGGCGGTCGTCGGAGGGCTCTGCACCGGCCTGCTGATCTACACGCTCGCCTGGCGACGCGGCGTGCACGGCTTCCGGCTCATCCTTGTCGGCATCGGCGTCGCCGCGATCCTCACGGGTGTCAACGGCTACCTGCTGACCCGGGCCCCTCTGATGGACGCCGCCCGCGCGGTGCTCTGGCTCACCGGCAGCCTGGACGGGCGGGGCTGGGCCAACGCCGGCCCGCTGCTCGCCATCACCGCCGTGCTGGCGCCGCTGGTGCTCGTCGTCTGCGGCCCGGCCCTGCGCATGATGGAGTTGGGCGACGACACGGCAAGCGCCCTGGGGGTGCCCGTGCGCCGGCTGCGTCTCGTCCTGCTCGCCGCGGCGGTGCTGCTCGTCTCGTTCTCGGCGGCCGCCGCCGGCCCGGTGTCCTTCCTGGCGCTTGTCGCGCCGCACCTGGCCAAGCGGCTCACCGGGTCGCCCGGCCCGAACCTGCTGCCGTCGATGGCCCTCGGCGCGGCCCTGATGGTCGGCGCCGACCTGCTGGCGCAGCGCGCGTTCACCGGGCACCAACTCCCGGTCGGCGTGGTGACCGGGATGATCGGCGGCGGCTACCTCGTGTGGCTGCTTGCCGTCGAACGCCGGGCGGGTCGGCTGTGAACACCCGCGACGCCCTCGAAGGAGCATCCATGGACGGCAGTTCCCGCCTCGGTGGCACCGGGCTGACGCTCGCCTACGACCGGCGCACCATCGCCGAGAACCTCACGGTGGAGGTGCCCGACAGGTCGTTCACGGTGATCATCGGCCCGAACGCCTGCGGCAAGTCGACGCTGCTGCGCGCGCTGTCGCGGATGCTGCGCCCGAGTGCCGGAGCGGTGCTGCTGGACGGCCGGGACATCCACGACCTGCCGGCCCGGAAGGTGGCCCGCACCCTCGGCCTGCTGCCGCAGTCGTCGATCGCGCCGGACGGCATCAGCGTCGCCGAGCTGGTCGCCCGGGGCCGCTACCCCCACCAAGGGCTGCTGCGGCAGTGGTCGCGCGAGGACGAACGGATCGTCGACGAGTCGATGGCCGCCACCGGCGTCGCCGACCTCGCCGACCGGCCCGTCGACGAGCTGTCCGGCGGGCAACGGCAGCGGGTCTGGATCGCCATGGCGCTGGCCCAGCAGACCCCGCTGCTGCTGCTCGACGAGCCGACCACGTACCTCGACATCGCCCACCAGATCGAGATCCTGGACCTCTGCGCCCAACTGCACGAGGAGCAGGGACGCACCCTTGTCGTGGTGCTGCACGACCTGAACCACGCGGCCCGCTACGCCACCCATCTCATCGCCATGCGCGACGGCCGGGTGGTGGCCGCCGGCGACCCGCGAACGGTGGTCACCGCCGACCTTGTGGGTGAGGTGTTCGGGCTGCCCTGCCAGGTGATCGACGACCCGGAGACCGGCACCCCGCTCGTCGTCCCGGCCGCCCGCCGACGGGCCGCCGTGACGGTGCCGGGGTTGGCGTGACCGAGGACGGTGGGCGGCGCCCCGCCAGGCGGTTCCGCGACAGCTGGGGTGTGCCGCACCTTCGCGCCGACGACCCGCTCGCCCTCGCGGCGGCGCAGGGCCGCGTCACCGCGTACGACCGGGCGTGGCAGATCGAGGTGGAACGGCACCGGGCACAGGGCACCAGCGCCGCGTTCCTCGGCGCCGACGCGCTCGCCTGGGACCGCTTCGCCCGGCAGGTCCGGCTCGCCGACACCGCCCGCCGCTGCCACGCCGCGCTGGACTCCGCGACCGCCGAGTGGGTCGGCGCGTACGTCACCGGGGTCAACGACGGCCTCGCCGCCGGGGCGGGCAGGGCACCGGAGTTCGCGGCGGTCGGGCTGACCCCCGGCCGGTGGGAGCCGTGGACGCCGCTCGCTGTGTGGCTGGGCCACCACATCCTGTTCGCCGGGTTCCCCGGCAAGCTCTGGCGCGAGCACGTCGCACGCAAGCTCGGCCCGGCGTCCGTCGACCTGTTCGCCATCGACGGGCCGGCCGTCGCCGGCAGCAACGGGTGGCTGCTGGCCCCCGAACGCACCGGCACGGGCGCCGCCCTGCTCGCCGGCGACCCGCACCGCTTCATCGAGGATCCGGGCGTCTACCAGCAGATCCGGCTGGCCTGCCCGGAGTACGACGTGGTGGGGCTGGCCGTGCCCGGCGTACCGGGGATCGCCCACTTCGGCCACACCGGGACGGTGGCATGGGCGATCACCAACGCGATGGCCGACTACCAGGACCTGTACGCCGAACGGTTGCGCCGGGACGGGACCCGGGTGCGGGCGCTCGGCCCGGACGGCTGGCAGGACGCCCACCACCATGTCGAGACGATCGAGGTGGCCGGTGCGGAGCCGGTACGGGTGGACGTGGTGGAGACCGACCGGGGACCGTTGATCGTCGGCGGGCCGGACGACGAGACGGGCATCAGCCTGCGCTATCCGCCCCGGGTCCGCTCCGAGCTGGGCTTCGCGGTCCTGCCGGCGCTGCTGCGCGCCCGTACGGTGGCCGACGTGGACGCGGCTGTGGAGCGCTGGGTGGAGCCGGTGAACGTGGTGCAGGCGGCCGACACGACGGGCGGACTGCTGCACCGGGTCGCCGGCGCCGTGCCGGTACGGCATCCCGACAACTGCCGACGGGTGGTCCCGGCCTGGGAGGCCACCCACGCCTGGCGGGGCTGGCACACCCCGATGCCCCGCGCCGAGGTGACCGGCCGGGCGGTGATGGCCAACGAACGCGGGCTGGCCGCGCCGCTCGGGGTCGAGTTCGCCCCACCGCACCGCGCGCGTCGGATCGGCGAACTGCTCGACGCCGGGCAACGCTGGACGGCCGACCGGATGGCGACTGTGCACACCGACACGTACCTGGGGTCGGCCGGCGCGCTCCTGACGGTGCTGCGGAACCTGACCGGGCTCGCCCCGACCGCCGCCGCGCTGCGGGACCGGCTGCTGCGCTGGGACCGGCGGATGAGCGCCGACAGCACCGACGCCGCGGACTTCGCCACACTGCGGGCCGCCGTCGTCCGCCGGTTCGCCGCCCATCCGGCGCTGGCCGCGCTCGCCGACCCGCCCGCGTACCCCGAGGTGTTCGCGCCCTGGCTGGCACTGACGCCGAGGGTGGGTTACGCGCTGGAGCACCTGCTCGGCGGCACCGCGCTGCCCGGCGTGGACGTTGCGGCGCTGGTCCGGGCGGCGGCCGAGGAGGTCGCGGCCGAACGGCCGGTGCCCTGGGGGGACCTGCACCGGCTGACGCCGTGGCGGGCGCTGCCCGACCAGGCGGCCGGACCAGGCGCCCGGCTCGACGGCGACCACGACTGCGTGCTGGCGACGTCAAGCGTGCCCGGGGTGACACATCGGTGCTTCCGGGGGCCCGCCGCGCGTTTCGTGTGGGACCTGGCGCGGCGTGCGGACAGCCGCTGGGTGGTCCCGCTGGGCGCCAGCGGGGTGCCCGGCGACAGGCACCACGACGACCAGAGCCCAGCGTGGCTGGCCGGTGAGCTGCTGCCGGTGACCACCGACTGGGCCGAACTCACCGAGGAGCCAGATGAGCAGTGACACCTCCACCGTCGACGGGCACCACTACCGGCGGGACGTCCCCGGGTTCGGGGTGGTCACCATCCGGCCGGTACGACCCGACGAGGACGCCGACCTGCTGCACGGTTGGGTCACCCAGGAACGCGCCCGGTTCTGGGGGATGCTCGACGCGAGCCGCGAGCGGGTGCACGAGATCTACGCGTACCTCGACTCGCTGGACACCCACCACGCGTACCTGGTGCACCGCGACGGTGTGCCGGCCGCGCTGGCGCAGACGTACCAGCCCGAGGCCGACCCGGTCGGCGAGTGCTACGAGGTACGCCCCGGCGACGTCGGCGTGCACCTGCTGATCGGGCCGCCGGTAACTGTCGAGCCCGGCTTCACGGGCGCGCTGTTCGGGGCGATCCTGGACTTCGTCCTCGCCGACCCGACACGGCTGCGGGTCGTGATCGAACCGGACGCCCGCAACGAGCGCGCCATCAACAGGTTCCTACGCACCGGCTTCCGCCCCGGACCTCTCATCGACCTGCCGGAGAAGCAAGCCCGACTGCTCTTCCTGAACCGCCCCGCCGCCAGGCCCTGCTGAAACCCCGTCGATCTTGCAGTTGTGGTCGCCCATGAGTACCGTTTTGCGGCTTTCGTCGGGGCAGCAAGTGCAAGATCGGCGCGGGGTTTCAGGACGGGTGCGTTGCCAGCTTGGCCAACTGGTCCAGCTGGGTTTCGTCAGTCAGGGCTGAGCCCACGGCTGCCACCCGTACGCCGGCGTTCAGGAACTGGGCGGCGTTGCCGGCGTCGAGGCCGCCGGTGGCGACGAAGCGCAACTGCGGCAGCGGGCCGGCCATGGCCTTGAACCAGGCCGGGCCGAGCGAGATGGCCGGGAACGCCTTGAGCCAGGTGAGGCCGTGCCGCAGCGCCTGCTGCGCCTCGGTCGGGGTGGCCACGCCGGGCAGGTGCGGCAGGCCGCGTGCGGCGGCGGCGTCGGCGACCGCGAGGTCCAGGCCGGGCGCGACGGTGAACGCGGCTCCCGCGTCCGCCGCGGCGATGACCTGCGACTCGTCGAGCACGGTGCCGGCGCCGACGATCCGGCCACGCTCCCGACCCGCCTCGACGGCGGCGCGCAGCGCCGGCACCGCGTCGGACGTGGCCACCGGGACCTCCACCACGTCGATACCGAGATCCCAGGCGCGCTCGGCGAGGCGGACGGTCTCGGCGACCGGAAGCCCGCGCAGGATGGCCATCACCCGGGCGCTGCCGAAGATGTGGTCGAAGTCCGTCATGGTCATTGCGTTCTCCATCCGAGGTCGCGGGAGATCTGCCGGGTGGTATCGAGCAGGCGGGGCAGCAGCCCGCGCAGGTCGGCGAGGGTGGCCACCACCGTCGGCGCGGTCACCGACACCGCCGCGGTGACCGACCCGTCGGCCTGCCGCACGGGCGCCGCCACGCAGGTGATGAGCGTTTCGAACTCGCCGTCGTCAGCGGCCCAGCCCTGCTCCGCGACGGTCGCCAGCTCCGCCCGCAGGGCGGCCGGCTCACAGATGGTGGCCGGGGTGTACGCGCGCAGCTCGGCACCGTCGACCAGCCGGGTCAGCCGGGACTGCGGGCTGTACGCGAGCACCACCTTGCCCACCCCGCTGGCGTGCCAGGGTGCGGTGCGACCGATCCGCGAGTACATCCGCACCTGACCACGGGCCTCGATCTTGTCCACGTAGACAAGGTCGTCGTCGACGAGCTGGGCCAGGTGGATGGTGTGCCCGCAGTCGCGGCCGAGCGCCGCCAGGTGTGGACGGGCCACCGCGCGCACGTCCAGGGAGTCCAGTGCCTGCTGGGCGAGGTCGATCAGACGCAGGCCCACGGCCCAGCCGCCGTCGCTGCGCCGCGCGAACCCGCCCGCCTCAAGGGTCTGCAGCAGGCGCAGCGCTGTGGACTTGTGCACGCCCAGATCGGTGGCCACAGCGCCGAGCTGCGCCGGCTCACGTGCCAGCAGTTCGAGCACCCGCATCGCCCTGTCGACGCCCTCGGACACGCCTCAGCCCTCGGCCCGTACGCCGGTCAGGTCCGGTGGCGACCAGGGGTCGTCGAGCAGCCTGTCGAACCACGACCACTGCGGCACCGGCGCGTTGTCGCCGCTGCTGCCCAGCGCCTGCGCGGCGACCAGGTGCCCGAGGCGCAGCCGGCGGACCGGATCGAGGCCGCGCAGCACCCCGGCCAGGTATCCGGCGGCGAACGCGTCACCGGCGCCGACCGGTTCCACCACCGCCACGCGGGGCGCCTCAACGAACACCGGTTCGGCGTCGTGACGCAGGGCGGTGGCGCCCACCGCGCCGTCCTTGACGACGACAGTCCGCGGACCGGGCAGCAACCGGCGTACGGACAGCGGGTCGCCGGTGCCCCACAGTGCCTCTGCCTCGTCCTGACCGACGAAGACGAGGTCACTGCGGTCGGCCAGGTCCCGCAGCACCGGCGCGGCCTGCTCGGCCGGCCAGAGCCGGGCCCGGTGGTTGACGTCGAAGCTGACGAGCGCGCCCGGAACCGGCCGGTCGGTGACCGCGTGCGCGACAAGCGCCCGGCACGAGTCGGAGAGCGCCGGGGTGATGCCGGACAGGTGCAGCACCCGCGCGCCGGTCAGCCGAGGGTCGGCCAGCGCGTCGGCGCCCATGCGGGAGGCCGCCGAGCCGGCCCGATAGTAGTGCACGGCGGTGGCCGTCGGCCCTGGGTCCTTGACATACAGGCCGGTGGGGGCGGTTGGGTCCACTGTCACCAGGTCGACGTGGACGCCTGCGGCAGCGACGTGCCGTACGACCGCACGGCCGAACGGGTCGTCACCGACCCGGCTCACCCACGCCGCGTCGTGCCCCAGCCGGGCCAGGTAGCCGGCCACGTTGGACTCCGCGCCGCCGACGGAGAGGGCGACCCGCTCGGCGTGCTCCAGCGGCTCGCCCGGCGCGGGGCAGAGCACGACCATCGTCTCCCCCACCGTGACCACCTCGACCGGCGGGGAGCCGGCCGGGACTGCGGCGTCATGGGGTCGGGGCTCGGTCGACATGGGGGCACACGTCCTCGCGGAAGGGGTCCGGGGTGCCGCCGAGCCTAGGCCCGTTGCGCTGCCTGAGCAACCGTTGCGCTGAGTGCAACGATGGTCAGGGTAGCGTCAGCCCGTACGCCGCCAGCACCTCCGAGATCGGCTGGTAGTAGGAGACGCCGCCGGAGGTGCAGTTGCCGCTGCCGCCGGAGAGGATGCCCAGGATGACGCCGGTGGACGCCACGTAGAGCGGCCCGCCACTGTCACCCGGCTCGGCGCAGATGTTGGTCCGGATCAGGCCGGAGACGGAGCCACCGGCGTAGTTGACGGTCTGGTTGAGCCCGGTGACGGTGCCGCACCGCACCCCGGTGGTCGCCCCGCTGCGGCAGACCGCCTGACCCACGTACGCATTGCCGTAGCTGTTGACGGTCAGCAGCCCCGGATAGGTGTGGATCGCGCTCGGGTGGGCGATCCTGCTGGTGTAGCGGATCAGCCCGTAGTCGTTGCCGGGGTAACTGGTGGCGGTGCGGGTGCCGAGCACTGTGGTCTGCGCGCTGTCGGCGTACCAGGTGCTGGCGGCGGCGGTGCAGTGCCCGGCCGTGACCACGTAGTAGGTGCTGCCGCTGCGCACGTTGGCGCCCAGCGAGCACCTGGCACCACCGCCGTAGATGCCCTGCCCGGCGGCGATCAGGGTGCGCAGCGTGCCGGGTTCCCGGCGCAACAGGACGCCTGTCCGGTCGGCGACCGTCCGCAGCGTCGCCACCTCAGCGGCGGTCACGGTGTCGTCGACAGTGAGGGTCATTCGGCCGGTGGCCGGGTCGAATCCCCATGCGGTGCCCGCCGTACGGACCCCGGCGAGCGCGGTGACGGCCTCGCCCACCCGGTCGGGAACGGCGGCACGGTCGGGGACGGCGGCGCGCGCGACGCCGGGCGCGCCGAGCAGGAGGGCGGTCAGGACGACGGCGACGAGCGGCGAGCGGCGCATCCGAGCCTCCGCAGAAATCGAGATACGTGGATACAGCGAGCATCGCCCGGCAGCCGTGGCCGTGGCAACAGCGGGCCGGGCGGAATCGTCGATCCCCGGACGGGCCGTGCCGGCGCCGCCGATAATTCCGGAGACACGGGAGGCCGCATGACCACCGGAGAGACCGCGGCGCAGGCACGCGGGCCCGGCACCTGACCGCAACGGTCAGACCAGGTGTCGACCGGCCCACTCGGCGAGGTCCCGGGCGCACGCGTCCACCGCCTCCTGCCAGGTACGGGCCGCACCCTCCCCCGCCTCGTCGCTCACCTGTTTGACGAGCCGGCACGGCACACCGGCCTGCGCCGCGGCCCACGCGACCGCGTACCCCTCCATGTCGACCAGGTCGGCACGCTGCGCCAATCTGTCCCGGGCGGCGTCGTCGGCAACGAACGTGTCGCCGGTGGCCAGCACCGCGCCCTCGGTCGCCAACGCCAGCGGCGCCCCGTAGGTCTCGCCGGTGAGCGCGAGCAGCAGGGTCGTGTCCAGGTCGTGCTGGAGCACTGTGGCGATCTCGTGGATGCCGGCCAGGCCGGGGCGCAGCGCCCCGGCCGTGCCCAGGTTGAGCAGCAGGCTCGGGCGCGGCCCGACGGCCAGCACCGTCGCGACAGCGCTGGCGGCGTTCACCTTGCCGATCCCGGTGAGCAGCACCGGCAGGTCGGGCGGCAGGTAGCGGGCCTCCTCCCCGACAGCGAGCACCACCAGTGGACGATCGGCCCGGACCGTACCTCGAAGATTCACCGGAGCATCGTACGGCCGCCGCCGCAGGGGCAGCCGGTCGCCTCGGGGCGCGAACCGGCCGGCGTACAGGCAACGTCCAGCTTCGTCGCATCCCGCGTCCAGCCGGCTGGGGCAGGCTGGCGCAGCGGACCACCGCGACGTACGACCTTGACGGTCCGGTCCGCCGACGAAAGAGGTGACGAGGTGTACGACGGGCAGGAGTTCCTCCGCGACAAGCGCTGGTGCCTGAGCAGGCGGGCGCTGCTGACCGGTGCCGGAGCGATCGGCGCGGCCGGAGTGCTGAGCGCCTGCGGCACCGGCGACGAATCCTCCCCTCAGCCGGCTGCCGAACCTGGCGCGGTGCTCGCCAGCACCGGCGACGTGCCGGTCGGCGGTGGCACGCTCGTCGGCGGGGTGCTCGTCGTGCAGCCCGAGGCCGGCACCTTCACTGCGTACGACGCGACCTGCCCGCACCAGGGCGTACGCGTCGGCGCTCCCCGCGACGGGGTGATCACCTGCCCCGCGCACAACTCGACGTTCGCCGTCGGCGACGGCGCCCGCCTCGGTGGCCCGGCCACCACGGGCCTCACCGAAATTCCCATCCGGGTCGACGGCACGAACATCGTCCGCGGTTGACTGTTGTGGGGCGACGCGGTCAGCCGTCGATGAAGCGGTACAGCACGAAGTCCTTGTCGGCGCCGCAGGCGATCAGCCGGGTATTCCAGGAGCAGGACGCGCTGCGGACGTCCCGCAGCTCCCCCAACTCGTCGAACTCGCCCGACCCGGCCCACACGCCGGCGACGCTGCGGTTGTCCGCCACCGTGCTCGGCGCCTCGGCGAACACCAGCAGGTTGCCGGCGTCCAGCCGGGCTGCCACGCCGGGGCGGTCGCGCAGCGCCAGCGGCTTGCCGGCGGCGTCGTAGAGGGTGACGGTCGGCTTCGGATACTCCCGCTGGGTGAGCATGTGCTCGCCCAAAGGCACCAGAGCTGTGGTGCCGGGCGCCGACCAGCGGACCGCTGTCTCGCCCTCGGTGGCCGCCACCACCTCGGTGCGCTCGGCGTCGCCGCTCTGCACCTGCACCAGGCACGCCCGCCGTTCGCCGCAGGCCACCAGCCCTTTCGGCCGGTGCTGGTCGTTGTCGGCCCGGTAGAGGACCACCGGGGCGGCGTCGGAGCCCAGGTCGTACGCAAGCAGTTGGAACCCACCCTCGTTGCCGGCCACGTAGAGCCGGTCCTCGTGCGCCACCACCAGGTCGTCGAGGTCGGCGACGTTGCCCCACTCGCGCAGCACAGCGCCGGTTGCCACGTCGAGCAGCCGCGCAGAGCGGTCCGCGCCGATCTGCACGAGCCGCCGCCCCTTGCCCGCCCACGGGTCGCGGGGCGTACCGTCGAGGAACGCCGGCCCGCTCGCGGCCTTGTCGCTGCCCACCGGCCGGACGGCGGTGCGGAACCCGCCGCTCTGGTCCCGGGGGCTCGGCGTGTTCCACTTCTCGGTGCCGTCGCCCATACGCAGACCGACCAGCTGACCGGCGGTGCGGTCCACAAGCACAGCGATGTCGCCGGAGAGGTGGACGTCGTCGTCGCCTCGAATCGACCGCTGCCAGCGCTGCGCGCCCGAGCTGCCGTCGAGGACCGCCACCGCACCAGGGGTGCTACCCGAGCCGTCGGCGAGAACCGCTACCGCCCCCGGGACGGCGACCAACCCTGTCCACCTGTCGGCGGTGAGGTTCGTCGGTTTGCGCCACAGCTGGTCGCCTGTGCCGGCGTCGACCGCGACCACCTCCAGCCGGTTGTCCGGCAGCGGGTAGCCGAGGTAGGCGCGGTCGTCGAGCACCGCCGTCCACATTCCGCGCGGCCGCTCGGCGCCGGCCTGGTGCCTCGCCAGCTCACGCAGCGACCCGAACTCCAGGTCCGGGTAGCGGTCCCGGGTCAGGTAGAGGGTCGCCGCGGTGACCACGCCGGCCAGGGCGAGCACCGCGCCGAGCGCCACCCAGCGCACCCGACGCCAGGACGACCGGGGGGTCGAGGGAGGCGGCGGCGTTCCGGCGTTCCCACCGACAAGGGTCCGGGGCAGGCCCGCCGGCCCGGGCACTGTCGGCCCCGCGTGCGGCGGCCACCCCGGCGGCCCGGTCTGTGACGGCACGGTGTGCGCCGTGGACCCGGGCGATGACGGCACGGTCGGCGCGGTGGGCGCGGGCGACGACGGCATGGTCGACGCGGGCGACGACGGCACCGGCGGCGGGCCGATCGGTGGCGGCACGGGAGATACCGGCGGGGCGACGGGTGCTCCCGCGTACGCCGGCGTCGGCAACTGTCGACGCAGCGGCAGATCCGTCAGCGCGCCCTCGGCCACCGGTAGCTCCGGCTGGTCCAGCACCGTCGGCGCCACTCCCAACTCGGCGTGCAGCATGCGGGCCACCAGCGGGATCCGCGACGAGCCGCCGACGAGGAACAGCCCGGCGAGTTGGTCGGGGCTGAGCCCGGCGGCGGCGATGACCTCCCGGGCACGGTCCACCGCGCGTCGCAGCAGCGGCGCGGCCGCCCGCTCGACGTCCGCCCGGGTCAGCTGCACCGCCTCGGGCACCCCAGGTACCGCGACCGGCGCCACTGGGGACCGCGACAACGTCTCCTTCGCGCCGCGGACCTCGTCCCACAGTCGGACCTGGTCACGGCGCTGCGCCGGGTCCGACGGCCCGACCAGCCGGGCCCACTGCGCGGCGTGCCGCTCGCCGAGCAGCTCACCGACCCGCCGCATCAGCGCCGCGTCGAGATCCAGGCCACCGAGGTCGGGCAGGCCGCCGTCGGCCACCACGCTGAACCCCGAGTCGCCCCACGGGTCGGCGCCCTCGTTGCGCAGCACCGCCACGTCGAGTGTCCCGCCACCGAAGTCGAACACCGCGATGGCGCCGCCGACCGGCACCGGCCGGTGCAGCACCTGCGTGTAGTAGCGAGCGGCGGCCACCGGCTCACGCAGCAGCCGCGTGCCCGGAGGCGTCGGCCCGGCGAGGGTGTGCTCGGCGGCTGGCGGCCAGCCGGCCTGCAACAGCGCGTCGGCGAGGACCTGCCGCCGCGTCGCGTCCCAGGCCGCCGGGAAGGTGAGCACCGCCGGAGGCAGGAAGCCCACCGTGTTGACGGCGGCCCGCCCGACGGCAGCCAGCACCGCGGCGAGCAGGTCGGTCGGGCGGTACGAGCGGTCACCGAGCACCACCGCCGGCTCGTCCACCCGGCGCTTCGGGTTCGGCTCGAACCGGGCCGGGTCGGCCTGCGCCAACCGTCGGGCGTCCCAGCCGGCGTGCAGGGTGCCGTCCGGGTCGGCGTACACGCCGGACGGGCTGACCGGCTGCCCGTCCATCAGCAGTGGCCGGGTCCGCCCGTCCGGCCAGCGCAGCACCGCGACCGTGTTGGAGGTGCCGAGGTCGACGCCGAGGGCGAAACCGTCGTGCTGGCCTGCCATCTGCCCGATACCTCCGCCGCGACGAGGAAACCCAGCCCCGCATGGTACGCAGCCGACGCAGGTGCGCTGATCACACGGTGCGCAGCGCGCATTTGTCGACCGCACACGGCCCTGGTCCCGCGATTGAGGGTGATGACTCTGAGGCATCAATATGCCTCAGAGTCATCAGGCTTCCAGCGAGGCTGCCCCGGGCCGGGCGGCTCGCAGTGGTCTCGGAACTGTTCGACGCCGTCGGGTTGGGCGCCCCGATGCGGTCAGCCGTCGGTGTCGGCGCAGCGGTCGGAGAGGGCGTAGCGCAGCAGCACCACGTCGCCGATCTGGCGGGTCTCGGCCAGCCGGGCGCGACGGCCCGGGTGCCAGGGGAAACGTCCCTCACCGACGAACCGGGGCGCCCGGCCGTCACCGACGAAGAACGGGGCGACCACCAGGTGCAGCTCGTCGGCGAGGCCGGCGGTGAGGAACTGGGCGTGCACAGTCCCGCCGCCCTCCACCATCAGCCGCCGTACGCCCCTGTCGGCAAGGTCGGCAAGGACCCAGGCCGGGTCGACCGGCTCATTTGCGTCCACCACTGTCGCCAGCCGGCCGAGGCGTTCCCGCGCCTTCTCCACCGCGCCGGTGGCGCAGTAGACGAGCCGGGCCGAATCGCCTGCGGTGAAGAACCGGGAGGTCGGGTCGAGGTCCCCCCGGGCGGTCAGCGTCACCTTCGTCGGCGAGGCGGGCCGGCCACACGCCACGCGCTCGGCGCGACGTGCCGCGGAGCGCACCAGCAGGCGGGGATCGTCGCGGCGGACCGTGGCGGCGCCGACCAGGATCGCGTCACAGGAGGCACGGACGGCGTCGACACGGTCCAGGTCGTCGTCGTTGGACAGCATGAGCCGCTGTTCGGAGGCGTCGTCGATGTAGCCGTCGATGGAGGTGGCGCAGCTCAGCAGCACGTACGGCCGCGGTGGCGCCGGCCGGCAGCTCACCGGGAGACGGGCCGGTCAGGGGTCAGGACCGCCTCGGACCCGGCTGCTTCCGCCGCCTCGATCTCGGCCGCCTTCGCCGCCTTCGCCGCCAGGTATTCGGCGTTTGCCGGGGACAGGAAAACGCTCGTGGGGACACGCTCGGTGACCGCCACGCCCAGCCGGGTCAACTGCTCGGCCTTGTCGGGGTTGTTGCTGAGCAGCCGGACGCGCGGTACACCGAGGGTGGCGAGCATCTGCGCGGCCGCGCTGTAGTCACGTTCGTCCTCGCCACGGCCGAGCGCGACGTTCGCCTGGTAGGTGTCCAACCCGGCGTCCTGAAGGGCGTACGCGTCGAGCTTGGCGTACAGGCCGATACCCCGGCCCTCCTGACGCATGTACAGCAGGAACCCGCCGGTCTCGGCGATCCGCTGCACCGCCTCGCGCAACTGCGGCCCGCAGTCGCAGCGCTGGCTGCCGAACACGTCGCCGGTCAGGCACTCGCTGTGCGGGCGGACCAGCGGCGGCTCACCACCGGCGGCGAGCCGGTCCAGCGCGCCGGCCCAGTCACCGACGCCGAGGGCGAGATGTTCCCGGCCGTCGACCAGGCCCTTGAACGAGAACACGCGGACCGTCGTGGCGTAGCCGTCAGGGAACGCCAGAGGCACCGTGACCTGGGTACGGATCGTGGCGACCGGCAGTGCTTCGGGCATGGGACTCCTTTGTCCGGCGTCACCGTCACGCGGCGACGGGTACCGTCTCACCACCTGTTCAACAGCCGTCACTGGTGACGACTTCCCGTGCGGTGGTGGGCTTGCGGGCACGGCGGGCAAGCAGAACGGCGGCGCCGGGCAGGCTGGCCACCAGGACGAGGGCACCGTAGACGGTGGCGGTCGCGACGCCCTCGGCGGCGCTGAGACCTGCCGCGCCGAACACCCAGGCAGCCACCCCCTCGCGCGGGCCGAAACCGGCGACGTTCAGCGGCAGACCCATGGCGAGCAGGGCCAGCAGGGTCAGCGGCAGCAGCCGTGACAGGGAGGCGTCCGAGCCGGCGGTACGTGCCGCCACCAGGAACGTCGCCAGGTGGCCGGCGACCATGACGGCGGAGGCGACAAGCACACCGAGCCAGGTCCGCCGGGACAGGAGCCCGGACCGCACGTCAGCGACGGCAGTGCGCAAACCCCGTGCCCACCGCGAGCCGCCGGTCCGGGGCAGGACCCGAGCCAGCAGCACGGCGGCCAACCCGGCGGTCAGCAACACCGCGGCGGCGACCGGCAGGTACTGCCGCACCGGCGAGGGGAACGCCGCAAGCACCACGAGCGCGACGCCCACAAGCACCACCTGGCCGGCGGCACGTTCCCAGACCACAGCGCGGATGCCCCGGCTCACGTCGCCGGCGTCGCGCCCATGGCGCACCGCGCGGTGGACGTCGCCGAGCACACCGCCGGGCAGCGTCGCGTTGAGGAACACCGCCCGGTAGCAGTGCGCGACAGCGGTCGCCAGCGGCAGCCGCACACCGAGGCCACCCGCGACGAGACTCCACCGCCATGCCGCGCAGACCGTCGTGAGGACGCCGATGAGCAGTGCCGCGGTCAGCGCCGGCGCGTCGATCAGCCGCACCCCGGCCAGGAACGGACCGCCGCCCACCTGCCACAGCAGGACAGCGAGCAGACCCACCCCGCCGACCACTCGTGCCCAGGCCCACACCATCGGCGCCGGTCCTTCCTGAAGATCGTCCACTTGCCCTAGTGCACGTACCCAGGGTGTCGACGGTTCATCCGCCCGCGAGGAGATCACAGTGCTCGACCAGCACGTCGAGCCTGCCGGCGGCCGCGTCGGCCAGCCGGCGTTGGGCGTACGCCTGCGTCGGGCCGACCAGGTCGGGGCGCTGCTCGCAGGCGGCGCCCAGCCAGCCGCGGAACCATTCGGCGGTCAGGTCGGCCTGCTCCGGGCCGAGCCGCCACGGGCTGGGCCGCTCCCGCACGGTCACGCCCCGCCTGGTGAACGCGGCGACCGTGGCCACGGCGGCGTCCGGGCCGAGCAGCCGCCGGCCGTCGACGGTACGCCGCTGGTGCTCGTTGAACGCGTCCTGGACGACGGTGTCCAGCGGGTCGGTCGGTGTCAACCGAACCAGCCCGGTCACCGAGACCGCGAACAGGGTCGGACGGCCGACGCAGGCGTCCACCACCCGGTCGACCTCGTCTGCGGTCAGCATGTCCAGCAGCGCGGACGCGGTGATCAACGCGGCGTCGGTCAGGTCGGCGGTGGTGAGCCGGGTGAGGTCGCCGCAGCGGGTGTCCACTGTGACCGGTGCGCCGTCGGCGGCGCTCACCCCGACCATGCCCTCGGCGGCGCGGGCCAGCAGGTCCGGGTCGCGGTCGTGCAGGATCCAGTGCTGCGGGCCTGGCAGTCGGGCGGCCAGCCAGCGGCTCATCGAGCCGGTGCCGCTGCCCAGGTCGTGGATGAGCGTCGGGGTGCCGCCGGTCAGCCGGGGCCGGACGGCGTCCACCAGGTCCTCGGCGCGGGCTGCCGCGTCGGCCGGCTCGCGCAGGCGCAGCCAGTCGGCGAACGGCAGGGTCTCGGCGGTCACTCCGCCACCTCCTCGAGCACTGCGGCCAGGCGCGCTGTGGTCACCGGCCAGTCGGAAAGGGTGTCGCGCCGGGCGAGCGCGGCGTGCCGCAGCCGGGCACGCAGCGGTCCGTCGTCCAGCCACCGCGTCAGCGCGCCGGTCAGCGCGACCGGATCGTCCGGCGGCACCAGCATTCCGGGCCGGGTGCCGTCGGGGGCGTGACCGAGCGCCTCCGGCAGGCCACCGACGTCGGTGCCGAGCACCGGCAGGCCGCGCGCCAGCGCCTCGGTGACGACCATGCCGTACGTCTCCCCGCGCGACGGCAGCACCAACAGGTCTGCGGCGGCGTACGCGGCGTCCAGCGCCACCGGGGTCAGCGGACCGGCCAGCCGGACCCGGTCGTCGAGGTCGGCCGCCGCGAGCCGCTCCCGCAGCAGGCGGACCAGGTCAGGCTCCCGGGTCAGCGTGCCGGCACAGACAAGTGTCCAGCGTCGTCCGGCGATCGTGGTCAGGGCGTCGACAAGCACGTCGTGCCCCTTGTGGTGGGTGACGGCCGCCACGCAGAGCAGCCGGTCCCCGCTCGGCGAGCCGGTCGCCACCGGCGCGGGTGTCACCCCCGGCGGGGCGACACGGACCCGGTCGGCGGGCAGGCGGTGACGGGTCAGCAGCCGGCGCCGGGTCCACTCGCTTGTGGTGACCACCGCGCGGGCGGTGGCCAGCGCGCGGGCCTCGGCCTCGTCGTCAAGCGGCATGTGCACAAGGACGACAAGGCGCAGTCGTCGGGTGTGCGGGGCGAGCAGGTCCGGCACTGTCGAGGCGATCAGACCGTCGAGCAGCACCACTGCGTCGTCCGGCGTATCGACGAGCAGCCGGGTCAGCGCCGTACGGGCTCCCGGGTCGGGATTCGGCCACTCCCCCGGCACCGGGTGCTCGCGCACCGACCAGCCGTGCTCGTCGAGCCCCGCGCAGATCCGCCTGTCGTAGGAGTTGCCACCACTGGGCGTGGCCGGGTCGTCGATGTCGCCGGGCAGCACGACGTGCACCACCCGGCGGCGCTCATCCAGGGCTGGTGCGGAGTCGGCGGCGGGCCGGTCGTGCGACGCCGCCCGGCCCGCACCGATCACAGTGACCGCTCGTAGCTGGCCCAGGCGACGTGTGACTCGTGCAGGGTGACGGTGATGCCGGCCAGCGCACGTGCCCCTTCCCCCAGCGCGCCTGCGTGCACCCGCTCGGCCAGCCGGTCGGCGACGGTACGCGCCAGCACCTCCGTGGTGGTGTTCACCCCGGCGAACGCGGGCTCGTCGTCGAGGTTACGGTAGGACAGCTCACCGACCACCTCCCGCAACAGCTCGGTGGCCAGGCCGATGTCGACCACGATGCCGTCGGCGTCCAGGTCGGGCCGGCGGAACGTCGCGTCCACCACGAACGTCGCGCCGTGCAGGCGCTGGGCCGGGCCGAACACCTCGCCCCGGAAACTGTGGGCGATCATCATGTGATCCCGAACGGTAACGCTGAACACTGTCACTCCCCGTCGTCGTAGGTGATGAGATGGCACAGCGCGGGCAACTCGCCAGTGCTCAGGCGGGCGAGCACGTCGGGCAGCTCCGCGAACCGGGACGCGCCGGTGATCAGCGCGTCGAAGGCAGGGTCGTCGAGCAGGTCCAGGGCCAGGGCCAGCCGGTCGGCGTAGCTGCGGCGACCCCGCCGCGCGGGTGCCACCATGCCGACCTGGCTGCTGCGTACGGTAAGCCGTCCGGAGTGGAACGCCCCGCCCAGCGACACCTGCACCGGGCGGTCCCCGTACCAGCTCAGCTCGATCACAGTGCCCTCTGGGGCGAGCAGGTCAAGCGAGCGTTGCAGCCCGGCGGCGGTGGCGCTGGCGTGCACCACCAGGTCCCGGTCACCGGCCGCGTCGTCCGGCCTGGCGAACCCGACGCCGAGCGCCCCGGCCACCCCGGCCCGCCGGGCGTCGGTGTCGACGAGTTCGACGTGCACCCCGGGGAACCGGGCCAGCAGCGCCGCGACGCAGCAGCCCACCATGCCCGCGCCGATCACCGTGACCCGGTCGCCTACCAGCGGCGCGGCGTCCCACAGCGCGTTCACAGCGGTCTCCACGGTGCCGGCGAGCACCGCGCGGGCCGGCGGGACGTCATCCGGCACCGGCACCACTGCGCTGGCCGGCACGACGTACGCGCTCTGGTGCGGGTGCAGGCAGAAGACGGTACGCCCGAGCAGCTCCGGCGGGCCCTGCTCGACAACGCCCACGTTGAGATAGCCGTACTTCACCGGGCCGGGGAAGTCGCCCTCCTGGAACGGGGCGCGCATCGAGGCGTACTGGTCGGGGGGCACCCGGCCGGCGAAGACAAGCGTCTCGGTGCCCCGGCTGACGCCGGAGTAACGGGCCCGTACCAGCACCTCGTCGGGGCCCGGTTCGGGCAGCGACAGCGGCCGGATCTCCGCCACGCCGGGCTCGCGCACCCAGCAGGCGTACGCCTCGCGGATCACCGTCGCGCACCTCACCTTCGCTCTGGACCGAACCGAACGGCCGTGTTTTCCGTGTTCCCTGTCGGGGTCGTCGATCATAAACACGGAGGTACGGTGCCCACAGTTCGAAGCGGTCCGGTGATCGGGCTCACCGCCCAACTGGTCGTGCTCGCAGCACTCGCCGCCACAGTGGGTCTGACCGGGGCCGGTTGGCTGGCCGGGTTGGGCTACGCGGCGGTCACCTGTCTCGCCCTGAGCCGGGGTCTGCGCCGGTCCGGCGCGTCAGGTCTCGGCCCGGCCGACCGGGTGACGCTGACCCGGGCCGTCCTGGTCGGCGCCGTCACCGCGCTGGTGGTGGACTCGTTCGACCGGCCCACGCCGGTGGGGCTGCTGGTCACTGTGACGGCGGTGGCCCTGCTGCTGGACGCGGTGGACGGCCAGGTCGCGCGGCGCACCGGCACGGTGAGCGCGTTGGGTGCGCGCTTCGACATGGAGGTCGACGCGTTCCTCATCCTGGTGCTCAGCGTGTACGTCGCCCCGGCCGCCGGTAGTTGGGTGTTGGCCATCGGCCTGATGCGGTACGTGTTTGTCGCGGCGAGCGCGGTGCTGCCCTGGCTGGGTGGGTCGCTGCCACCGCGCCTCTGGCGCAAGGTGGTGGCCGCCGCGCAGGGGGTGCTGTTGGCGGTCGCCGCCGCGGAGGTGCTGCCGCGGTCGTGGACCACGCTTGTGCTGGTGGCGGCGCTGGCGCTGCTGATCGAGTCGTTCGGCAGGGACGTGGCCTGGCTGTGGCGACGCCGCCCGACGTCCCGACGTCAGCCGGCGGCACGTCCCCGGGTCGCTGTGGCGCCGGCTCCCGCGCCGGCCGCGCGGCTGGTCACCGGTCGGGCCGGGGCCACGCCGCTGGCCCGTGCGCCCGGTCACACTCCGGTGGCGCTGCCGCTGACCGACGGGCAGACGCCTGTCATCGTGCCGCCGCTGCTGCCCGTACCCGCGATGGCCACCCTCTCGGGCGCCACGGTCCCCGCACACTGGACGCGATGATGCGCCTTCCCGACCGGCTGCGCCGGCTGACCGTCCCGCAGCGTCCGCGCCCCGCGCGCACCGGCGACGACTCCCCGCGTACCCCAGAAGTGCCGGCCGGGTCCGACGGCCGTCGCGGCCGGACGCGGCGGGCGCTCGGCGCGGCGGTCGCGGTTCTGCTTGTGTACGGCGTGCTTGTCGGCCCGGACCGGCTCAGTGAGCTGACTCCCGGCGCGTTCGTCCGCATCCCGCTGGAGGGGCTGCTCCTCGCCGCGCTTCTGCTGGCGCTGCCGACGCGGCCCCGGCGGGCGGTGGTGGCCGTGGTCGGGCCGGTGCTCGGCCTGCTGGCCGTCGTGAAGCTGGCCGATCTGGGCTTCCGCACGGCCCTCGACCGGCCGTTCGACCTGGTGCTGGACTGGCTGCTGCTCGATGACGCGTTCGGTTTCGTCAGGGACTCGGCCGGCCGGGCCGGCGCCCTCGGCGCGGCGGTCGGCGTCGTGCTGGTGATCGTCGTGCTGGTGCTTGTGGTGACAGTGGCGCTGCGGCGGTTCGCGGCGCTGCTGGCGGGTCACGAGCGGGCGGCGACGCGGGTGGTGGCGGCCTTCACCGTCGCATGGGTGGCGTGCGCCGTGGTCGAGGTGCGGATCGTGCCCGGCGTGCCGGTGGCCGACGCCGGGGCCACCGCGCTCGTCGGCGCGCACGCCCGCCAGGTGGACGACCGGCTGCGCGACAGTGGGCGGTTCACCGCGAAGATCGGCAGCGACCCGTTCCGGGATGTCCCGGGTGAGCAGTTGCTGACCGGGCTGCGCGGCAAGGACGTCGTCCTCGCGTTCGTGGAGAGCTACGGTCGTGACGCGGTGGAGAACCCGGAGTTGGCGCCGCAGGTCAACGCGGTCCTGGACGCCGGGACCGAGGCGCTACGCGCGGCCGGGTACGGCAGCCGCAGCGGCTTCCTCACCTCCCCCACGTTCGGCGGCGGCAGCTGGTTGGCGCACGACACACTGCTGTCCGGGCTGTGGACGGACAACGAGCAGCGGCACCGCGCCCTGCTGGCCAGTGACCGGCTGACCCTCAACGGCGCGTTCCGCAGGGCTGGCTGGCAGACCGTCGGGGTGCTGCCGGCAGCCACCCAGCCGTGGCCGGAGCAGGGCTTCTTCTCCTACGATCGCTACTTCGACGCCGAGGCGCTCGGCTACCGGGGCCCGAATTTCAGTTACGCCCCGATGCCCGACCAGTACACGCTGTCGTTCTTCCAGCGGCAGGTCCGGGCGGCGGCGGACCGCCCGATCATGGCGCAGATCCCGCTGATCTCCAGCCACTCGCCGTGGACGGCGGTGCCTCAGATGATCGGCTGGGACCAGGTGGGCGACGGCTCCGTCTACCACAATGACGCCGCCGCGGCCGACGACGGCGAGACCGACGACCGGGACACCGGGCGGGCTCGCGCCGGCTACCGGCAGGCGATCGCCTACTCGCTTCAGACGCTGATCTCCTACGTGCAGACGTACGGGGACGACGACTTGGTGCTTGTGTTTCTCGGTGACCACCAGCCCTCCCCGGTGGTCACCGGCGAGGGCGCGAGCCGGGACGTGCCGATCACCATCGTCGCCCGGGATCGGGCCGTGCTGGACCGGGTGGCGGGCTGGGAGTGGCAGGACGGGTTACGGCCCGGCCCGCAGGCTCCGGTGTGGCCGATGGACACCTTCCGCGACCGTTTCCTGACCACGTTCGGGACCTCGCCGCCGCCGCTCGCCGCGCCGCGCTGACCTGGGCCGGACGCCGGCAGGACTGTCGATGTGTCGCGGGTGCCTCCTCCCCCGCGCGGGCACGGTGTCACAGAAGGCGGCGGACCGGTGTCTTATCGGAGACGTCCCGATCGAGGAGACAGGAGCCGCGCGTGACCAGCACGTCGGATGGGCAGTGTCCGGACCCGGCCGTCGAGGCGTTCGTCGACCACCGCAACCTGCTCTTCACTGTGGCGTACGAGATGCTCGGCTCGGCCGCCGACGCCGAGGACGTCCTCCAGGAGACGTGGCTGCGGTGGGCGGACGTCGACCTTTCCACTGTGCGGGACCGGCGCGCCTACCTCGTCCGGATCACCACGCGTCAGTCGCTCAACCGGCTGCGGACCCTCGGCCGGCGCCGGGAGTCCTACGTCGGCTCGTGGCTTCCCGAGCCACTGCTGACAGCGCCCGACGTCGCCGAGGACGTCGAGTTGGCCGAGAGCGTCTCGATGGCGATGCTGCTGGTGCTGGAGACGCTCGGCCCCACCGAGCGGGCCGTGTTCCTCCTGCGCACGGTGTTCGACCTGGCCTATGACGAGATCGCCGAAGCCGTCGACAGGAGTCCGGCGGCGGTCCGTCAGATCGCGCACCGGGCGCAGGCACATGTCGCGGCGCGTCGGCCGCGCGGGATCGTTTCCCGGGCCGAGGCCCGACAGGCGGTCGAGGCGTTCCGCCGGGCGGTCGAGACCGGTGACCTGCAGGGGCTGCTCGACATCCTCGCACCGGACGTCGTGCTGATCGGCGACGGTGGTGGGATCCGGCAGGCGATCCCGCGGCCGATCACCGGAGCCGTCAAGGTGGCCCGCCTGCTGACCGCGAGGCCGGACCTGGTCGCCGACCTGTCGGCGGAGCCGGTCGAGGCCAACGGCTATCCGGCGTTGGTTCTGCGACTCGACGGCGAGATCGACGCGGTCGTCGCGCTGCGCATCGACGACGGGCTCATCACCGAGCTGTACGCCGTGCGCAATCCGGAGAAGCTCTCGCACATGCGGCAGGAGACCGCCCTGCGCCGCTGACCGACGGACCAGCCCGCTCCTGACATTTGTCTCAAACTTGCCAAAGATAGACAAATGCCTCGTTAGGCTCCCCTAGCGCAACTAATACGGGGGTCAGGATGAGGATGTCGTGGCATGGTAGCCGCGGGTCGCGGATGGCGGCGCTTGTCGCCGTGGGTGGCCTGCTGGCAGTCAGCGGCCCGCCGGTGCCGGCAGTTGCCGCACCGCGACCGGTCAATCAGGCGGCGGTCGCCGCGGCCATCGGGCCGCTCGATCCGGTCGCCGAGGCGCTCAGCTTCGGGGTGATGACCGAGGGCAACGCGAACCTGGGCAGCGGCGAGAACGAAGGCACCCTTGCCGCCGGTGGTGACCTCACCTTCGGCAACTACCAGGTGGCCGCCGCCACCGCCGGATCATTCGTCGTCCCGGGAGACGCCAACCCGAGCGCCCTCGTCGTGGGGGGTCGGGTCAACTTCGCCGGCAGCATCCCCGGCACGCGCCTCCAGGTGCTCAACAACGGGTACGCCAAGGTCGGCGACCTCACCGGCGCGTTCGTCCGCAACATCGACAACAACGGCGCCCAGGTCAACACCCGGATCCTGCCGGCGGACAACTACGACGCCTCGCCCCGGGTCGAGCTGGTCACCCGGCAACCCGTCGACAGCGTCGGGCCGACGTCACCAATCAATTTCACCGAGGCGTTCGCCGCCTTCCGGGCCACCTCCAGCGGGCTGGCCACCTGCAACAACACAGTGGTGCTACGTACGCCCGAGGGCGAGGTGCTGCCCAGACCGATCCCGCCGGGCAGCAACGCCGTGGTGACGCTGACGCCGGGCGTGACGAACGTGCTCGACCTGACCGCTACCGACCTCGCCAACATCGCGGTCCTGACCTTCGCCGACGCGCCCACAGCGGCAACGCCGCTGCTGGTGAACGTGGACACCAGCGGGGTCGGCGACACCTTCGAATGGACCGCGCCGAACTTCGCCGGGATCGGTGGACCGCAGGCACCGTACATCCTGTTCAACTTCCCGACCGCCACCGCGCTCACCCTCACCCCGGAGGCGGCCACCGTGGAAGGAACGATCTACGCGCCCAACGCCACGTTCACCAAACTCTCGGCCACAAACGCCGAGGGCACCATCATCACGCGCACGCTGGACCACCGCGGCGGCGAGATCCACTACTTCCCGTTCAGCACCACCCTCTCCTGCCAGGGAGCCGCCCCGGCCGACATCGCCCTGATCAAGTCGACGACCACGACGACGATCACCACAGTCGGCCAGCAGGTGCCGTACACGTTCCTGGTCATCAACACCGGCGGCGTCCCGCTCACCGGCGTCACGATCACCGACGTGCAGACCCCACCGTCGTCGAACGACAACCTCGGCCCGATCACCTGCGCCGCCACCACGCTCGCGCCCGGAGCGCAGACCGAGTGCACGGCCACCTACACCGTCACCCAGGCAGACCTGGACAACGGCAGCGTCACCGACACGGCCACCGCGCAGGGCACCCCACCAACCGGTCCCCCGGTCGTCTCCGAACCGGACACCGAGACGATCCCTGTCGAAGGGCTGACCGCCGACATCTCGGTGGTGAAGTCGACCACCACCACGTCCATCACGTCGGTCGGCCAGGAGGTTCCGTACACCTTCCTGGTGGTCAACACCGGCAGCGTCACGCTCCGGAACGTCACAGTCAACGACACAGTGCTGCCGCCGTCCGAGCGTGGTGTGCTCGGACCGATCACCTGCGGGCCGCAGAACGTCCCGAACGGCACTGTGGTGCTGGCACCGGGTGAGTCCGTCCAGTGCCGGGCGACCTACACGGTGACCGAGGAGGACTTCGCCGGTTCGTCGCTGCGCGACGTCGCCACCGTCACCGGCACACCGCCGTCCGGCCCGTCGCCGGTCTCGCCGCCGTCGCCGCTGGACATCCCGATTCCGCACCCGGCCATCGCCATCGACAAGTCGGTGACGCCCACAGTGGTGTCCGCCGCAGGTGACGTGGTCACGTACCGGTTCGTCGTCAGCAACACCGGCACCACCACACTCAACTCGGTGACGATCGAGGAGACCGCCTTCTCCGGCACCGGTACGCGCGGGACGATCACCTGCGGCACTCCGCCGGTGGCAAACGGCAGCGTCACCCTCGCGCCTGGCGAGAGCGTCACCTGCACGTCGCGCTACACGGTCACCGCGGCCGACGTCGAAGCCGGACGCATCACCAACACGGCGGTCGCGGTCGGTACGCCGCCGACCACCCCCGGCCAGGAACCGCCAGGCCCGGTCCGCTCCGAGCCGGACTCGTCAGAGGTGACGGCCAGGCCGGGCGCCGCGGGGATCACGGTGGTCAAGTCCAGCACCACCCACGTGATCACCCGACCTGGCCAAGAGGTGCCGTTCCAGTTCGTGGTCACCAACACCGGGCAGGTGACGCTTACCGACGTGACGGTCACCGACACCCCGACCCCGCCAGCGTCGTCGGCAAACCTCGGCGCGATCACCTGCGGTCCGGACCGGACGCCCAACGGATCCGTCACGCTGGCCGCAGGTGCGGTCGTGACCTGCACGGCGACCTACACGGTCAGCAAGGCCGACATCCGCAACGGCTCGGTACGCAACACAGCGACGGCCACCGGCACACCGCCGCAGGGGCCGGCGCCGGTGTCGCCCGAGTCGACAATCAGCATCCGGGTGAAGGGAATGCTCCCGGTGACCGGTGAGTCCCTTCCGGTCAACTGGATGGGTGCCGGCGTGCTGGCCGTACTGCTGGGGGCCGCGCTGCTGCTGGTGGCCCGGCAACGCAGGATCCGCGCGTAGCGCGAGGTGATCGCGGGGGTCGGACCGGAGGGGAACCGGTCCGGCCCTCGCGCCCTGCCAGCGACTACCGCTGTTCGCCGGTGGCGGGGCGGGCGCGGACGTGCAGCCGCTCCCCCTGCGGTCCGAACAGGACGAGCGCCTCGGCCGTGCCGGGACCGGGGTTGAGGATGCGGTGCGGGATGCGGGTGTCGAACTCGGCGACCTCACCCTCGGTCAGCGTCAGGTCGTTCTCGCCGAGCAGCAGGCGTAGCCGGCCGGAGAGCACGTAGAGCCACTCGTAGCCCTCGTGGGACTGCTGGTTCCGCTCACCGGCGGAGGCGTCCGGGGGGAAGATCAGTTTGAACGCCTGGACGCCGCCCGGCCGGCGGGTCAGCGGCAGGAAGGTGATGCCGTGCCGGACGATCGGCTTGGGGCGTACGCGGGGGTCGCCGGCGACAGGAGAGTCCACCAACTCGTCCAGGGGCACCTGGTGGGCCCTGGCCAGCGGGAGCAGCAACTCCAGGGTGGGCTTGCGGTTTCCGGACTCCAGCCGGGAGAGGGTGCTCACCGAGATGCCGGTCAGTTCGGCGAGCTGGGTCAGGGTCGTCCCGCGTTGCTGGCGCAGGGCGCGTAGCCGGGGGCCGACAGCGGCCAGCGCCACACTGTCCTCGTTTGCCATAACGGCAAGGATAGTTGCCGCCCGGGCAGGGGGAGCGGATGGTGGAGCTCAGCCGACAAGTAGGGGGACATTCCGGTGAGCGAGACATATGACGTGGTGGTGGTCGGTGGTGGCGCCGCAGGGCTCAGCGGTGCTCTGGCGCTGAGCCGGGCGCGACGGTCGGTACTGGTGATCGACGCGGGTGAGCCGCGCAACGCGCCGGCCGACCACATCCACAACTACCTGGGACGCGAGGGGACGCCGCCGGCCGAGCTGATCGCGGCCGGACGCGCCGAGGTGGCGAGCTACGGCGGGCAGTTCCGGGCCGGACGGGTGGCGGCCGTCACCCGGGACGACGACGGGTTCCTGCTCGACCTCGACGGCGAGGACACCGTCCGGGCCCGCCGGCTGCTGGTGGCCACCGGGCTTGTCGACGAACTGCCCGACGTGCCCGGTGTGGCGCAGCGGTGGGGCCGTGACGTGCTGCACTGCCCGTACTGCCACGGCTGGGAGGTCCAGGACCGACGGATCGGTGTGCTGGCCACCGGGCCGATGGCCGTCCACCAGGCCGAGATGTGGCGACAGTGGAGCTCGGAGGTGCTGCTCCTGCTGCACGACGCGCCGGCGCCGGACGAGGAGACGGCCGAACGGCTCGCCGCACGGGGCATCGCCGTGGTGCCGGTGCCGGTCGCCGCGCTGGAGGTGACCGACGACGCGCTCACCGGCGTACGCCTCGCCGACGGGCGGGTGGTGGCGCTGGACGCGGTAGTGGTCGCACCCCGGACCGTCGCCCGCGCCGACCTGCTCGTCGCGCTGGGCCTGGCTCCGGAGGAGGTGATGGTCGGCGGGCACGTGATCGGCACCCAGATCCCGGCCGACGCCACCGGGGCGACGACGGTGCCGGGCGTGTGGGTGGCCGGCAATGTGGCCGACTTCCGCGCGCAGGTGATCACCTCTGCCGCGGCGGGCCTGACGGCTGGCGCGGCTATCAATGCGGATCTGATCGCCGAGGACACCCGCGACGCGGTGACCGCGTACCGGCAGATGCTCGCCACCGTCATGGAGGAGCCTGCCTGGGAGGAGCGCTACCAGTCGAAGCCGGCGATGTGGAGCGGCCGGCCGAACCCGCAACTGGTCGCCGAGGCCGCCGACCTGCCATCCGGTCGGGCACTTGACGTCGGCTGCGGGGAGGGCGCCGACGCGCTGTGGCTGGCCGAGCGGGGCTGGCAGGTGACGGCTGTGGACATCTCGACCACGGCGCTGGCCCGGGCCGCCGAGCACGCCGAGACCGTGGGCGTCGCCGACCGCATCGAGTTCACGCACGCCGACCTGCGCGAGAAGCCGCCGGCCGAGCAGGCGTACGACCTGGTGTCGGCGCAGTTCATGCACCTGCCCCCGGAGCCCCGGCAGGAGCTGTTCGCCCGGCTGGCCGCCGCGGTGGCCCCCGGTGGCGTCCTGCTGATCGTCGGGCACCACCCGTCGGACCTGTGGACCCCGGGGCACCGCATGCACATGCCGCACATGATGTACACCGCCGAGGAGGTGGCAGCCGGGCTGGACCCGGCCGAGTGGGACGTCCTCACCGCCGAGGCCCGGCGTCGCCCCGGGCCGGAGCCGGACCTCACCTTCCACGACGCGGTCCTCGTGGCCCGCCGCCGCTGATCCATCCACCGAGGACGGGCAGGTCCGGAAACCGGGGTCGGGGCGGGCCTTCGCACCGGGCGCGTACGGCGGTAGCGTTGCGCCACACTCGCGGCCGGGCCGGCGGTGCACCGCCGGCCCGGTGCCCCTTGATCGTACGGAGGATGGTGCATGTCCATCGGCGCTGAGCCGCTCGCAGCACGCGACGACGCGGCCTCTCGGCCGACCTTCGAACTCGCCCTGCGCGGCTACGACAAACGCCAGGTCGACCGGCACCTGGAGCAGCTCGATGGTCAGATCGCGATGCTCAGCGGCGAGCACGGGCGGTCCGCCGTGCGGGTCCGGGAGCTGACCGCCGAGGTGCAGCGGCTGCGTGCCGAACTGGCCGAACTGCACGAGCAGCCGGTGCAGGTGGACCGCGCCTCGTTCCAGGATCTGGGCCCGATGGTCGGTGAGATACTGACCCTCGCCGAGAAGCAGGCCGCTCTCATCACCGAATCCGCCACCGACCGGGCGAACGAGCTGCGCGCCGAGGCGGAGCGGATCCTCACCGACACCCGCGAACGGGCCGCGCAGGCACGCCAGGACCTGTCCGAGGAGGTGGCCGCGCGGCGCGCCGAGCAGGAGCAGGCGTACGAGGAGCGGCGCAGCGTCGCCGAGGCGGAGCTGACCACGATCCGGGAACGCGCGGAGCAACTGCGTGCTGACGGTGAGGCCGCGTACGAGCGCGCGCAGCACGAGGCGAAGCGCATCACCGAACAGAGCGCGCAGCAACTCAACCAGACGCGCGTGGCCGCCGACGCCCTGATGAAGTCGGCGCGTACCCAGATCCAGCAGGAGGTCCAGTCCGCTCGGGCCAAGAACCAGCAGGAGATGGCCCAGTGGCAGGCGGGGGTGGAGCGTGAGGTCGCCGAGCGGCGCAGCGCCGCCGAGCAGGAGATCGCCGAGCTGAAGGCCGCCGCCCAGGAGGAACTGGCCGAGCAGCGCAGCTCGACCGAGCAGCAGATCGCGTCGCTGCTGGCCGAGGCGCAGCAGCATGTGACCGAGCTGCGTAACCGCGCCGACGAGCAGGCCGCCAGCCACCGGGAGCAGCTCGCGGCGCTTCAGCAGGAAATCGAGGAACGCCAGCGGGAGTCGACCCAGCTGCACACCGAGCTGGAGACCGCCGAGCAGCAACTCGCCGAGATCCGTGTCGAGGGCGAGACCCTGGAGAACGAGCTGTCCCGCATGCAGCAGCGGCTCGTCGAGGTGCGCCGGGACCTCACCGCCGAGGCGGCCCGGCTGGACGAGGCCCGCCGGGCCGGCGACTCCGCCGAGCGGCACGCCAAGGACGTCCGCGCCCGGGTGCAGCGGGAGGCGAAGCGGGTGGCCGACCTGGCCGCCGCCGCCGTGATGGCCGCCGCTGCCGGCGGTACGGAGACCGCTGAGTACCCAATGGTCGGCGCCCGTCCGCACGCTGACCGGCCGGTTGCCGGTCATCCGCTTGTCGAGCGGTTGATTCCCGACCGTCCCTCGGCGGACCGGCCGGTGAGCGACCACGGCGATGACGCCCGCGCCGACGGCGACCAGTCACACACCGACGAGGCCGGCGGCGACCAGACGCGAACCGACCAGCCCGGCGACGACCAGGCGCCACCCGACCAGCCCGAGGACGAACGGGCGGACCTGGCACCGTCCACCGAGCGTTCGGTCGTCTCCGGGGAACACGGCGGTGACGACCCGTTCCCGCGCCGGCTCGACGCTGACCCGACTCCGGTGCCGTTCCTACCGTTCGGGCAGCCGGTCAGCGAGAACGGCGCCGGCCGGCACTGACCTCGATGACGGCCCGGCCCGGCCCGCGCGGCGATCGCACGCGGAGTCGGGCCGGCAGTCGCTGTCCCTACCTAGGCAGGCTGTTGACGGCGGTCCCGGCTTACTGGCTGTGCTCCCGACTACCGGTGGCGCCGCTCGCGGCTCGGTGGGTCATCGCTGTCGACGGCATGGAGGAGGTGCCCGTTCTGCCCGAGTGGCGGGTTCATTTGCTATCGACCTACGACACGTCGACCAATACGGTCCTGGCTCAGGTCAAGGTGCGGTTGGATGGTCCTGCAGGCGTGGCGATCCTCGCGGACGCGCCGCCCACGTCCGGGCCGTAGCGGCTGCCGGCGGGCACCGGTACGTGTTGGTCAAGGCCAGCCAGCCGACGTTGTTCGCCCAGGTCAAACAACCGCCGTCGGCGCCGGTGCCGGTCGGGGACCTCGGCTGCGCCCTGATGGGTCTTCGGAGCGGGCCACTCCAACGGCCGGCGTCACCCGTGCCGGAGGGTGAGCCTTTTGGTGGCAGCCTGGGCGAGCCGGTCGAGTCGGTCGAACAGACCATCGGGGCCCTCGCCCTTGGCCTTGGTGATTGGCTGACTGACCTCGGTCGATCTGTCTGCCTGATGGTCGTTCGGCGGCACGACCGCCCGGTCGGCCTCCTCGATCAGTGCGCGCGCCTTCTCTTCGATCTGCCGCTTTTTCTCCTTCGACTCCCGGGCCTCGGCCTTCAGAGTTGACACGGTGAGCAGCCAGGCGTTGCCGAGTCGATTCGGGTCGTCGAAGATGCTCGTTTCCAACGGGGGTGAGGGATCGACGTAGTTGCTGGACGGCACGACCCAGAGTGCGTCCTCCACCACGTACCGCTGCTCAGGCTGCGCCGGCTGCGGCTCGTGCTCGTCCGATGGTGCCAATGCTCCTCCAATTCTCTTCGTCATCTCCACGCGAACTCCCCCGCGCCAAGGTCTTCCCGCTTGAGCAGGTCGTTGTAGTGAACGAGCTTCAGCGTGAAGCGGTAGGAGACGTAGGTCAGGTTCAGGGCTGAGATCACGCAGAGCACAACCCACCGCCAGTCGGTGATTCCAACGAACGTGAGGTGTTCGAGGGTGCTCCCCTGCGGGGCTGGCAAAGCCGGCGGCGGAGAGCCTAGGTAAAGAATGACCGCGACCACCGAGACTGCACCGCTGACGATAAGGGACAGGCGTGCGAGCATTGAGCCTCCGACGAGGGCGTTGTTGTCCGACGCCATCCCGAACCAACCCGCGGCAACCGCGGGCAGCGCGAGCATCAGAGCCGGCAGACCGCCCACCTGAGCTCCCTGCGGGCTGGTGATCAGGTTCCCGGCAACCGCGATGAGCAGCGTCGTCGCCACTGCGGTGACCACTGCGCGGCCTCTGGCACCAGGCGGCACCTCCTTGAACCGGGCGATCAACTGAAGGTCCCGCATCTTCGGTGACTCCTGGGCATAACCACGCATATATACATGGACAAAGCTTTGCCCGCGCCTCCGACGCACCCGGAAGTGGTGGTCCACCTCGGCGGTCGGACCAGTTTCGTGCGCGCAGAGGCCCTTCTTGTCGTGCTCATCCTGCTGGCCGTGTGGACGCCTACCGCGCCACCGCCGTGTCGCTAACGTACGGCAGTGGCGGCACTGAAGGAACTGTTTGAGCACGTACTTGTTGGACGGTGCGTTGACCCTCAGGTGGTAACTGTCGGCGGTAAGCGCCAACTCCACCGGGACCGCCACCTGATCGGGCTTGAGGCCAAGGCCGAGGCGGAGCAATCCCCCCCACCCCCTCACGAGCGAGGATGGGATGAAGGTGCGCTCATACTTGAGCAGGAGGCGGCCGCTGGACAGGTCGGCTGTCGGGATGACGGCGACGATGGGGTACGACGAACTGAGCGCGGCGACGTACTTCCGGACCCGCTGCCGGCTCTCATCGTCACGGAATTTGATCTTCTCTAGGATGACGTCCATCCGTCGATCGACGATCTGGCTGTTCATCGGTCCGCGAGTGGCCACGATTTGCAGGAGTGCAAGCTCCGCTGCGCGTTCCACCTCCTCGAGCATGCGGTGCGCAGGAGTGGGCTGCTGACCGGCGGACATCTCGACCAGCAGCCGCAATCCGGCCGACGCCAGCCGGACGGATTCCTCGTACGACATCGTGGTTAACGATTCCCCTCGCGCGGACCGAAGGTGGAAGTTGTCCACCAACTCGCCCTTGAGCGGTTGCAGGACCGGTACGTACAGCATTCGGCCGCCATCGTCGGCGTCGGGCAGGGAGAAGGATATCGAGACCTGCTGCACCACGGCTCGTTCGTCGAGATCGATGGTCTCGGTCAGACGGGAACGGCGTCGGGCCGGGTCGACGACCAACTCCACAAACATCGCGATCGCCTTGCGGTCGTCCTCGGTGATCCGGCTGGCCGCCGAACTCTGCAGGCTCTGTAGCCACGCGACATCTGGCTGGACGGGCGGCTCAGGGTCAACGGTCTCATGGTTCAACCGATCACGCAGCCGCCTGAAGATCAATATTCCGACGCCGGCCGCAAGGAGGAAGAAGACAATACGCGCGACCGCTTCGAGTAGGTCTCCATGCTGGCCGACCCAGCCCCCGCGCGCCTCAAACCGGTACCGGAGCCAGCCCGTGCTGCCCGCCAGCATCACGAGAGGTAGAGCCACGATGAAGATGCCGAGGTTCATCAACGTCTTTCGGGTGCTACGTCGCTCCTGCACGGACCACGCCCTCCACCCGCCAACAGCGAAGCGTACTCAGGGAAATACACTTTGCTACAGGGCTGCGCACCTGTCGACCCCACATGGCGACGGACCGCTGGGGAAACAATTCCGCTCCACAAATCAATTCTGCACGTCAACCACCGATAGTGGAGCACCACCATCTGCGATTGCCCAACATCGATCGGCGGCTGCCGTTACGGCATCGTTATGCAAATGCTTGCCCACCTCATCCATTCGGGCTGACATACGCAGCTCATCCGCTCGGTGGCCTTAGCATGATCGGGCACGGTTGACCCTGTTAGGTGAATTGATCAAACCTAGTGTTGCACCAACGTCGCCACTGGTCGTACTTGCGCGACAGCCACTCATCGTTCAGCCGCAAAGCACAAAACCTCGCCACTCTCAACCCAGAATCGGCGAATCACGCCGATCAAGGCGCGCCCAGAAAAGGCCGGTCCTAGCCGGCGTAGAGCAGCAGCAGGCCGGCGACGGTGTAGGCGACCATCAGCGCCAGCAGCGGGAGTTGGCCCGCCACCGCGCGTGCCCGGGGAAACAGGTACAGGGCGCGGTCGTGGGCGAGCAGCGTCCCGAGCAGGTGCCCGAGGATGATGACGGTGATCTGGAGACTTGCCACTCCGGACGGTGTGACAAGCCCGGTGTGCGGCTGCCAGCCCGCGGTGCCCAGCCAGTTCGCGCCGATGTCCAGAGGGTCGGAGAGCAGCGCGACGGTGCGCTGGCCTTCAAGGATCAGCAGCGAGTAGTAGTGCGCCACCACGTAACCCACAGCGATCGGCACGATCGAGTGGGCGATCTCCCCCGGCGCCCGCCGGACGGACCCCGCACCCTCGACCGGGACCGGACCGTCAGTCGGGACCGTGTCACCGGGTTGTCCGGTCCGGCCGATGCGGGCGGCGGCGGTCACGGCGGCGAGGTACGCGACGGCGACGACACCGATGACCACGGCCAGCCCGGCGGTGCCGGTGACCGCCGGGGGCAGGCCGTTCTCCTGGGAGAAGCGCAGCCAGGCCGGGGCGTTGGAGAGACTGTCGAACATTGTCGAGCCGAGCAGCACGATAACCACGGCGACCAGCCCGGGGCGGGGCCGAAGCCCGGCGATGCCGTCCAGCGGATTGCGCCACACCAGCACGCCGTCGGCGGCCCGGCCGATCGGGGCGAGCCGGCCGACCAGCGCGCTGTAGACCTCGAACGGGTCGGCCCGGTCGAACCAACCCGCGCCGAACAGTGCCGCTCCGGCGAGCATGAGCACGGCGTACCCGGCGAGCCACGCGCCGATGACCGGCAGTGTGGCCCGGTCCGGGGCGACCAGTTCCAGCCAGACGAAGCCGAGCAGGGTGCCGGCGGCGGGCCACAGGCCCAGGCCGGGCGGCAGTTGGCGGATGCCACGCTCGGGGTCCCGCCGCACGGCAAGCGCGACGAGCAGGTGGACCGTACGCAACGGGTTGACCGCACGCCATACCGGGCCGAACAGCAACGAGACGGGCACCAGCCCGACCCAGAGCAGCACGTAGAGCGCACCGGCCGTCGGGTTGTCGGCGGTGTCCGGCCCGGCGAGCAGGCCCACGCAGAACCAGGCGGCGGCGAGCAGCCCCAGCCCGCGCAGCACCGCCCGGAACGCGGGGGCGTCGACGAGGCGGGCCAGCCACCCCGGCACCGGCCGGCCGCCGATCGCGTCCCGGCCCAGGCGGGGCTCGCGCCAGAGCACGCCCAGCGCGACGAACGTGACGACAAGGGTCAGGGCCGCGGCGACGACGAGCTGTCCCAGCGTGATGGGCAGGTCCTGACGGCCGCCGACGCCGTGCGCCAGCAGCGACGGAGCGCCGCTCATCCCGCTCAGCGCACGACGAGCTGGAACAGCACCAGCTCGCTGTCGTGCGTCTCCACCTCGAACAGGCCTGTCTTGTCGGCGCGGAACTCCACCGAGCCTGCAACGCCGGCCGGCAGTCGGGCACCCAGGTCGTACCCGTGCACGTGCAGTTCGTCATCGACGTCCGAGGTGACGGTGATCCGGATCGACTCGCCCTTGCCCACCGTGACCCGGCCGGTCGGCGGGTTGACCCGCCGCTTGGCGATGGTCACGGTGATCTCCCGGTCGACAGCTGGTGTGCTGGGGCTGGCGCTGGGAGTGGGGCTGTTCGTCACCGTCGGGGTGGTGGTCGGTGCGGCGGCGGACGTCGGTGCCGCCGACGGTGCGGCCACGGACGGGTCGTCGTCCTGCCCGCAACCCGTGACGAGCAGCGTGGTGAGCAGGCCGGTGGCGAGGAGGGCGGGAAGGCGGGAACCGGGGGCGCGAACGAACACGGGCGGACTCCGAACGACGCGGGGGACGGGGTGGAGATGATCGTCGGGGAGGTGAACTCTACGTCTTGTTCGGCACCGGGGAAATGACATGATGAACGAATGCGATCGAGGCCTGCCACTTTCTGTCACGTCCTGGGCCGTGCCACGGCGGCGCTGGTCGCGATGCTTGTGGTGACGCTGCTGTGGCCCACCTCCGCGGCGTCCGCCCACGGTCAGTTGGCCACCTCCACCCCGTTGACCGGCACCGTGGTCCGGGAGCCGCTCGCCCAGCTCGGCTTGTACTTCACCGAAAAGCCCGCCGACAACGCGCACTTCACCGTCACCGGCCCGAACGGCACCCGAGTGGACAACGGCTGGTCGAACGGCGAGCCGAAGCGCCTGGACAAGCCCGTCCAGGAGTACTTCATGGTCAACGGTGTCTTCGAACCACGGCTCTACCACACGGGTTTCCCGGCCATGGTGGCTGTCGCGCACTGGCCGGCGAAGGGTAGGTACACCGCCAGTTACCTCTCGGTCGCCTCGGACGGCGAGGCGGTGCGGGGCGCAGTGACGTTCGACTACCAGGGCCCGAGCACGGCGGCACCGGCCGGCTGGACGCCCCCCGCCGACGAACCGTCCCCCGCCCTGCTCGCACAGGTCGAAGGTCATTCGTCGGCGTCCGCCGTGCCGGCCGCGACCGCCGCCGCTGTCACCCCGGCGGCGCAGCCGGAGGCGTCCGAGCCGGACGGCGGGCTCGCGCCCTGGCTGGTGCCCGCCGCTGTCGTGGTGGCCGTCGGCGCGATCATCGTCGTGGCGGCCCGCCGCAAGCCGGCCTCACCACGACAGGGCGCAGCCCGCCCGCGCGCGGCGACGAAGCGCACGCCGTCGCGGTCCGGCAACGCGCCCCGACAGCGCCCGGGTGGGAGCCGCAAGCCGGCCCGCCGCGGCCGCCCGCAGGGCTGAACAGCCCGCCTCCCGTACCGTCGCCGAACGGACGAAGCGAGCCGCCGACCGCCGGATGACATGATGTGCCGACAACAGCTCTCGCGACGAGGAAGGTGCTGCTGTCTCATGGCGCGCTTCGAGGCCGACCGGCGGGAGACCCGCACCGTGGCCGAGCAGTCCGCTCCCCCGATCGTCGACAGCATGACGTACGAGATTGCGACCGACCTGCGGGCGTTGCGCACGTTCGTGCACGCCGAGGCGCTGGCGCGAGGGCTGTCGCCGCAGCGGGTGGAACTGCTGACGCTCGCGGTGAGCGAGTTGGCCACGAACACGTTGCAGCACACCACCGGCGGGGGCCGGGTGCGGCTCTGGGCGGAGGAGGGCCACCTGGTCTGCGACGTTGTCGACCAGGGGCCGGTGCGGGTGTTCGGTCGGGGCATGCCCGCCGCCGACGCGGTACGCGGCCGAGGGCTTGCCATCGTCGAGCAGGTCTGCGACGAGGTGGCCGTGCTCAGCGACCCCGAGGGCACCGTGGTGCGGATCCGGCTGGGCATCTGAGCCGGCCGCGGGCGGCACGGGTACCGACCGGGGGTGCGGGTTCGGCGGCGATCCGTCCGCGTACGGGCCGCGCAGGCTGCCACAATGCGGTCAGCCCGGACGGCGGCGCCGGGGGACGCAGACCCGGAGGGATGGCAGCATGCCGGACAGCGAACGCGAGGCGGAACTGCTCGACGCCGAGCGCACACTGCAGGCCGCGCAGCGGGCCGGCGACGTCGCCGCCCTCGATCAACTGCTCGTCGACCAGCTGATCGCTGTCGGTCCCGACGGTCGCCAGTACACCAAGTCGGAGGACCTGGCCACGCACCGGGACCGCACCTCGGTCATCGAGGAGCTGGTCGAGGAGAGGCTGGATCTGCTGGTCGTCGGGGCGACCGGTGTGACGTTCTTCCTCGGCCGGGTGGCAGGGGTGATCGACGGTGAGCCGTTCGCGGCGCGTCTGCGCTACACCAGGACATGGGTCCACGACGACCCGCACGGGTGGCGCGTCCTCGCCGCCCACATCAGCATCGTCTGACCCGGCTGGTGGACGTGAGGGCTAGGACGCGAGCGCCCGTTCGACGGTGGCGACGGTCGGCCCGACGCGCAGCACGCCGTCGTTGAGAGGTGTGCAGCGGACGCCACCGGTGGTGCGCAGCGCCTTCCACGCCCCGGGGCCGACAGTGACGTCCATCCACGCGCACGGGCGGGCGGCGCCGTTGACCCGCAGGCTGACCGGGCCGTCGCCGGAGTCGAGGACGAGCACCTTTCCGATCATCTCGTCCACAGCGAGCCCCGTGGTGAGGATGTTGCGCCGCACCTGTGCCAGGCCGATGCCGGCGGGCAGGGACTCCTGGGCGATGATCGTCACGCTGGCGTCGCGGTGCGCCGGCTTTCCGAAGTAGCGGTCGCCCACGATGCCGAGGCCGGCCTGGATCTGGACGACGTCGACCAGTTCGCCGCGTGGCGCCGGGGCCGGGCCATCGGCGGGCCGGCCCACAAAGCGGTGCACCGGTGAGGCCAGCAACTCCACGATCCGCGACATGGCCCGCATTCTACGAACCAGACCTCGCGTCCCGGGTCGGCTCGGTGTTCCCCGTCATCTCAGACCGCCAGTGCGGCCCGGACCTCCCGTTCCGCCGAAGCGCCGCCGTCGCCGCGCGAGGTGACCCGGCCGGACTCCAGCACGTGGTAGCGGCTCGCCACCCGCAACGCGAAACCCAGGTGCTGCTCGACGAGGAGCACGCTGAAACCGGGTTGCCGGGTCAACTCGACGATCCGTTCCTGGATCTCCGCGACGACGGACGGCTGGATGCCCTCGGTCGGCTCGTCGAGCATCAACAGCCGCGGCCGGGTGATCAGCGCGCGGGCGATTGCCAGTTGCTGGCGTTGACCGCCGGAGAGCAGCCCGGCCCGTCGACGCAGGAGTGGACGCAACGCTGGGAACAGGTCCAGCACCTCCGCCGTGGCCACCGGACCGTCGCGCCGGCCGTCGGCGACCAGGCGCAGGTTCTCCGCCGCCGTCAGGTGCGGAAAACACTGCTGGCCCTGCGGGACGTACGCCATCCCGCGCGCCACCCGCTCGTGCGGCCCGAGGCGGGTCACGTCCTCGCCGTCGAGCTCGACAGTGCCGGCGCTCGGACGCAGCAGGCCTGCTGCGACCCGCAGCAGCGTGCTCTTTCCGGCGCCGTTGTGCCCGAGCACCGCGGCCACCCCGTCCGGCGGGACGGCCAGGTCGACTCCGTGCAGCACCCGACTGCGCCCGTATCCGGCGTGCACCCCACGCAGGGTCAGCATCATGCCTCCAGACCGCTGGTGGCCGACCCGGCGTCGACCGGGTGGCCGAGGTAGACCTCCTGTACGCGCGGGTCCGCCTGGACCTGCGCCACAGTGCCCTCGCTGAGCACCCGACCGGCGTGCAGCACTGTGACGCTGCGGGCGAACCGGCGCAGGAAGTCCATGTCGTGCTCGATCACGACGACAGTGCGGTCGCGGCTCACCGTCTCCAGCAGGGCGCCGGTGGCGTCGCGTTCCTCGTGGCTCATCCCGGCGACCGGCTCGTCGAGCAGCAGCAGCCGCGCGTCCTGCACCAGCAGCATGCCGATCTCCAACCACTGCTTCTGGCCGTGCGCGAGCGTCCCGGCGAGCTGGTCGGCCCGCCCGGCCAGCCCGATCGTCTCCAGAGCGGCGGCCACCTCGTCGGGAATGCTCCGGCGGCGGCGGACCAGTGTCGCCCAGCTACGCCGGGCGCCAGCGGCGATGTCGAGGTTCTGCACCACCGTCAGCTCCTCGAAGACCGTCGAGGTCTGAAAGGTCCGTCCGATGCCCAGCCGGCTGATCTTGTGCACCGGGCGGCCGAGCAGCTCCTGGTCGCCGAACCGGACCGAGCCGGTGGCCCGGACCAAGCCGGTGACCGCGTCCACGAGGGTGGTCTTGCCGGCGCCGTTGGGCCCGATGAGGAACCGGATGTCACCGGCGGGCACCTCCAGCGACACACCGTCGACGGCCGTGAACCCGTCGAAGCTGACCCGTAGGTCACGGACGGACAACCCGTCCAACCGTTCGCCGCTCATGCTGTGCTGGCTGGGCACGCGCTCACGGCCCTCCCTGCGCTCGGTGCGTTCGCTCATGCTGTGCTGGCTCGGCACGCGCTCACGGCCCTCCCTGCGCTCGGTGCGTTCGCTCATGCTGTGCTGGCTGGGCACGCGCTCACGGCCCTCCCTGCGCTCGGTGCGTTCGCTCATGCCACCGGCACCTCCGTCCGCTCCGCCCGCCGTCGACGCAGCGGCGACCACGTGCGCCGGCCTGGTTGCGCGCCGCCGTCGCGGCGGCGGGCCAGCGCCCACAGCGACGCCAGGCCGCCGGGAAGGAACGCGACGACCACCACGAACAGCAACCCCTGCAGGTACGTCCAGGTGCCGGGGAACCGCTCGGAGAGGGCGGTACGCGCCCAGGCCACAGCGACCGCGCCGAGAACCGGGCCGAGCAGGGTGGCCCGGCCACCCACAGCGACCCCGATGACGAACTCGATCGACGGGACGATGCCGATCAGCGCCGGCGAGATGATGCCCACCGCCGGCACGAACAGCGCCCCGGCCAACCCCGCCATGCCGGCGGCCACCACGTACGCGACGAGCTTGACCGACGCCGGGTCGTAGCCGAGGAAACGGACCCGTTCCTCGCCGTCGCGGACCGCCACCAGCAGCTCGCCGTAGCGGCTGTGGATGAGTTGACGGGCCAACGCGAGCAGCGCCAGCAGGACACCGGCGATGATGAAGTAGACCATCCGCTGGTTAACCGGGTCGTCAAGGTCGTAGCCGAAGAAGCCCTCGATGTCGGTGAGCCCGTTGGTGCCGCCCGTGGTGCCCTGCTGGCCGATCAGCAGGATCACCATGGCGGCGGCGAGGGCCTGGCTGAGGATCGCGAAGTACGCGCCCCGCACCCGTCGGCGGAACACCAGCGAGCCGAGCCCGAACGCGACAGCCATGGGCAGCAGCACCGTGGCCGGCAGCGCGAACCACGGGCTGGCGAAGGGCCGCCACCACACCGGCAGCTCGTCGAGCTGCCCGTACAGCTGCATGAAGTCGGGCATCCCACCGGGACCCGCGTCGGCGAGCTTGAGATGCATGGCCATCGCGTAGCCGCCGAGACCGAAGAAGACGCCCTGACCGAGGGTGAGCATCCCGCCCCGGCCCCAGGCGATCCCGATGCCGACCGCGACCATTGCCACACAGAGGTACTTGGCGAGCAGCGACAACCGGAAGTCCGACAGCACCAGCGGCGCCACGGCGAACAGCAGCGCCGCGCCGAACGCGAAGCCCGCCACCGCCCGTAGCCGCGACCGGCCGCCGGGCGGGTTCGGCGGTACGGCGCCGGCGGGTGCCGGTTGCACGGCGGTGTCCGGTCGGGCGGGTGTCACGGCGGTCATGCGAGGCTCCTGGTCCGCAAAGTGAACAGGCCCTGTGGTCGCCACTGGAGGAACGCGACGATCGCCACGAACACGATCACCTTGGCGACGCTGAGGGTGGTCAGGTACTCCCCCGTGGCCTGGAGCACGCCGAGGGCGAAGGCGACGATCACGGTGCCCTTGAGCTGACCGATCCCGCCGACCACGACGACCAGGAAGGCGTCGATGATCAGGTTGGTGCCCATCGTCGGGCCGATCGGGCCGAGCAGGGTGAGCGCCACACCGGCGAGCCCGGCCAGGCCGGAGCCGATGAAGAAGGTCGTCCGGTCGACCCGGGCGGTGGGGATGCCCGAGACGGCGGCGAGGTCGCGGTTCTGCACGACGGCGCGGATCCGACGGCCGAGCGGGGTGAGCCGCAGCGCCAGTGTGAGCGCAGCGACGGCGGCCAGGGCCAGGGCGAGGATGAAAAGGCGGTTGTTGGCGACGGTCAGGCCGCCGGGCAGCGCCACGTTGCCGGTGAGCAGCTCCGGCGCGCGGGTCTGCACGTTCGGGCTGCCGAAGACGTCACGGGCCAACTGTTGCAGCATCAGCGACACGCCCCAGGTGACCAGCAGGGTGTCCAGCGGACGGGCGTAAAGCCTGCGGATCAGCAGAATCTCCAGCAGCACACCCATGGCGCCGGCCACCACGAACGCCACCGGCAACGCGATGAGCAGCGACATCCCGGCGCCGGTGATGCTCTGTTGCAGCACGTACGTGGTGTAGGCGCCGGCCATGATGAACTCGCCGTGCGCCATGTTGATCACGTTCATCTGCCCGAACGTCAGCGCCAGACCGAGCGCGATGAGCAGCAGCACCGCGCCGATGCTGATGCCTGTGAAGAGTTGACCGAAGAGGACTGTCACGGTGCGTACTCCGAACTGCTTGTCGGGTGGCCTGGGCGGGCCGCGCGGCAACACGGCCCGCCCGGGCCGGCATCGTCAGCTCAGGCCGCTCGCCCACGGGTAGCTCTTGAGGTACGGGTCCGGCTCGATCGGCTTGCCGGAGTTCCACACCTCGGTGATCAGACCGTCGGCACCGACCTTGCCGATCCGGGCGGTCTTCGCGATGTGCTGCGTCTCCCCGTCGACGGTGACCAGACCTTCGGGCGCGTCGAAGGTGATCCCGTCGGATGCAGCACGAACCTTCTCCACGTCGAACGCGCCGGCCTTCTCGACCATCGCCTTCCACAGGTACACCCCGACGTACGCGGCCTCCATCGGGTCGCTTGTCGGCTTGTCCGCGCCGTACTTCGCCTTGTACGCGGCCACAAACTTCGCGTTCGCCGCGCCGGGCGTGGTCTGGTAGTAGTTCCAGGCGGTCAACTGGCCTTCGAGATACTGCGTGCCGATGCCCTTGACCTCCTCCTCGGCGATCGACACCGACACCACCGGCATCGCGGCTGCGGTCAGGCCTGCCGACTTGTACTCCTTGAAGAAGGCCACATTGCTGTCGCCGTTCAGGGTGTTGAAAACGGCGGCGGCACCGGAGGACTTGACCTTGTTGACGATCGTGCCGAACTCGGTCGAACCCAGCGGGGCGTAATCCTCGCCCAGCACGTTCATCCCGTTCGCCGTCGCGTACGCCTTGATGATTTTGTTTGCCGTACGCGGAAAGACGTAGTCGCTGCCGACCAGGTAGACCGATTTGACGCCCTGCGCCTTGAGGTAGTCGAGGCCGGGAACGATCTGCTGGTTCGTCGTCGCACCGGTGTAGAAGATGTACGGCGACTGCTCCAGTCCCTCGTACTGCACCGGATAGAACAGCAGCGCCTTGTTCTTCTCGAACACCGGTTTGACCGCCTTGCGGCTGGCCGACGTCCAGCAGCCGAAGACGGCGGCGACGCGATCCTCGGAGATGAGTTTCTCGGCCTTTTCAGCGAAGGTGGGCCAGTCCGATCCGCCGTCCTCGCCGACCGGCTGGATCTTCTTGCCGAGGACGCCGCCGGCGGCGTTGATCTCCTCGACGGCGAGCATGATGGAGTCGCGGACGGTGACCTCGCTGATCGCCATGGTCCCGGACAGCGAGTTGAGCAGGCCCACCTTGACGGTGTCGCCGGAGATGTCAGCGCTGACGCCGGCCGCGCCGCCCTCGTCGCTGGTCTTGCTGCCGCACGCGGTCATCGCGGCCGCGGCGACCAGGGTCATGGCACCCGCCAGGATGCGGCGGCCCCGGAATAGTGACATCAATTCTCCCCTGCGGTGCACGTGAAGTGGCGAATGGACGTTCGGCGCCATCGACCGGGCGGTCGTGGCTGCGTCGATGTCGTGCCTGACGGTGCGGTGCGGTCCGTGGAGCTGAGGCGGGCGATGTCTGGTGCGGCGGGTGGACGTCGACCGGGCATCGGCTCGGATATGGGCACCGAAAGCGTCGACCGGCATCATTGCGTCAAGGTTTCCCAGTCCTTAATTGACTGTTTCCGCGCCACCGCTCGACGGATACGCGAAAACGGACCGCCACCGCGCTGAATAGCGATGTCGGCCCGTCAAAGGAATCTGCGGATCAGTGCGACCACAATGGTCGGCGGGCGATTCCGCCGGCGGTGGGCGCACATTTGTGGGGTCCGGCCCGCAAGCCAGATCCTTCACACAGGAAGCATCTTAGGGCCGTGCCGGGTGCCGCTGTCAAGCACCGGCGCCGCGCTGGTGCGATCGTCAGGCGCCGATCGTCGCCGACCGGGTGCTGCACCGGTCAGAGCTGGGCGAGCACCGTGAAGTCGAGCCCGTCTGCCTCGGCCAGGTAGATCCGCTGCCGCACGTGCCGTTGCCGCAGCCGCAGCCGCCCACGCGGCCCGTGGTACGCCACGTCGTCGGCCGCCGTCTCTATCGCCCGCACGTCGAGGGTCCGTGCCTGTCCGATGAGGGCGGCCAGCAGCATCACACCCTCGTAACAGGACTCTCCCAGGCTGCCCAGCGGCGGCGCCTCCACCCCGAACCGACGGGCGAACTCCCCGTGGAAGTCGAGGTTCTCCTGGGTCACCAGGCCGGCGAAGAAGCCCGCCGTGCTGTATAGCCGCCGAGTCGCACCGGCACCGCTGGCCAGCAGCATGTTCTCGTCCATGAGGGTGCTCAGGCGCAGGCAGCGCTGGTCCAGACCGGACCGGGCGAACGCCCTGTTGAAACGAACCGCGTCGGCGCCGACGAGAAGCATCAGCACCGCGTCGGCGTCGCTGTGCTCGATGCGGCGCAGCACCTCGTCGAAGTCGTGCGTCTCCAGCGGCAGGAAACCCAGTCCCACCACCTGACCACCACCTCGCAGCGCGTACCGCTGGGCCGCCCGCGCGGTACGCCGGGGCCACACGTAGTCGTTGCCCACCACGAACCAGCGGCGTACGCCCTGCTCCCCTGCGAGCAACCGCATGGCCGGCCACAGTTGGGCGTCCGGCGTCTCACTGGTGAGGAAGACCCCTTCGGTACGCTCACCGCCCTCGTACAGGGCTGTGTAGACGTACGGCACCCGGTGCGCGACCCTGGGCGCCAGCGCCTGGCGCACCGACGAGATGTGCCATCCGGTCACGCCCTGCACGGCACCGACCGACACGAGCGCCTCGACCTCGGCGGCCACCTGGACGGGCGGGGCGCCGCCGTCGACCGGAACGAGCCGCACCTCCCGGCCCAGCACCCCGCCACACCTGTTGATCTCCTCGACCGCCAGTTGGGCGCAGAGTTCACAGGTCGGGCCGAACATTCCCGCCGGCCCACGCATCGGGTACACCAGCGCGATGCTGACCACGGCCGAATCGACGGTGAGCCACGGCGCTGCCGGCGCGGACATGAGCACATGATTGCCCGGCCCTGGTCGGAAGACCAGACCTCACCACTGACCGGGACGACTCGGTAGCATGGCAGGGCCACCGGACCAGGGAGATCCATGTCAGACGTGCCCGGGGCGCCAGCCGACCTGCTGCGCTCGCTCACTCGCGCCGAACGGCTGCTCTCCCGCCGGTTGGGCGCCGTCCTGGCCGAAGACGGGCTGACCATCGAGGCGTGGCGGGTGCTCTGCCTGCTCGCCGACGGTCAGGGCCACCCGATGAGCGAGGTGTCCGCCGAGGCGTTCCTGCCGCCCGGCACCCTCACCAAGCTTGTCGATCAACTCGTCGACCGTAACCTCGTCTTCCGCCGCGTAGACGTGCTGGACCGCCGGCGGATCCGCGCGTACCTGACGGCCCGGGGCCGCCGCGAGCACGAGCGCATCGACCAGCAGATCCGGGCCAACCTCGCCGAGGTGGGCCTCCGGGACGCCACCGACCTGGCCGACCTGACCGACCAGCTCGCCACCCTGGTCGACCGTCTCGACCCGGCCTCCCGCCACGACCACAACCACAACCGCGACCACAACCACGACCGCGCGACCGCAGCGGGCCTGCACCGCTGACCTCCGCCTCCGCCCGGATGCCTGTACCCACACCGGCGGATACCCGCGCTCACACGAACGCCGGACGCCTGCCCCACATCAGAGCCCGGTGTCTGCGCCACATCAGAGCCCGCCACCGCCTGCCCCTCGCGCTTTCCCAGGCCATCGCGGCACCCCAGGCAGCCGCGAGGGTGCTGCGCCGATCCCGCCACAACGAACGCGCCGGTCGATGCCGAAACCTGGTCCCGGTCGATGCCGAGAACCTGGGTCCCAGCAGCGATGCGGGCGCGGGTCCGAGCCATGGGTGGGGGCCGCCCTGGAGCAGCCCTCGGCGGGACGGTTCTAGAGCGTGATACCTGTGAGTCACCTTGATGACTCACAGGTATCACGCTTCGGACCAACCTGCCCGAGCAGAGACGACTGCACCCCTTGGTCGCGGCCGTCAGTGGTTCCCTGGTCGTTGCCGTCAGTGCCGCGGGCGCGCCGGCGTCGTGCCACGCTCAATGCCTGCCGGCACGCGGTCACAGCCGGCGGCCCTCGACGGGCACCGCGACAGGACCGCTGCCGACGGGACCGACGGCGACAAAGCCGCTGCCGACAGGTCCGCCGCGGGCCGCGCACGCCGACGCCGAGGCGCAACGAGGTGGACGCCGCCCTCCGGGAGGCCCGTGCCGCCCAGCCGCCATGCCGTCTCTGCCGCCGCCGTGGCACCAGCCCTCAGCAAGCCCACCCGGCCGCGTGCGCGCGAGCCTCAACGGTCAGGTGGGCGCGCAGGGTGTGTGCGTCCGGGGCGGTCGCGGTCCACAGTGTTGCCGGCCCGTCTGCGAGGGGCAGTCGCACGACGGCTCCGTCGGCAAGCACCTGGGGTGGTTCGGCGGGTCGCGACGGGTCGACCACCAGCAGCGAGCCGGTGGCCTGCGCTCCGCCGAGCACTGCCGGGCCGGCCCAGCCGGGCGCGTGCGGCCCGACGGCCAGCGACTGCCGCAGCAGCGGCTGGCCGTCGTGGTCGACGTGGGTATGGACGACGGCGCTGCCGGGCGCCTCACCGAAACGGCCACAGATCAACTCATCGCGCCAGCGCAGGCTTGCCCCTGCGGCCAGGTCGATGTGGGCTTCGGCGAGGTGCGCGCAACCGGCCGCCGCGACCAGTTGCTCCGGCAACCAGTGCAGCGTGGCGCCGGCGTGCACCGCCGCCCGCACGACCATCCGGGACACGGCACCGGGACGGCCGGGCAGGGCGACCGACGCGGCGACCGAGTGCACCCGTACCGCCGCCTCGGCCCCCACCTCGATGTCCAACCGGAGGTCGTCGCCGGCCAGCGGGCCGGCGGCGCCTCCCACGACGTACACCGTGGGGGTGCCGTTTCGGGCCGGGGTCTGACGCAGCAGCAGCGGCGTCTCGCCGTGCACCTCGACAAGGGTCGTGCCACCCCGCCCGTCGGCCCGGGCCACCAGCCGGGCGGACGCCCGCATCAGGTCGTGCCGGGCGACACGGCGAGTGGGTACAGAGCCGCGTGGTGGGCCAGTTCGTGCCGGATCCAGTCGGCGACCCGGCCCGCCGTTGGATCGGCCACGATGGACAGGAACAGGGTTGGCAGGTCACCGCGTCGGGCGCGGGCGTCCCGGTCCATCACCCCCAGGTCGGCACCCACCATTTGCGCAAGGTCGGTCTTGTTGATCACCAGGAGGTCGGCGGCGGTGACCCCCGGTCCGCCCTTGCGCGGCACCTTGTCCCCGCCGGCCACGTCGACCACGAAGATCTGCCGGTCGACAAGGCCCCGGCTGAAGGTGGCGGTGAGGTTGTCGCCACCGCTCTCCACAAGCACGAGGTCCAGCGGGCCGACGGTCTCGGCCAGTTCGTCCACGGCGTCGAGGTTGGCGCCGATGTCGTCGCGGATGGCCGTGTGGGGGCAGCAACCGGTCTCCACGGCGCGGATGCGCTCCGGATCGAGCACGCCGGCCCGCTTGAGAAAGTCGGCGTCCTCGGTCGTGTAGATGTCGTTTGTCACCACGCCGAGTCGCAACTCTCCGGCGAAGGCTCGGCAGAGCGCCGCCACCAGGGCGGTCTTGCCGGAGCCGACCGGCCCACCGATGCCGACGCGCAGCGCCCGGCCGGCCCGCGCCAGCGGCGGGTGCGGGTCCACCCCCGGTTCCGGGTGGGTATGCGGAACGGACTCGTCGTGCGGCACAGCGGTCGGCTCGGCGGCGGACGCGGGTACAGCGGTGTCAGGACGCAAAGAGACGCACCTCCCAGGTGGCATGGACTTCGGCTGAGATGTCGGCGAGTGGAGCGGCCGCGGCCGGCAGCCGCTCCGGTGGGTCGTCGGCGACCCGCGCCGCGTCGGCGGCGATGCCGTCGCAGGCGTCGGCGAGGCCGACCAGCAGGGCCTGGACCTGGTACGGGTCGAGGCCGAGCAGGCGTACGCCAGCGCTCGCCGCACCGGTCACCGTGCCGTACGCGGCGACGGTCGCGGTTTCGGTGCGGCTGAGGCCGGCGGCGGCGCAGAGCAGCCCCAGGACGAGCGGCTGGTGCGCTCCGCCGGGGGTGGTGGGCAGGTCGGCGAACGCGGCGTCCGGCCAGATCGCCCGCCCGGCGCGCAGCAGCGCCCGGCCCTGCCGGCGGGACACGGCGCGCAGCGCCGGGGAGGCGGTCCGCGCGTCCAGCTCGGCGTCGAGCCGCGCCAGGGCGGCCCCGGCGTGCTCATTCGCCCCGGTGCCGTCTGGCGCTGCCGCCCGGTGCGCCGCCGCCGCGAACGCCGCACCGACCAGTCCGGCGGTGGCCAGCCGGCCGATCAGGAACGCCTCCAACGAGGCCAGGTCGTCGACCCGGCCCGCCGCGACGGCCGCCTCCAGGCCGCCGGAGTGCGCGTGCGCGCCGGCCGGAAAGCGCCCGTCGGCAAGCAGCAGGAGCAGGCTGGACGTCGCCATCAGAACAGGAAGTACCGCTGGGCCATCGGCAGTTGGGGCACCGGGTCCGGTTCCACCACCTGACCGTCGATCCGGACCGTGAACGTGTCCGGCTCCACCTCGATCCGGGGCATCGCGTTGTTCTCCGGCAGGTCGGCCTTGCCCCGGGACCGTACGTCGGCGACGGGCACCACCCTCCGCCGCACATCGAGGCGGAGCCCGGCGTCGAGCGCGGCCGGGGCCACGAAGGTGAGGCTGGTGGCCGCCGCGGCAGCCCCGTACGCCCCGAACATCGGGCGCGGAAGCATGGGCTGCGGGGTGGGGATCGACGCGTTGGCGTCACCCATCTGTGCGTACGCGATCATGCCTCCTTTGATCACCAGGTGTGGGCGTACCCCGAAGAAGGCCGGGTCCCAGAGCACCAGGTCGGCGAGCTTGCCCGGCTCGACGGAGCCGATCTCCCGTTCCAGCCCGTTGGCCATGGCCGCGCAGATCGTGTATTTCGCGACGTACCGCCGGGCGCGGTGATTGTCGGCCGCGCCGTCGCCGGGCAGGGCGCCCACCCGTTCCTTCATCACGTGCGCGCTCTGCCAGGTCCGCAGGATCACCTCGCCGACCCGGCCCATTGCCTGGGCGTCAGAGCCGATGATCGAGATCGCCCCGAGGTCGTGCAGCAGGTCCTCGGCGGCCATCGTGGACGGTCGGATCCGGCTCTCGGCGAAAGCCAGGTCCTCCGGCACCGACGGATTGAGGTGGTGGCAGACCATCAGCATGTCCAGGTGCTCGGCGAGGGTGTTACGGGTGTACGGCCGGGTCGGGTTCGTCGAGGACGGCAGCACGTTCGGCTCGCCGGCCACGGTGATGATGTCCGGCGCGTGCCCGCCTCCGGCACCTTCGGTGTGGTACGAGTGGATGGCCCGCCCGCCGATGGCACGCAGGGTGTCGGCCACGAAACCGGCCTCGTTGAGGGTGTCGGTGTGGATCGACACCTGGACACCGGAGGCGTCGGCCACCCGTAGGCAGGCGTCGATCGCTGCCGGAGTGGTGCCCCAGTCCTCGTGCAGCTTGAAACCGCCCGCGCCGGCCCGCAACTGTTCCCAGAGCGCCTCGGTGGAGACGGTGTTGCCCTTGCCGAGCAGCAGAATGTTCACCGGCAGCGTGTCCAGCGCCTCGTGCATCCGGGCCAGGTGCCACGCGTTCGGGGTGACGGTGGTGGCCCGGGTTCCCTCGGCGGGGCCCGTACCACCGCCGACGAGCGTGGTGATGCCGCTGGCCAGCGCCTCGGTGACGATCTGCGGGCAGATGAAGTGCACGTGGGTGTCGACGGCGCCGGCGGTGAGGATCCGCCCGTTGCCGGCGATCACCTCGGTGGCCGGACCGATGACCAGGTCGGGATGGACGCCGGGCATGGTGTCCGGGTTGCCCGCACGGCCGAGGGCGACGATCCGGCCGTCGCGCAGCCCGACGTCGGCCTTGACGACTCCCCAGTGGTCGAGCACCACGGCGCCGGTGATGACGGTGTCGAGGGCGCCCTCGGCGCGGGTGGTCCGGGACTGTCCCATCGACTCGCGGATCACCTTGCCTCCGCCGAAGACCACCTCGTCGCCGCCGACACAGTGGTCGGTCTCCACCTCGATGAGCAGGTTCGTGTCGGCGAGACGGATGCGGTCGCCGGTGGTGGGGCCGTACAGGTCGATGTAGCGGTCCCGCCGCACGGCGCTCACCGCGCCGGCCCGTCGGCCGTCGGTGCGGCCTGGTCCAGCGGCCCGGCGCACTCCCCGCGCAGGCCCGGCACGATGCGCAGGCCGCCGAGGGGCACCAGGTCCACGCTGCGGCTGACGCCCGGCTCGAACCGTACCGACGTGCCTGCCGGTACGGCGAGCCGCTGCCCCCAGGCGGCGTCCCGGTCGAATGTCAGCGCCGGGTTGGTCTCGGCGAAGTGGTAGTGCGAGCCCACCTGCACCGGGCGGTCGGCGGTGTTGACCACGAGCAGCGTGGTCACCGGACGGCCGGCGTTGATCTCGACCGGGCCATCGGCCGGCAGGATCTCCCCGGGGATCACGGGATCGGGTGGTGCACTGTCACGAGCTTGGTGCCGTCCGGGAACGTCGCCTCCACCTGCACCTCCCTCAGCAGCTCGGGGATGCCGTCCTGGACGTCGTCGCGGGTGAGCACGGTCCGGCCGGCCGACATGAGGTCGACCACCGACCGGCCGTCGCGGGCGCCTTCGAGCAGGAACGCGGTGATGAGCGCGACGGCCTCGGGGTAGTTGAGTCGCAGGCCGCGCTCTCGGCGGCGGTGGGCGACATCGGCCGCGACGTGGACGAGCAGGCGGTCCTGCTCGTGCGGGCTGAGGAACACGGGATCTCCCGGTGGGATCGGCGTGCCCGGCTCGCCGGCTCCGCAGGGAGCCGCACCGGGACAGCAACATCCCGGGGTACGAGCTGGAGTCACACGACCGCCTGGCCCGCTGCCGACGGGGTGACCCGGGACTCCACCATCCCGGCCCGCGCGACGAGCACCCGGCGGCTTCCGGTCGGATGCGGACCGCACCGCCCACCGCTTGATCAGACCGTAGAGGACCGCCACGGGCCGGGGCAACAGTCCGTTCGGGATCACAGCCGTGCCCGCGACGGTGGGTACGGGTGCTCAGGGTGTCCGGAGACGCGCAGGGGATGATCACCCGGTGACGGCGATGAGGGGTAATCAGAAACTGTTCGGCGCTGCGTTCCTGGCGGTGGCGACGGTCGGGGTGTGGCTGCTCTGGCTGGGCTGGGACACCGAGTACACGGTCGACCCGGAGACCAGCTCGACGAGCGGTCCGTACGAGCCGTGGCAGGTGATCGGCTGCGTGTTGACGCTCGTGCTGCTCGCCGCCCTGGCCGGTACGCGGCTGAGCCCGTGGCTGGTGGCGCCGGTGATGACGATCGCCTTCACTGTGGCCTGGTCGTGGCAGGCCGCGTCGACCGACGACAGCGGGTTGTGGGCGGTCGGTGGATTCCTGGTGCTTGTCGGCATGGCCGCCGGCAGCACTGTGGTGAGCCTCGCGGGACGGCGCATCGGCAGGGCGCTGGCCAGCCGGAACCGCTAGGGCACGGCCCGGCCGGGACGTGGGTCGCCCCGGCCGGGCGTGACGTTGGGATGCCCGTCGTCAGGGTCTGCTGGCCACGACTCCTGACCCGCAGTCGAGAGCGCGATGGGATCAGTGGGCCGCGGCGGGCTCCGGCTCGCGGCGCGGCCCGGGCGCTCCCGCGAACGGGACGTCGACGTGCTCGGTCGCCGGCTGACCATCGGGGTGCCGCCACAGCCCGCGCTCGTGCAGGATCGGCAGCACACCTTCGCCGAACCAGTACGCCTCCTCCAGGTGCGGATAACCGGAGAGGATGAACTCGTCGATGCCGAGCGCGTGGTATTCGGCGATCCGATCGGCGATCTCGGTGTGGCTGCCCACGAGCGCGGTGCCGGCGCCGCCACGGACCAGCCCGACGCCGGCCCACAGGTTGGGTGCGACCTCCAGTCCGTCGCGGGAGCCGCCGTGCAGGTCGAGCATCCGGCGTTGCCCCTCGGATTCGCTGCGGCGTAGCCCGTTCTGCACTGCCAGAATGTCAGCCTCGTCGATGCCGTCGAGCAGGCGACGGGCCTGCGCCCACGCCTCGTCCGCGGTGTCCCGGGCGATGACGTGCAGCCGGATGCCGAAGCGCAGTTCACGGCCAGCGGCGGCAGCGAGCGACCGTACCCGGTCGAGCTTCTCGGCGACCTGGGCCGGCGGTTCGCCCCAGGTGAGGTAGACGTCGCTGTGCCGTACCGCCACCGGCAGTGCGGCGGCGGACGAGCCACCGAAGTAGACAGGTGGCGTCGGGTCGGGCAGCCGGTGCAGCCGCGCCTGCTCGACGCGCAGGTGGGTGCCCGTGTGGTCGACTGTCTCACCTCGCCACAGCCCGCGCACGATGTGCAGGAACTCGTCGGCCCGCGCGTACCGGGCGTCCTTGTCCAGGAAGTCGCCGAACGCCCGCTGCTCCTGGGACTCGCCTCCGGTGACCACGTTGAGCAGTAGCCGACCCCGGGACAGCCGCTGGAAGGTGGACGCCATCTGGGCGGCCAGGGTGGGTGCCAGCAGACCCGGTCGGAAGGCGACAAGGAACTTGAGCCGTTCCGTCACCTCGGTGAGCATCGCGGTGCTCAGCCAGGCGTCCTCGCACCACGCGCCGGTCGGGGTGAGCGCGCCGACGAAGCCGAGCTGCTCGGCGGTGCGGGCGATCTGCCCGAGGTAGGCGACGCTTGCTGGTCGGGCACGACCGGCAGTGCCGGACGGCATGCCGTGTCCGCCGCCGACGATGTCCCTGCTGTCGCCGTTTGTCGGCAGGAACCAGTGGAAGGTGAGGGTCATCTCGGCTCTTTCCTTCGGTGCGTGGTCGGTAGGCACTGCGGTGGGAGGGCCGCTCCTGAGGGTTGGGACGATCCCGCCGCCACTCTACCCATAAAACCTATCGGGTTAGTAGGCTACCGACCGCCCCGACCCCTACCGGTCGACGTGGCCCGGTTCACCTGCCCGACCCAAGGAGTCGCCATGCGTACCCCCTCGACGAGCCGCCACCTGCATCGCCGCAGGCTGGTCACGGCCGCCCTGACGGCTGCGGCCCTGATCGCCACGACCGCCCTGAGCGCCTGCGGCGGGTCCGCCGACGCCAAGGACGACGCCGGTACGCTCCGCATCGGCTACCAGCGCTTCGGCGGGCTGAGCCTGGTCAAGGCGCGCGACGCCACCCCCGGAGTGCAGTGGTCGCTGTTCGAGAGCGGACCGGCGCTCACCGAGGCACTCAAGGCCGGATCCATCGACATCGGACAGGTCGGCGAGGCCCCACCGGTCTTCGCCGCGGCCGGCAAGATCCCGTTCTCCGTCATCGGCACCTCCGCGCCGATCCCGCAGGGTGAGGCCGTGCTGGTCAAGGCCGACAGCGGCTACCGCACCTTCGCCGACCTGAAGGGCAAGCGGGTCGCCCTGAACAAGGGCTCCAACGTGCACTGGCTGCTGGTCCGGCTGCTGGAGGCCAACAACATGACGTTGCAGGACATCGACGTCAAGTACCTCAAACCCGCCGAGGGCCGACCCGCGTTCGACAACGGGCAGGTCGACGCCTGGGTGATCTGGGATCCGTACTTCGCCCTGGCCGAGCAGCCGGGGGTCCGCGTGCTCGCGGACGCGACGGGGCTGGCCAGCAACCGCGAGTACGTCCTGGCCGCACCGGACGCCGTCGAACACCGCTCCGACGAGATCCGCACGTTCCTCAAGCGGTACCGCGAGGTGACCGACTGGGGCATCGCCAACCCGCAGGAACGGGCCCGCATCCTCGCGCCGGAGCTGAAGATCCCCGAGGACGTCACCAGCCGCGCCCTCGCCCGCAGCGCCAAGCCGCTCGCCCCGGTCGGCCCGGACATCGGCGACGAACTCCAGGCGATCACCGACAGCTTCATCTCGCTGGGCCTCATCCCGGGCCCTGTCGACATGCGGTCCCGGATCGACGACCGGTTCAGCGAGGTGTTCCGGTGAGCCGTACGACTCTCGTCGAGGCCCCCGCCGAGGTCCCCGCCGCCGCGCCGGTCGCGGCTCGCCGTGAGCGGCCGGCCCGGCGGTGGCGACGGCTGGTGAGCCCGGTCGTGCTGGTGCTGGGCTGGGAGGCAGCGGCCCGGGTCGGGTTGCTGGCGCCGGAGAAGCTGCCCGCGCCGAGCGAGGTGCTGGCCACCGGCTGGCGGCTGACCCGTGACGGGACGCTCGCCGTACACCTGGTCGACTCGCTCACCCGCGCCGGAGTCGGGCTGCTGATCGGCGGCGTGCTGGCGTTGATCCTGGGCACGGTGGCGGGGTTGCTGCGGCTCGGCGACGACCTTGTGGACCCGCCTGTGCAGATGGGCCGAATGCTGCCGCACCTGGGGCTGGTCCCGCTGCTGATCATCTGGGTCGGCATCGGCGAACCGCTCAAGATCAGTCTGGTCGCCCTGGGTGCGTTCTTCCCGATCTACTTCAACACCTACGCCGGCATCCGGGACATCGACGAACGGCTTGTCGAGGCGGCCCGTACCTGTGGGCTCGGCCAGGCCGCCCGACTGCGCCACGTCGTGCTGCCCGGTGCGTTGCCCGCGCTGTTCCTCGGCCTGCGGCTGGCCATCGGCGCGGCCTGGCTCAGCCTCGTCGTCGGCGAACAGGTCAACGCCCAGACCGGAATCGGCTTCCTGATGATGGAGGCCCGCGAGTTCAGCCAGACCGATGTGGTGGTGCTCGGCCTGCTCGTCTACGCCCTGCTCGGACTGATATCCGACCTTGCCCTGCGTGTTGCGGAGAGGAAGATGTTGACATGGCGTCGCGGACTGCGGGCCACCTGACCGGTGCGGCGCCCGTGCTCACCGCCCGGGCGGTCCGCCGCGCGTTCGGGCCGACGACAGTACTGGCCGGGGTCGATATGAGCATCGCGCGGGGCGAGGTAGTGGCCCTGCTGGGCGGCAGCGGTTCGGGCAAGAGCACGCTGCTGCGCATCCTCGCCGGGCTGGACGGCGCGGCCGGCGGCGAGATCGCCGTGCACGGCACCGCCGCAGTGGTCTTCCAGGAACACCGGCTGCTGCCGTGGAAGCGGGTCGCGGCGAACGTCGGGCTCGGTTTGTCCGGCCCCGATCCGGCCGGCCGCATCCAGCGGGCGCTCGCCGAGGTCGGGCTGGCCGACAGGCACCGGGCCTGGCCTGCCGAGTTGTCCGGTGGGCAGGCACAGCGGGTGGCCGTCGCACGTGCGCTGGTCCGCGAACCGGACCTGCTGCTGCTCGACGAGCCGTTCGGCGCCCTTGACGCGCTGACCCGCCTGCGGATGCAGATGCTGCTGCGCCGGCTGCGCGCCGAGCACGGTTTCGCTGCCCTGCTTGTCACCCACGACGTGGAGGAGGCCCTGCTGCTCGCCGACCGGATCCTGCTCCTGGACACGGGCCGCATCGCTGCGGACCTGCCTGTCGACCTGGCACCCACCCGTACGCCGGACGACCCGGCCTTCGGCGCGCTGCGCCGGCACCTGCTCGACCAACTCGGCGTTCCCACCATCTGACGAGCGGAGACCTCGATGGCTCGCTGGACCCCCGACCCCACCTTCTATCCCTCCCCCGGTGAGGCGGTGAACGCGCCCGCGGAGAAGCTCGCCTACGTGGCGGCGTTCGACCGGACAGCCACCCGGCCTGACGCGATAGTGGTGCTGGACACCGACCCCGACTCCCCCGACTACGGCCGGGTCGTCGGCTGGACCGACCTGCCGCACCTGGGCGACGAGTTGCACCACTTCGGTTGGAACGCGTGCAGCAGTGCGCTCTGCCCGACCGCCCCGCACCCGCACGTCGAGCGGCGCTACCTGATCGTGCCCGGCCTGCGCTCGTCGCGGATCCACGTCATCGACACCCAGCCCGACCAGCGCCAACCCCAGGTGGTGAAGGTGATCGGGCCGGAGGAGCTGGCCAAGCGCGCCGGCTACTCCCGCCCGCACACGGTGCACTGTGGCCCGGACGGCATCTACGTCTCGGCTCTCGGCGGCGCGGACGGCGCGGAGGGTCCGGGCGGCATCGCCATCCTGGACCACACCACATTCGAGGTACGCGGGGCGTGGGAGGTCGACCGGGGGCCACAGTTCCTGGCGTACGACATGTGGTGGCACCTCACCCAGGACGTGCTTGTCACAAGCGAGTGGGGCACCCCGTCGATGATCGAGGACGGCATCATCGGTGAGCTGCTGCTGGGCCGGCGCTACGGTCACGCCATCCACTTCTGGGATCTCGCGAAGCGCCGGCACGTGCAGCGGGTCGACCTGGGCGACCAGTATCAGATGCCACTGGAGCTACGCCCGGCGCACGACCCGACGAAGTCGTACGGGTTCGTCGGGGTGGTGATCAGCGTCGAGGACCTGTCCGCCTCGATCTGGCTGTGGCACCGCGACGGCGACGCCTGGGCGGTCACCAAGGTGATCGACATTCCGGCGGAACCGGCCGAGCCCGCGGACCTGCCCGACCTGCTCAAGCCGTTCGGCGCGGTGCCGCCGCTGGTGACCGACATCGACCTGTCCGTCGACGACCGTTTCCTGTACGTCTCCTGCTGGGGCACCGGGGAGCTGCGCCAGTACGACGTCAGCGACCCGCTGCACCCGGTGCTGACGGGCTCGGTGCACCTCGGCGGGATCGTCCGCCGCACTGCGCACCCGTCCGCGCCGGACGAGGCGTTGGCCGGCGGCCCGCAGATGGTCGAGGTGAGCCGGGACGGCCGGCGGGTCTACGTCAGCAACTCCCTCTACGGCGCCTGGGACGACCAGTTCTATCCGGACGGGGTGGGCGCCTGGCTGGCCAAGCTGGACGTCGACGTGGAAGCCGGCGGTCTCACCCCGGACGTCAGGTTCTTCCCGCACGGCGACGAGTTCCGTGGCCTGCGCGTGCACCAGACGCGGTTGCAGGGCGGGGACGCATCCTCCGACTCGTACTGCTTCCCGTGACCGTCGGCACCTGGGTGACGCTCGCCGCCCTCGGCGCGTTCCACGGCCTGAATCCGGCGATGGGTTGGCTGTTCGCGGTGGCCCGCGGCCTGCAGGAGCGCAGCAGGACGGCCCTGCTGCGCTCGCTGCCGCCCATCGCGGCGGGGCATCTGGCCTCGGTGGGGATCGTCGCCGCGCTGGTCACCGCGACCCGTTCGGTGACGGCGAGCACCATCCTGGCGGTTGCCGGCGGCGTACTCCTTGTGGGTTTCGGGTTGTGGCGGTTGCTGTCCGAGCGGCACTTCCGCTGGGCGGGGATGCGGATGTCAGCGGCGCAGCTCGCCGGCTGGTCGTTTCTCATGTCGTCGGCGCACGGCGCGGGGTTGATGCTGCTGCCGGTGCTTGTGCACGAGCCCACGGCCGGGGGCCACGCCGGGCACCTGTCCGCCGCGCCGATGGGCGCGCTGCCCGGGCTGGCGGCGGCCGGGGTGCACACAGTGGCAATGCTCGGCACCGCACTGGTCGTCGCGGTGCTTGTCTACCAGGTGTTCGGGGTGGGGGTGCTGCGCCGGGCGTGGTTCAACGTCGACCGGCTCTGGGCCGGTGTGCTCGTTGCAGCCGGGGTGGTCACGCTGATTCGAGCGTGAGCTCCAGCCTCTGGGCGCGAAGCGGCCCGACCCGCGCCGGCCGGAGGCCAGCACGGGTCGGGCGTGGCGGCTGCGTCGCCGCCGTGGTGTCAGCGAGCCGGAGCGGTCAGGCGCGGGCCTTCGCCGGCTGCTTCAGGAAGGCCATGATCGCCTTGTTGACGTCGTCCGCGTTCGTCCACGGGATACCGTGCGGTGCGCCCTTGAGGGTGACGAGCTGGGCCGTCGGCATCATCGGGGCGAGCCGCTGACCGGTGACCGGGTACGGCAGCACGTTGTCCTTGTCGCCCTGGACGATCAGCACCGGCACGTCGATCTTCGGCAGGTCGCCGCGGAAGTCCTCCTGCCAGGCGTCGACGCTGTCGTGGGTGGCCTTGGCCGAGCCCATCGCGCCGATCTGCCAGTGCGCCCGGTACGCCTCGTCGCTGACCAGCTTGCCCTTGTTCTCGCTGTAGTTGAAGAACGCGTCGCAGAACTGGGTGAGGTAGGCGAAGCGGTCCTTGATGATGGCGTCCTGGAAGCCCTTGAAGAGGCTTGTGTCCACGCCCTCCGGATTGTCCTTGGCCTTGGCCAGCATCGGTTGCAGCGGGCTCAGCAGCACGGCCTTGCTCACCCGCTGCGAGCCGTAGTTGCCCAGGTAGCGGACGACCTCGCCGGTGCCCATCGAGTGGCCCACAAGGATCGCGTCCCGCAGGTCCAGTTCGGTCATCAACACGTCGAGGTCCGCCGCGAAAGTGTTGTAGTCGTACCCGAACGCCGGTTGGGCCGAATTGCCGAAGCCGCGCCGGTCGTAGGTGATGGTCCGGTATCCGGCGTTGAGCAGCGGAGTGACCTCCTTTTCCCACGTCGCCCCGTTGAACGGGAAGCCGTGGATCAGCACCACCGGCTGACCGGATCCGTGGTCCTCGTAGTACAGGTCGATGGGCGCGGAGTTTTCGGTCCCTACGGTGATGAAAGGCATGTTGTGTCTCCTGCTCCGGATCGGGGCTGTCGGACGTCCGCGCTTTCCCGTCAGGCCGCCGGATATGCGGACCGATGGATCGCCCAACGTCGCAGGAACAGGGGTTTTCCGATCCCGCCGGGCGGCCTAGCGTTGGGGGGTGACTCCTCCCCCTCGGCTACGGGCTGTCAGCGACCTGCACATCGGCTATCCGGAAAATCGGGAGTTCGTCCAGCAGCTACGCCCGGAGCACGACGGCGACTGGCTGATCGTCGCCGGCGACGTGGCCGAGCGGTACGCCGACATCGAGTGGGCCCTCGGGCTGCTGAGCAGCCGTTTCGCGAAGGTGATCTGGGCGCCGGGCAACCACGAGTTGTGGACGCCTCCCAACGACCCGGTGCAGTTGCGCGGCGAGGCCCGCTACCAGGAGCTGGTGCGGCTGTGCCGGCGGCTGGGGGTCAGCACGCCGGAGGACCCGTACCCGGTGTGGGACGGCGCGGGCGGTCCGGCCACCATCGCCCCGCTCTTCACGCTGTACGACTACACGTTCCGGATGCCCGAGGCGCGCACCAAGCAGGAGTCACTGGACCTTGCGTACGCGGCCGGGGTGGTGTGCACCGACGAGGCGCTGCTGCACCCCGACCCGTACCCGAGTCGGGAGGCGTGGTGCGACGCCCGGGTCACCGAGACCGAACGCCGGTTAGCCGAGCTCGACCCGGAGCTGCCGACAGTGCTTGTCAACCACTACCCCCTGGTCCGCGAGCCCACCGACGTGCTGTGGTACCCGCAGTTCGCCCAGTGGTGCGGCACGGTCCGCACCCGCGACTGGCACCTGCGCTTCGGCGCGTCCACGATGGTTTACGGGCACCTGCACATTCCGCGTACGACCTTCCACGACGGTGTGCGTTTCGAGGAGGTCTCGTTGGGCTATCCGCGCGAGTGGCGTCGGCGCGGGTCCACGCCCCGCCCGGTACGCACCATCGACCCGGCGGAGGACATGCGCCGGATGCGGCAGACGACAGGCTGACGGGCCATCGGGTGGCCAACGGCCGGAGCCGGTGGCCACCCCTGCGACGGTTCAGCTGGCGTAGACCTCCAGAGCCGAGAGTTGACCGGCCGGCCAGCCGGTGTTGCCGGTGACGGTGATCCGCACGTAGCGGGTCTGCGCGGCGGCGACGGTGAGCGTCACCTGGTTGCCGGTGGCCGGGTCGAAGGTGCGGCCCGCCGCGGCGACGAGCGTGCCGAAGCTGGTTCCGTCGGTGCTGCCGTGCGCAGCGAGGGTCTGCGTCCGGGTGCCCCAGGCCGCCGACGGCGGCAGCCTGAGCACCACCCGACCGACGGTACGCGTCGCGCCCAGGTCGACCTGGACCCACTGCGGAAAGACGCCGTTGACGCTCTCCCAGTAGCTGTTCGGGTCACCGTCGACCACGTTGCCGGAGCCGTAGATCTGGGTGTGGCTGCTCTCGGCGGTGGGTCGGCCGGCGGCCAGGTCACCGCCGGGCGGCGGGGGCGTGCCGCCGAGCACCGGCGGCGTCGGGCGTACGGGGGTGAGCGCGATCTGGCCCTTGAGCATGCGGCCACCGTCGGCGGTGATCCGCAGGTAGTAGTCGGCGGAGCAGGCGACGCCGTCCTCGTCCAGTGACCGGATGCCCGCCCCGGCGGGGGTCGTCGCCTGCGTCTCGGAGGTCTTGGCGATCTGGTTGCCCTCGTTGTACTCGTCGAACATGGACACGTAGAGGCCCTGGGCACCGAGTCGGATCATGTTGTAGAGGTGCCGCCAGTAGAAGTCCCCGTGGCGGCGGTGCCCCGAGGAGAGGTCGCCGGGCATCACGCACGGTTGGTAGTCGATGCCCCGCGCCGCGCAGTCCGCGAGGTCAGGCACGTTGACGTTGGTGTGGAACCAGTCGAGCCCTTCCAGGGTGCCGGTCCGGCCCACCATCCACGGCGAGAGCATGTTGAAGGCGTGGTAGACGTCGAGGAAGCCGGCGCGCGAGTCGTTGACGCCCTGCCGCCAGTAGGTCGGCACTCCGCCGATGACGTAGCAGCCCTGCGCCTTGAACCAGTTGACGACCTCCAGGCAGGGTGCCGGGGCGAAGGGTCGCCCGGGGTCGTCGAAGCCGAAGCCCCAGATGCAGACGACCGGCCTGCCGTTCTGCCGGGCGTACGCCGGGGAGGCGGTGTGCGCTGACATCTTCGTGGTCCAGTCGGTCTTGAGTTCCGACTGCATGTTCGTCCAGCTGGTGACGTCGTACATGATGTAGAACTTCCGGCCGTGGCGTTCGGCGGCGGAGCGGACCTTCTGCGTCATCGCGTCGCGGGTCGGGCCCTCGTCGCCGAACGGGTTGAACCGTTGCAGCGCGGCGGTGTCGCAGCCGTGCTCCTGCATCCAGCGGAAGTGGGTGTCCACTGTCTGCTGGTCGTAGGAGGAGAAGAGGGTGGCGGGCGAGCCGTTGCCGAGGTTCGGGTAGGCGGTGGGGTAGCCACGCGTGTACTCGCGCATGTCCGGCCAGGACACGATCGTGGTGTTGGCAGGTGACGGGGGCTGGAACCGGTCCCGGCCCCAGTGCCACCAGCCGCCGATGGGTGCGGAGTCGCCGGGGGCGCTGAACCAGCCCTGGTAGCCGACCGACACCTTGCCGACGACGTCGCCCACCGGGCTGGCGGCGTACGCGGGTCGGGCCAGGGCGCCGAGCAGTTCGGTGGTGGAGGTGGCGGCGAGGGCGGACCCGGCCAGCACCGATCCGACGAATCCGCGGCGGGAGACCGCCATGGGTGACCACTCCTTCGGGACGGAAGGCATTGACGGTCATCGTGGCAGCAACGGATGTCGACCCGCAAGAGTTTGACTGGGCGTTGCAATTTGCGGCCAGTGAAGCGGAAGATTCAATCGAGCTGCCGGACGGGGGCGGGGGTCGGAGCCACCGCGGCTCCGACCCCCGTTCCGGCACGCGGACCCGTTACGGGGTGGGGTACTCCGCGATGTAGACCGGCGCACCGACCTTCGTCATGTCGGCAGCCTCGCCGACTCCGTTGACCACGTGGTCGATCGTGCCGGCGCTGAGGTTGACGGTCATGATGTGGTGCAGCTTCACGCCCGGCCGCCTCGGCACCTCGAAGCCGTTCTCGGTGCGGATCGACGGGTTGTTCTGGTTGAAGACGTAGACCCCGCCGCCGTACAGGGTGTGGTGGCGTACCCGGTCGCCGACCTTGTAGCCGGCCCACCCCTTGACCCGGCCGTTCATCCAGTCAGCCTGCGTCGGCGGGTCGTACGGCAGCTCGTTCTGGTAGAGGATCGTGGTGCCGTGCTCGCCGTTCCAGACCGTGTTGTAGCGCTGGAAGTGCTCGACGAACAGGCCGGTGGCGGTCACGTGGTCGCCGTTGATGACGGCGCCGTAGCGACCGGTGTTGGTGCGCCAGCGGTCGGTGTCGCCGTTGACACCCTCGGTGAAGCCCTCGACCCCGTGGTCGCCGCGCCACACCCAGGTGTGGTCGATGAGCACGTTGTCGCTGTTGACCTCCAGCGCGGTGTTGGTCCGGCCGATGTGCGGGCCGCCGACACGGAAGTACACGTCGGACAGCGTGGTCGGGTTGGTGCGGCTGCTGGCCTGGTGACCGTGCTGACGGCCGACCCGCAGCAGGACCGGTGACTCGACGGTGCCGGCGTCGACGGTGACACCGGCGACGATCACGCCGGGGACACCTGCGACGTCCAGCGGGACGGCGCCGTTGACGGCGGTGAGCGTGGCGTGCCCGATGCCGAGCACCACTGTGTTGGCGCGGCGGATCTCGATGCTGCGGGCGATGTCGTACACGCCGGGGGTGAGCAGCAGGTGCTTACCGCGCGCCAACTGGCTGTTGATCACGTGCACCGGGTCGGACGGCTTCGCGATGAAGAAGTCGCCGATGCCGATGGTCCGGCCCGGCGTGATGCCGTCGGCCCAGGAGACACCACGGCTGTCGCGCTGCGCGGCGGGCACCCGCACGTTGTAGCGACCCCTGCCGTCGACGAACAGGTAGGGCTTCTCCCGGCTCAGCGGCGTGGTGTCGAGGGTGGTGTACGGCGGGTCGGGGAACGTGGCGTCGTCGGGCGCGCCCTCCACGCCCGCGAAGACCTGGTTCCACACGGCGTTGGACCAGCTGGCGACCTCGCTGTTGCGGGTCAGCCACTGCTGCTGGGACCCGTTCGTGGTGGCCGGCAGCCGCGAGTCGGCGATGAAGCCGCCGCTTGCGTACTGCGGGCCGGCGGTGCAGTAGTCCATCAACGACAGCCCGCCGCCGTTGATGTTGAGCCGGCGCATCGACACCGCCTGGGACACCGCCCAGAAGTTCGCAGTCGACCGGCAGTCGTCCTGGCCCGCGGCGTTGATGGTGAGCGACAGGTTGGACAGCGTGCGCCAGAAGTTGACGAGCGCGAGGCAGTTGCCGGTGCCGCCGTCGGCGAGGCAGCGGTTGTAGACCTCCAGCTTGCCGTTGACTGTGACGTCGGTGGGCGAGGCCCCGAGGCCGGACACTTCGGTGTAGTAGCCGACCTTGGCCTGCAACGGCCGCTCGGCAGTGCCGTAGGTGCCGGGCTTGAACAGGTACGCGTGCCGCTCGGTGCCCATCTCGTTGTCGACCTGGCGGGCGTGGGCCGCGTCGAGGGTCCGCTGGATCTCGCTGACCGGCATGGCCGGGTCGAAGATCGTCACGTTGGGTCCGAAGTCGGGAGCGCCGCCCGTGGGGCGACCGGCGGTGGCGGCGGTGCTGGTCATGGTGACGGCGGCTGTCACCAGCAGAGCGAGAAGGAGGGTACGTCGGGACGGGCTTGTCATGCGGTTCGTCCAATCCACTGGCCAGACGGGCGCCCAGCAAGAGAGCGCTCTCTTGCCCCCGTTTCTACCCGCCCCCAAGCCGTCACGCCATCCCACAAGCCCACCCACCCCATCGCC
>NZ_LGEB01000096.1:0-3331 GCF_001279555.1 Micromonospora sp. NRRL B-16802 | reverse complement strand
GGTGCTGTTCTCGGTCCCGACGGCGATGAATCCCATGATCGTTTCCCTCCTGTTGTCGCATACCGGGTGGTGGTGTCCGCGTTGGACGTCGTTGTCGTGTCGCGGCGCTTATCGACTGGGCACGATGTCCATCCTGGGACGCACCGCGCGCCGGTCCGTGGGGCTCTTGCCGTACACGCGCACCGCGCCTGCCGGCGACGTCCGGTGGTCCTCGATGACCCCCTGAGTCGAGGTCTTGCCCACGCCATTGACGCCGAGGAGCGCGTCGGGCTCCCCGCCCGCGACCCGGAACGAGAAATCCTTGACGGCGCGAAACTCGCCGGAGGTGACGTTCAGTCGGTCGACTTCGATGACAGGTCTCATGGGCATCGAGGGTCCTTTCGTCTCGACACAAGGCTTCCGCTAATGGCGGCACCTTGGCATCGGTACAAACCCCTTAGCTCCTACCGTCAGCGCACTCAGCCGCGAGCGAGCTGGTCGCTGTCCGTGCGAGTCAGCCAGTTTGGACGGCCGGTGCGCTTGACCAGCGACGAAAGCCGCGTACTCGAGGCCTGTCTCGACCTGCGGCATCCGAGTCATCAACCCCATCCGCGCTGAGAACGCGGCCTTGCGGAGGCGGCCGGCATCGGGAACGAATGCGGTTCGCGTCGGTGACAACTACCTACTCCGACACTGTCGGGACTCATCCCAGCCTCGGGTGGGAGCGGAATGGCCGACCTCCTGGGCTGGCGTACAGGCGGGTGGCCATCGAACATCTCTCGCCCTAAACACCGCCGGCGCAGCGGGGCGATTGTGGTGCGCGGGGAAGCGGGCATCGGAAAGGCCGCGATCCTGGAGCACGCTCGCGACGACGGAGCCGACCGACGACGTGGAGTTGCTGCGCCGGGCCGCCATGCCACCCGACCAGCGCCGCGCACGCGGCGCGCAGGCCGCGGCAGCCGCGTTCCTGCAACGGGCGGCCGAGCTGACACCGGCGCCCGCCGTCCGTGCGAGCCGGGCGCTGGAGGCCGCGCAGGCCCGGTGCGCCCGTGGCCGCCTCGGAGCCTGACTGTCGACAGCCGGCGGGCCCGTGAACGCGCGACAGCGGGCCCGCCTCGAACTACTGCGTGCCCGGATCGCGTTCCACCCGGCCCACTGCAGCGACGCGCCGGGATGCTGCTGGACGCCGCCAAGGCGCTCGCCCGCTCGACCCCATGTTGTCCCGCGAGACGTACCTGCAGGCGGTCAACGCGGCCTTCACGCTGGCCGTCTCGGCCGGGGCCGCGGGTCGCTCGAGGTGCCCGAGGCCGCCAGAGCGCGCCTCCAGCCCGCCGGGGCGCCGTAGCCGGTCGACCTCCTGCTCGACGGAGTCGTCACGCGGTTTATACAGCGGTACGCGGTGAGTGCGCCCACCTTGTGCCCTGCAGATACTGCAAGTCCACGACTGCCGAGCTGACGACGACCACCGCTGGCTGTGGCTGGCCAGCCGCACCGCGGCGATGCTGTGGGACGACGAGCGCTGTCCGATCTGCTGGCCATCCGCAACGTCCGGCTCACTCGCGAAGCGTGCGCCCTGACCGCCCTCCCCGCCGCACTCGCCACCCTGGCCTCAGTGCTCGTGCTCACCGGCGAACTCGCCCGTGCCCAAGAGTTGGCCGCCGAGAAAGTAGCGATCACGCGCGCTACCTCCTCGTTGATCTGCGCTGCCGGTCAGCGGTCGACGCTGGCCATGCCAGCGTGGCCGCCCATGGCGGGTGCCTTGGCCGCGTCGTTTTCGAACTTACCCAAGCGGGCGCCGCCATCTTCGCTAATGATGCCCTTCGCCGCAGACTGGAGCGCCTCTCTGAAGGCTCGCGCGTTCCGGAACCGATCCTCCCGGGCTTTGGCGAGAGCCTTCACGAGTACGGAATCAAGCGCGGGAGTGAGGTCTAGACCGCGCGTGCTGACCCGCGCGGGTTCCTCATAGACGTGTTGGTAGGCGACAGACAGCGGGTCAGGACCGATAAAGGGGGGCCGCCCGGTAAGTAGTTCATAGAGCAGGCAGCCTGCGGAGTAGAGGTCGCTGCGGGCGTCCACGGTCTCACCGCGCACCTGCTCGGGAGAGAGATACTGGGGAGTTCCAAGGATCTCGTGGGCCTGGGTTATCGCCGGGACTGGATCGCCACTGTCGTGTGCGATTCCGAAGTCCACGATTTTGACGGAACCCTCCGTTGTGATCATCACATTGGCCGGTTTGATGTCGCGATGGACAATGCCGGCGCGATGACTGAACTCAAGCGCCGAGAGGATCTCGACCTGATACTGGATCGAGTCCTTGAGTCTGAGTCCGCCAGCCTTGAGAAGGTCCGACAGGGGCCGGCCAGAGACATACTCCATGACAATATATGGAACTCGTACCCTACCCGCCGATCCTCCTTCCAACTCGTTATAACCGGTGTCATAGACGGAGACGATCGCGGGATGACTGAGGCGAGCCGTCATCCGCGCCTCGCGTCGAAACCTGGATTGGAACAGGGGATCCAGTGCAAGATCTCTGCGGAGCACCTTTATCGCAACGGACCGACCTGAGCGGATGTCGCGACCTAGGCGGATATTGGCCATACCGCCCCAGCCAATGAGATCGCCTACCTCATAATTTCCATAGAGGGCTCGATTCCTGCTCATCAGGATTTCCTAACTACTCTCGCTCGCTCTTGGTGGAGTTACGCGACGGGCGGAGTCCAGACCCCGCTTCGCGGCACCGGGGAAACTGGATAGATGAGTGCCGTACCGGCGAGGTCGACACAGAACGAAAGGCACTTCACGGCACGAACACCGCTGCGGCTGAGGTTCCGCCTGGCAACGTCGATGACAGCGCTGACAGACATGGCGGTTCCTTTCGCGTCGACGGTCCGAAGCGGGGGGCGACCTCGCGGGTCAGGGCCGTTCCCGGACGGACGAGGTCTGGCGCTGCTCCGGTCGTTGCCGGTGATGGCGTTGTCTTCAGGCTGGCATCGGCGGCGTCGCCTTCGCGTCGGTGGAAGCCCCTGATGTCGTCGCCGGTCGCCACCGTGCAGAGCGGTGGATGGCCGTTGCCCGGGCGGGCCAGACCAGCAAAGGGACCGGTGTGCGGGCAGGCCCGGCATACGGCGACCGAATTGCCCACCCCCGTCCACGGTTTAGACTGGGGTTGGCGGACGGGGTTCGCGTCGGTGACAATTACCTACTTTTACAGTGCCGACAGATTCGAGTGGGAATGAAACTGGCGAATCTTCTAGTGCCTCGTCATGCGGCCTTGAACGGGTAATCGGGATGGCGGATCTTGGAGTTGATCGCGTATCCGGTTTTGGGTTGGGCGTGTTGGTTGCGCCAG
>NZ_LGEB01000095.1:0-3741 GCF_001279555.1 Micromonospora sp. NRRL B-16802 | reverse complement strand
GCCCCCGGACGCTGGGACGTCGCCCCCGGACGCTGGGACGTCGCCCCCGGACGCTGGGACGTCGCCCCCGGACGCTGGGACGTCGCCCCCGGACGCTGGAGCGTCGGCGCCCGACGCTGGAACGGCGGCCCCGGACACGGGTACGTCGGCGCAGCGCCGATGGGACCAGGGCTGGCGCGGCGAGGTGGGTCGGCTGCTGGAGGTCGCCGCGCTGGTCGGGCTGGTCGTCACCCAGCCGCTGCTGGACGTGCTCGGCCGCAGCCCCGACTTCTTCCTGTTCCACCGTGCCGACCCCGGCCAGATCCTGCTGCTCGTCGCCCTGGTGGCGGTCGTGCCCACGCTGCCCCTGGTGGCGCTCGGCGCGGTCAGTCGACTGGCAGGCCGCACCGCCCGCGCGATCACCCACACCGCGCTTGTGGGGCTGCTGCTGGCCGCCCTCGCCGTGCAGGTGGGCCGGCACGCGACGCCACTTCGGGGCGTACCCCTGCTGCTCGTGGCGGCCCTTGCCGGTGCGGCCGGCGCGGCCGCGCACCGGCGGTGGCGGGCGCCGGGCCGCGTGCTGCGACTGGCCGCCGCCGGACCGGTGGCCTTCGTGGCGCTGTTCCTGCTCGTCTCGCCCACCTCGGCGGTGGTGCTGCCGCGCAGCGACGGCGGCGCGGCCGGTACGGCGCAGGGTGCGGCCGTGCACCCGCCCGTGGTCATGCTGATCCTCGACGAGCTGCCGCTTGTCAGCCTGCTCGGCGTCGACGGGCGGATCGACGCGCAACGGTTCCCGCACTTCGCCGAACTGGCCGGCGGGTCCACCTGGTACCGCAACGCAACAGGCGTCAGCGGCTGGACGCCAAACGCGCTGCCCGCAATGCTCACCGGCCGCTACCCGGCGCGGTCCGTGGCGCCGCACTACTCGCAGTACCCCGACAACATCTTCACGGCCTTCGGCGGCCTCTACGACGTCAAGGCGCAGGAGAGCATCACCCGGCTCTGCCCACCGAGCCGCTGCGAACAGCCGATCACCCCCGATCAGGGGCTCGGCGTACTGGTCCGGCAGACCGGCAAACTGCTCGGCCAGATCGCCGGGCCGACGGAGAGCGCCGTCGACCCGGAGGACTCCTACCGGGAGCAGACCCGGGCCGAGGCCGGCCTGGACGCCGCCGAACCCGTCCCGGACGACCCGAAGTTCCGCTGGGACAGCCTCGACGACAACCAGCCCGCCCGGTTCACCAGCTTCCTCGCCGGGCTGAAACCCGAACCTCGGCCCACCCTGCACTTCCTGCACCTGCTCATGCCGCACTCACCGTGGGCGTACCTGCCGTCCGGCGCACGCTACGACGCCCCGGAGGACCTGCCCAACGACGGCGCGGGCTGGGTCGACCTGGCCCGGCAGCGGCACCTCGCCCAGCTCGGCTACACCGACCGGCTGATCGGCGAGACACTGCGGACGCTGCGCGCCAGCGGCCTCTACGACCAGGCCCTGATCGTGGTCACCGCCGACCACGGGGTGAGCTTCCGCGCGGGCGCGCAGGGCCGCGGCATGGACGCCATCAAGGCCGCCGCCGGTGAGGTCGCCTGGGTGCCTCTGTTCGTCAAGGAACCCCGCCAGCAGACCGGCCGCGTCGACGACCGCAACTGGGAACACGTCGACCTGCTGCCGACCGTCGCCGACGAGGCCGGCATCCGACTACCCCGCCGCGTCGACGGCCGTTCCGCCCGGCAGGCGCCCCGCACGGACAGCACGAAACACTTCTACGACCGGCCCGGCGAGCCGATCACCGTCCCCGGCGGGGTGCCCACCCCACCGCCGCCGTCGGCACCGCACCCACTCGTCGGAACCGAGGTACGGGCGGGCCCGGCCGCCGGCAGTGCTCGCGTGGCCGACCTGGCCGCCTTCCAGGCGACCGATCCGGACACCGGCACCCTTCCGGCGTTGGTCTGGGGCGACGTGCCCGAGACGGTCCCGGACGGCACGCAACTCGCGGTGGCGATCAACGGCCGGATCGGGGCGGTGGTCCCGGTGGTGCCGGCCGACCCCGGAGGACGCCGCTTCGCCGCGCTGCTCACCGACGACCGGCTGTTCCGGGCCGGGGCGAACACACTTGACGTCTACCAGGTCACGTGGGACGGAACACTGCGCCGACTGGCGCTGTCCTAGCGCTGTTCCAGGGCTGTCCTAGCGCTGTCGTCGCGGCTGCGGCACACGGGTCCGCTCTGGGGGGTCGTTCCGGGCGGTTCGGGGCGCTTCGGGCCGTCCCGGGTAGCGGGACGGAGGGTTTCCCGGCTGGTGAGTCGGGAATCGGGTGACGCATACCTCACCGCCGAACCACGGCGGGCAGTGTCCCCGGGGCCGCAATTACGGTAGAAGCGAAGGCAATTCAACGTAGATCTGCCGGCGAAGCGAGGAACCACATGACGGAAGTCAAGCTCGATCACCCCGGTGGGCAGCTGTCGATGCCGGTACATCCTGCGGTCGAGGGCCCCGCTGGCATCGGGGTGAGCAAGCTGCTGAAAGAAACCGGGATGACGACGTACGACCCTGGTTTCGTGAACACCGCGGCCGCCTCATCCGCTATCACCTACATCGACGGCGACGCGGGCATCCTGCGTTACCGGGGGTACCCGATCGAGCAGTTGGCCGAGAAGTCCTCCTTCCTGGAGGTCTCGTACCTGCTCATCTACGGCGAGCTGCCGACCGAGCAGCAGCTGACCGAGTTCACCGAGTGGATTCGGCGGCACTCGCTGCTGCACGAGGAGATGCGCCGCTTCTTCGACGGCTTCCCCCGGGACGCCCACCCGATGGCGGTGCTCTCGTCCGCGGTGAGCGCGCTGTCGACCTTCTACCAGGACAGCCTGGACCCGTTCGACTCCGAGCACGTGGAGATCTCCACGGTCCGGCTGATGGCGAAGGTCCCCACCATCGCCTCGTACGCGTACAAGAAGTCCATCGGGCAGCCGCTGCTCTACCCCGACAACTCGCTGGGGTACGTGGACAACCTGCTGCGGATGACGTTCGGCGTGCCGGCGGAGCCGTACGAGGTCGACCCGGTGATGTCGAAGGTGCTGGACATGCTGTTCGTCCTGCACGCCGACCACGAGCAGAACTGCTCCACGTCGACCGTCCGGCTGGTCGGCTCCAGCAACGCCAACCTGTTCGCCTCGGTCTCGGCCGGCGTGAACGCGCTGTTCGGCCCGCTGCACGGCGGTGCCAACCAGGCCGTGCTGGAGATGCTCGAAAAGATCAACGCTGAGGGTGGCGACGTCCGGTCCTTCGTCCGCAAGGTCAAGGACAAGGAGGACGGCGTCAAGCTGATGGGCTTCGGCCACCGGGTCTACAAGAACTACGACCCGCGGGCGGCGATCGTCAAGAAGGCCGCGCAGGACGTGCTGGGCCGGATGGCCAAGCCGGACCCGCTGCTGGACATCGCCATGGAGTTGGAGGAGATCGCGCTCGACGATGACTTCTTCGTCTCCCGTCGGCTCTACCCGAACGTGGACTTCTACACGGGCCTGATCTACAAGGCCATGGGCTTCCCGACCAAGATGTTCACGGTCCTCTTCGCGCTCGGCCGGCTCCCCGGCTGGATCGCCCAGTGGCGCGAGATGATTAACGACCCGGAGACCAAGATCGGCCGTCCGCGGCAGGTCTACGTCGGCTCCGCCGAGCGGGACTACGTCCCCTTCAGCGAGCGCTGACGCCTCCGCTCTTCGCACCGTCGGCAGGCCGTCGACCCGGTCCCGGGTCGGCGG
>NZ_LGEB01000094.1:0-5208 GCF_001279555.1 Micromonospora sp. NRRL B-16802 | reverse complement strand
GCCGTCGACAAACGGGATCGCGCCCGCCAGCATGACGATGAACGGCTGGACGATCCCGGGCACTTGGGCGACGAGCTCCTGGAAATTGCTGATGAGCTGATCGATGCGGGAAACTCTGCGTCCACCCCCGCCAAATCGCACCCGCCGACGAGGCGCTGCGACCCACCGCCACCGAGCGGGCCTGGGCCCGGCGCGTCATCGAGTCCACCTTCAGCGCCGAAGCGGTCGTTCTGGTCGACGGCCGGATGGTCGACCGGCCCGTGATCGCCCGCGCCCGCCGCATCCTCGACCTCCCCTCGGAAGGAGCCGGATCGTGACCGGCGAACCAGAACTCGTCGACCCGGCACCGGTGGCCGCCCTCAGCGCACTGCTCAGCAGCGGAGCACCGCCCGTCCGACCCGGTGACCCGCTGCCCCCGCTGTGGCACTGGGTAGCCCTCCCCCGCTGGTCGCCCTCGACGGTCCTCGGTCTCGACGGCCATCCCCGCCGCGACGAGTCCGACGTGCCGGCCGACCTGCCGCGCCGGATGTTCGCCGGTGGCACGGTGACGTTCCACGCACCGATCGTCGTCGGCTCCCGGATCACCCGTCACACGACCGTGCGATCGTCGGACATGAAGCAGGGGCGCAGCGGCCGTTTCCTGTTGCGACAGAACAAAACCACGGCGTATGCCGAAAGCGGCGCTCCGCTGCTGACCGAACAGCAGAACATCGTGTACCGCCCCGCCCCGCCGCGACAGTCGGCACGTCCGGCGCCCAGCCCTCCGCACCCGCGTCGCCGGTGACACCCCTGGAACGGACGCCGCAGGGATGGACCTTCCGCACCGACCCGACGCTGCTCATGCGTTTCAGCGCGGCCACCGCCAACGCCCACCGCATCCACTACGACTGGCCGTACGCGACCACCATCGAGGGATACCCGGGCCTACTGGTCCACGGACCGCTGTCGGCCATCGTGCTGGCCGAAACCCTACGCCTCGACCGTCCCGATCACCCCGTGCAGCGCATCACGCACCGCAACCTGGCACCCTTGTTCTGCGGCACGTCCGCCGCCATCACCACGGCGGCAGACTCGTCAGAGGTCACTCACGGTCACCGCAGGCGCCACCCGCATCACGACGATGACGGCCCAACTGGGCTGACTTGACCTGCGTCACCACGCTGGCTGTCACGTCCAGGAACTGACCGCCGTTGACCGCCGCCTGAACGTCTCGGCGGGTCGAGGCGGGAGGACGGCACCGTGGGCACCACGGTACGGGCCGGATCCATGGGCGGTGGCCCGGGTCGAAGACCTCCGTCGCTGCCGTGTCCGGCTGTTCAGTCGCTGACTCTGCTGCGGGACTGGTACACCAGGTCCTCGTACTCGGGGTGCCGAGCGATCCAGCCGGCGAAGAACGGGCAGGTGGGCAGGACCAGCAGGTTCGCGGCGCGAGCCTCGTCGAGGGCGGTGCGGACCAGGGCCGCTCCCACTCTCCTGCCCTCGTACTCCGGCGCAACCTCGGTGTGGACGAACGCGATGAGTTCCGCGGTGCGGATGTACTGCGCGAGCCCCGCGACCTTGGACTCCCCCTCGATCCGAGCCTCGTACCGCTTGGCTTCGGGCGCGTCGCTGACATTCACTACCATATGTCCTCCATCAGATTCGTCGGGTCGTCACGAAGCAGGGGTGCGGTGCCACCGGAACGGGTTGTCCTCCAGCGCGGAGCGGTCCCAGTGCCCCAGGTTCGCGGCGGCTTCGTAGGTGGTGCGGAGAAACTCGGCGACCGCCCGGTCGGGGTCCGGTGCGGCACGGACGGCCTCGTAGGGCAGCAGGAACTGCTGGTACTCGATGCTGAAGTACGCGCCCTCGGGGAGGATCTGTTGCTCGGCGAAACCGTCGGGTGTGGGGTAGGCGTACGAGTAGAAGGCCCCTTCCTCACCGCCGCCGGGCCAGAACCCGCAGCTGGACAGCTCGCGGGAGTAGCCCTCGACCATGACCCAGTCCCCGCAGTTGGGCATTCCGCCCGGGTGCGGCGGGGCCGACCGGCCGGAGAAGCGGGTGCAGGCCAGGTCCATCCCGCCCCAGAAGAAGTGCACCGGGCTGACCTTGCCGACGAAGTGTGACCGGAACTCGCCGATCACCCGGTTCGCCTGCAACAGCTGTCGCCAGAACAGGGCTGCCGCCGCATCGTCGTAGGAGGCGTGGTGGTGGTCCTCAGCGAAGGGAATCGCCGGGTCGACCTCGTTGGGGTGCGGCCGGATCGGCGCCTCGATCCCGAGTTCGTCGAGCATGGCCATGACCCGCGAGTAGAACTCGGCTACCGCCATCGGCCGCAGCGGGAGGCTCCGCGTGCCGCCGTCGCTGGTGCGGACGTCGAGCTGGTGGCCGATGAAGTCGAACTCGATCTCGAAGGCTGCGGTGCCGTACGGGATGGTCGACGTCGTCAACCCGCGCGGGCTCACGTATAGGGTCACCTGCCACCAATGATTTACCAGCGGGGCGTGCGCCATGCGGATCTTGCCCACGATCTGGGTCCACATGTGCAGGGTGTCGCGGGTGGCGGTCCAGTCCGAAACCCGCAGACTCGGCCAGCTCGTCGATGCCGGGCTTGTCATCGCTATTCACATCCTTACGCTGTGACGAGAGGTGACGGTCGTCGTGGTCGAGCAGAACGCGCCGAGAAGGTCGTCGCGTCAGCGGTACTCGGGGTTGGCGGCGTCCGGATGGACTCCTGCGTCCCAGGCAGTGCGCTGGTTGCCGTAGGCCGGGATCCCGCCGCCATAACGGATCATCGACGCGAGGTGGAGCAAATTGTAGGTCATAAACGCGATATTGCGGTTTGTGAAGTCGTTCTCCGGCCCGCCGGAACCCTCGTCGAGGTAGGACGGCCCGGGGCCGACCTCACCGAGCCAACCCGCATCGGCCTGCGGCGGGACGGTGAAGCCGATGTGCTGCAGGCTGTAGAGGATGCTCATCGCACAGTGTTTCAAGCCGTCCTCGTTGCCGGTGAGCAGGCAGCCACCAACCCGCCCGTAGTAGGCGTACTGGCCCTGCTCGTTGAGTACGCCGGAGTAGCCGTAGAGCCGCTCGATCACCCGACGGGTCACCGAACTGTTGTCGCCGAGCCAGATCGGTCCGGCGATGACCAGGATGTCGGCTGCCAGCACCCGGGTCAGCAACGCGGGCCATTCGTCGGTGTCCCACCCGTGCTCGGTCATGTCGGGTCGGACGCCGGTGGCGATGTCGTGGTCGACGGCGCGAATCTGGTCCACGCTGACCCCGCTCGCCTCCATGATCGCCACACTGCGGTCGACCACCCCCTGGGTGTGGCTACGGCCGGGGGAACGGTTGAGGGTGCAGTTGATGTACATCGCGCGCAGCCCGGTGAAGTCGGGCTTCTCGATCGTGGTCGCGGTCATGGGGTCCTTTCTGGTTGTCGGTCGTGGTTGTCGGTCGCGCCGTCGGCCCGCGCGACATCGATTACTGTGATCCGGCCGCCGTCGCCGGGATCCGGGTCCGGGATCATCATTTCCGGATCTACGAGATAGACCTCGTGACCGTCCAGCGTGAGTCGACGCGCGACCTCCAGGAGCATTCGTCGGGCCACATCGTCGATGGAATGCACCAGGGAGACGTCGAGAACCACTCGGGGCTCCGAAGGCGCACTCTCCACGAGTTCGCGCACGATCCGCTCGGCTCCCGCGAAGCGGATCCCGCCCTGCAGCCGGAGGACTCGGGTCGCGTCCGCTCCGCCGCCTCGTACTCGATTGGAACGCACGACCGCGCGTGCCGCGGGCGGCACCTCCATCACGTGCAGCCCCATGTCGGACGAGAACCGTTCGAACAGCGACACTCCGCGAACGCTGTTGCCGTGCCGGTCCAGTCGAGGCGAGAAGGTGGCGATGCCGAGCTGACCGGGTAGTGCACCGATGAGTCCCCCGGCCACACCGCTCTTCGCCGGAATGCCGACCTGCGTGGCCCAGTCGCCGGCGGCGTCATACATCCCGCAGGTGGCCATGACGCTCAGCACCTGACGGACCACCGACCCGTCCACCACCTGCTCGTTCGAGAGGGGGTTCATCCCACGGTTGGCCAGTGTCGCCGCCATCATCGCCAGGTCTCGGGCGGTCACGAGCACCGAGCACTGACGGATGTAGCCATCGACAACGGCCCTCGGATCCTCGGTGAGGATGCCATGGCTGCGGAGCATGTGCGCGATGGCAAGGTTGCGGTGCGCGTTCTCCATCTCGGATGCGCACACCGTCTCATCGACCGTCAACTGACGGCCCGCGAACGCCGAAAGCCCCTGAACAACGCGGTCGACCCGCTCGACGGGCGTGAGGTTCTCCGCACCGGCGAGGGAGTGAGTCGTGATCGCGCCCGCGTTGATCATCGGATTGCGGGGACGTCCCGTCTCGCTTTCGAGGGAGATCTCGTTGAACGCCTCCCCTGACGGCTCGACCCCGACCTGGGCGAGCACCCGATCGAAGCCACGATCCGAGAGCGCCATCGCGTACACAAAAGGCTTCGAGATCGACTGGATCGTGAACGCGGCATCGACGTCGCCGGCACCGTGCAGCGTGCCATCGACCGTGGCGAAGACCGCGGCGAGACGCTCAGGATCAGCTGCCGCAAGCTCCGGAATGTAGCCAGCCGGCTCTCCGGAGGTGTCCGACTCGACATCTCCGAGTACGTCAGTCAGATAGTCGGGAACGACTGAGCGCATCCGTCCTCCTCGGGTTGTCGCGGCGGCTGTCCGCAGGACCCCGCGCCAGCTCTGTGCAGCTGGCTCGGCGGCGCGTGCGAGTTGGCGGTTCATCGGGGTTACGCCGGTGGTCCTTTCGGGTGGCGTCGGGCGAAGTCCCAGACGATGGCGCTGGCGTCCGGGCCGGCGCCATCGGTGAAGAGGCCGTCGCCGGCCGGATCCTTCGTCGGCGGACGGGCGGTCCGGGTGGCCACGCGCTGGCGCCGCCAAGGGTGTAGTACAGGGTGCCCGCTGCCTGGATGGATTAGCCGTCGTCGTCCATCAAGAGCAGCATGAGGTCGTCAACGATGAGCAGATCGTTCTGTACCGACATCGGCTTCGCGCACATGTGCAGCTCCTTCCTCCTGGTTCTTCCCTCGCCGTACCCCTTTCGTCAGCTCAGCCCAGGAAGGTGCGCAGGGCGGCGTTTACCTCGTCGGCGTGGGTCCAGAGCAGACCGTGTGGGGCGCCTTCGATTTCGACGT
>NZ_LGEB01000093.1:0-5385 GCF_001279555.1 Micromonospora sp. NRRL B-16802 | reverse complement strand
CCTTCGGGTTTCTGGTCGGTGTGTGGTTGTTCTTTGAGAACTCAACAGGGTGCTTTGTAAAGCCAGTGCCAATTATGATTTATACCCCGGACTGGTCGGGCCTTTATGGTTTGGCTGGTTGGGATTCCTTTGGCAACAATTTGTTTGTTGTCAGGATGCTGTTCAACTAATTTTTTGTTGGAGAGTTTGATCCTGGCTCAGGACGAACGCTGGCGGCGTGCTTAACACATGCAAGTCGAGCGGAAAGGCCCTTCGGGGTACTCGAGCGGCGAACGGGTGAGTAACACGTGAGCAACCTGCCCCAAGCTTTGGGATAACCCTCGGAAACGGGGGCTAATACCGAATATTACTGCTGGTCGCATGGCTGGTGGTGGAAAGTTTTTCGGCTTGGGATGGGCTCGCGGCCTATCAGCTTGTTGGTGGGGTGATGGCCTACCAAGGCGACGACGGGTAGCCGGCCTGAGAGGGCGACCGGCCACACTGGGACTGAGACACGGCCCAGACTCCTACGGGAGGCAGCAGTGGGGAATATTGCACAATGGGCGGAAGCCTGATGCAGCGACGCCGCGTGAGGGATGACGGCCTTCGGGTTGTAAACCTCTTTCAGCAGGGACGAAGCGAGAGTGACGGTACCTGCAGAAGAAGCACCGGCCAACTACGTGCCAGCAGCCGCGGTAAGACGTAGGGTGCGAGCGTTGTCCGGATTTATTGGGCGTAAAGAGCTCGTAGGCGGCTTGTCGCGTCGACCGTGAAAACTTGGGGCTCAACTCCAAGCCTGCGGTCGATACGGGCAGGCTAGAGTTCGGTAGGGGAGACTGGAATTCCTGGTGTAGCGGTGAAATGCGCAGATATCAGGAGGAACACCGGTGGCGAAGGCGGGTCTCTGGGCCGATACTGACGCTGAGGAGCGAAAGCGTGGGGAGCGAACAGGATTAGATACCCTGGTAGTCCACGCTGTAAACGTTGGGCGCTAGGTGTGGGGAGCCTCTCCGGTTCTCTGTGCCGCAGCTAACGCATTAAGCGCCCCGCCTGGGGAGTACGGCCGCAAGGCTAAAACTCAAAGGAATTGACGGGGGCCCGCACAAGCGGCGGAGCATGCGGATTAATTCGATGCAACGCGAAGAACCTTACCTGGGTTTGACATGGCCGCAAAACTCGCAGAGATGTGAGGTCCTTCGGGGGCGGTCACAGGTGGTGCATGGCTGTCGTCAGCTCGTGTCGTGAGATGTTGGGTTAAGTCCCGCAACGAGCGCAACCCTCGTTCGATGTTGCCAGCGCGTTATGGCGGGGACTCATCGAAGACTGCCGGGGTCAACTCGGAGGAAGGTGGGGATGACGTCAAGTCATCATGCCCCTTATGTCCAGGGCTTCACGCATGCTACAATGGCCGGTACAATGGGCTGCGATACCGTGAGGTGGAGCGAATCCCAAAAAGCCGGTCTCAGTTCGGATCGGGGTCTGCAACTCGACCCCGTGAAGTCGGAGTCGCTAGTAATCGCAGATCAGCAACGCTGCGGTGAATACGTTCCCGGGCCTTGTACACACCGCCCGTCACGTCACGAAAGTCGGCAACACCCGAAGCCGGTGGCCCAACCCTTGTGGAGGGAGCCGTCGAAGGTGGGGCTGGCGATTGGGACGAAGTCGTAACAAGGTAGCCGTACCGGAAGGTGCGGCTGGATCACCTCCTTTCTAAGGAGCACCATCCACCGAAAGGTGGCATGGAGCCCGCACTGCCCGACTGTGGTGGTGGGGTGCTCAGATGGCGGAGACACTGGCAAGTTTTCCCTCGGCAACGGCCGGCGGCGCCTAGTACAGCCACTCTTGGGTGGTGGGAACGGTTGCGGTTGGTGCGGCTGAGGAAGGATGTAAGGCACCCTGTTGGGTCCTGAAAGAACAACCGTTGGTTGTTTCTTTCGGAGACTTGTCTGGCCCTCCGTGTGGGGGCTGGTGGTCTGCCAGGCATGGCCTGGTCCCGCATACCGTCCACTGTGGTGGTGCTGGTGTGGGGCTTGTGGGTTGTGGGTTGGTCGTTTGTTGAGAATTGCACAGTGGACGCGAGCATCTTTGTGGTCAAGTTGTCAAGGGCGAACGGTGAATGCCTTGGCACCAGGAGCCGATGAAGGACGTGGGAGGCCGCGATAGGCCTGGGGGAGCTGTCAACCAAGCTGTGATCCCAGGGTGTCCGAATGGGGAAACCTGGCACCAGTCATGTGGTGTCACCCACACCTGAACACATAGGGTGTGTGGGGGGAACGCGGGGAAGTGAAACATCTCAGTACCCGTAGGAAGAGAAAACAATTTAGTGATTCCGTGAGTAGTGGCGAGCGAAAGCGGATCGAGGCTAAACCGGCTGCGTGTGATACCTGTCAGGGGTTGCGTGGTCGGGGTTGTGGGACCCTGCTGAACAAGCTGACACTTGTTCGAGAAGTTACAAAGTCAGTGGCTAGTCGAACAGTCTGGAATGGCTGACCGTAGACGGTGAAAGTCCGGTAGGTGAAAGTTGCTGACCTTCTGTGGGTGTTCCCGAGTAGCGGCGGACCCCTGAAATCTGCCGTGAATCTGCCAGGACCACCTGGTAAGCCTAAATACTTCCTGGTGACCGATAGCGGACGAGTACCGTGAGGGAATGGTGAAAAGTACCCCGGGAGGGGAGTGAAATAGTACCTGAAACCGTTCGCCTACAATCCGTCGGAGCCTTGCGGGGTGACGGCGTGCCTTTTGAAGAATGAGCCTGCGAGTTAGTGGCATGTGGCGAGGTTAACCCGTGTGGGGGAGCCGTAGCGAAAGCGAGTCTGAATAGGGCGATTCAGTCGCGTGTCCTAGACCCGAAGCGGAGTGATCTAGCCATGGGCAGGCTGAAGCGCGGGTAAGACCGCGTGGAGGGCCGAACCCACCAACGTTGAAAAGTTGGGGGATGACCTGTGGTTAGGGGTGAAAGGCCAATCAAACTCCGTGATAGCTGGTTCTCCCCGAAATGCATTTAGGTGCAGCGTCGCGTGTTTCTTGCCGGAGGTAGAGCACTGGATGGTCTAGGGGGCCCACAAGCTTACCGAAATCAGCCAAACTCCGAATGCCGGTAAGTGAGAGCGCGGCAGTGAGACTGCGGGGGATAAGCTTCGTAGTCGAGAGGGAAACAGCCCAGATCACCAGCTAAGGCCCCTAAGCGTGTGCTAAGTGGAAAAGGATGTGGGGTCGCATAGACAACCAGGAGGTTGGCTTAGAAGCAGCCACCCTTTAAAGAGTGCGTAATAGCTCACTGGTCAAGTGGTTCCGCGCCGACAATGTAGCGGGGCTCAAGCACACCGCCGAAGCTGTGGCATTCACATTTTAACCTCGCTTGGACTTGATTCCTTGTGCAGGTGTGTGGATGGGTAGGGGAGCGTCGTGCCGCGAGTGAAGCAGCGGGGTGACCCAGTTGTGGACGCGGCACGAGTGAGAATGCAGGCATGAGTAGCGAAAGAAGGGTGAGAAACCCTTCCGCCGGATGACCAAGGGTTCCAGGGCCAGGCTAATCCGCCCTGGGTGAGTCGGGACCTAAGGCGAGGCCGAGAGGCGTAGTCGATGGACAACGGGTTGATATTCCCGTACCCGCGAAAGAGCGTCCCTGATGAACCTCGTTGTGCTAACCACCCGAGCTGCCTGATGTCTTCGGACGGATGGTGGGGAGCGTGGGAACCTGGCGGGTAGTAGTCAAGCGATGGGGTGACGCAGGAAGGTAGCTGAGCCCGGCCGGTGGTTGTGCCGGGGTAAGCGTGTAGGCCGTGTCGTAGGCAAATCCGCGACACTTTAAGGCTGAGACGTGATGCCGAGCCGATTCAGGTGAAGTCAGTGATCCTATGCTGCCGAGAAAAGCCTCTAGCGAGTTCTTAGCGGCCCGTACCCCAAACCGACACAGGTGGTCAGGTAGAGAATACCGAGGCGATCGGGCGAACTGTGGTTAAGGAACTCGGCAAATTGCCCCCGTAACTTAGGGAGAAGGGGGGCCGGAGACGTGAAGCCCCGCGCGGGTGGAGCGTTGTATGGCCGCAGAGAGCAGGGGGAAGCGACTGTTTACTAAAAACACAGGTCCATGCGAAGAAGTAATTCGATGTATATGGACTGACGCCTGCCCGGTGCTGGAACGTTAAGGGGACCTGTTAGCTCTTCGGGGCGAAGCGGAGAACTTAAGCGCCAGTAAACGGCGGTGGTAACTATAACCATCCTAAGGTAGCGAAATTCCTTGTCGGGTAAGTTCCGACCTGCACGAATGGCGTAACGACTTCCCCACTGTCTCAACCACAGGCCCGGCGAAATTGCAGTACGAGTAAAGATGCTCGTTACGCGCGGCAGGACGGAAAGACCCCGGGACCTTTACTATAGCTTGACATTGGTACTCGAATTAGCTTGTGTAGGATAGGTGGGAGCCGGTGAAGTCCATACGCCAGTATGGGTGGAGGCAATCTTGAAATACCACTCTGGTTGATTTGGGTATCTAACTTCGGACCGTTATCCGGTTCAGGGACAGTGTCTGGTGGGTAGTTTAACTGGGGCGGTTGCCTCCTAAAAGGTAACGGAGGCGCCCAAAGGTTCCCTCAGCCTGGTTGGCAATCAGGTGTTGAGTGCAAGTACACAAGGGAGCTTGACTGTGAGACTGACAGGTCGAGCAGGGACGAAAGTCGGGACTAGTGATCCGGCACTTGCGAGTGGAAGCGGTGTCGCTCAACGGATAAAAGGTACCCCGGGGATAACAGGCTGATCTTCCCCAAGAGTCCATATCGACGGGATGGTTTGGCACCTCGATGTCGGCTCGTCGCATCCTGGGGCTGTAGCAGGTCCCAAGGGTTGGGCTGTTCGCCCATTAAAGCGGTACGCGAGCTGGGTTTAGAACGTCGTGAGACAGTTCGGTCCCTATCCGCCGTGCGCGTAGGATACTTGAGAAGGGCTGTCCCTAGTACGAGAGGACCGGGACGGACGAACCTCTGGTGTGCCAGTTGTCCCGCCAGGGGCACGGCTGGTTAGCTACGTTCGGAAGGGATAACCGCTGAAAGCATCTAAGCGGGAAGCCTGCTTCAAGATGAGGTATCCCACCCACCTTTGGTGGGGTAAGGCCCCCAGCTAGACGACTGGGTTGATAGGCCGGAAATGTAAGCCCGGTAACGGGTTCAGTTGACCGGTACTAATAGGCCGAGGACTTGACTACTAAGCTGCTACGCGTCCACTGTGCAACTCTAGACAAACGAACAAGCCCCGGTTGTGTGGTGTTGTTTGATATGTCTATAGAGTTACGGCGGTCATGGCGGAGGGGAAACGCCCGGTTACATTCCGAACCCGGAAGCTAAGCCCTCCAGCGCCGATGGTACTGCACTCGTGAGGGTGTGGGAGAGTAGGACACCGCCGGACAATCTT
>NZ_LGEB01000092.1:0-5616 GCF_001279555.1 Micromonospora sp. NRRL B-16802 | reverse complement strand
GGTGCTGTTCTCGGTCCCGACGGCGATGAATCCCATGATCGTTTCCCTCCTGTTGTCGCATACCGGGTGGTGGTGTCCGCGTTGGACGTCGTTGTCGTGGCCCGACGCCTATCGACGGGGCTCCCAGCGGAACATCCGCGCGGCCAATACGATCGCCACCACCATCCAGCCCAGGGTCGGCGCCAGCAGGAGGATGGAGTCGGCGAGTGGGACCCCGCCGTTCCAGGCGTTGACGACCAGCTCGGTGGCCGAGCCGCCGGGCAGTATCCGTTTCAGCAGCGCAAGGCTCTCGGTGCCGGTGATCCCGACCCAACTGGCCACGGCGACCACAGCCAGACTGAGCGGAAGCGTGGTGACCTGCGCGTGCTCCGGGGAGTTCGTGACCCCGGCAGTGGCGATCGCGAACGCGAGCATCATCACCAACGTCGCGGCCAGGGCCGCCGCCACCAGTGCGGGGTTGGCGGGGGTTCGGCCCACGCCGGCGAACACGACGAGGATCACCGTCACCTGGACGGTCGCGATGACGCTGATCGGGAGCACCAGACCGGTCAGGATCGTCGCGTCACTGGCGGCGGTGGACCTGAGCCGCTTGAGGAAGAGGTTCTGCCGGCGAGCTGCCAGGGTGGTCACCGTGGTGGCGTAGAGACCGAACGCGGCGATGGTGAAGATGAGCACTGCCGCGACGTAGCCGAGGCTGCCGATCCGGCTGAACGTGTCGCGGTAACTGATGAAGAAGATGCTCACCGCCACGGGCACGATCAAGCTATTGATCAGCACGGCACGGTTTCGGAGGAGCTGGATGAGCTCGCCCTGCGCGATGGGGAACATGGGCAATCCTTCGAGGTCAGGAGGGTACGGACTCGGTGCCGACGGCGCGGAAGACATCGTCCAGCCGGGTCGGTGCGGCGGACAGTCCCGCCAGCTCGACCATGTGAGCGTCCGCCCAGTCGAGCAGCGTCTTGAGGTCCCGCTGAAGGTCGAACGTGTCGATCGTGTAGGAACCGTCGGCCGTCGGAGCGGGTCGCAGCGGCAGCGCCGGGGCACCGGGTGGCAGCGAGAACCGGATGGATGCCGGCAGGGTCTGAGTCAGCTCGGGCAGCGTGCCCTGGCGGCGGAAGACGCCCTGGTGCATCAGGCCGATGCGGTCGGCCCGCTGCTGCGCCTCCTCCAGGTAGTGCGTGGTGAGCACGACCGTGGCGCCGTCCTCGCGTAACTGCCGAACGGTCTCCCACAGGGCGTCCCGTGACTGGATGTCCAGCCCGGTGGTGGGTTCGTCCAGGATGATCAGCTCCGGCCGCCCGTACACGGCGGTGGCGAAGTCCAATCGCCGCTTCTCTCCGCCGGAAAGCTGCGCCACCCGGGTGTCGGCCCGGTGGGCGAGATCGACCAGATCGAGCACCCTCGCCACGGTGTCCTGACGTTCGGAGAGCCGGCCGATCAGCCGGACCGACTCGGCAACGGTGAGGTCGGCGGCGAAGCCGCTCTCCTGCAACATGATCCCCATCCTGGGACGTACCGCGCGCCGGTCGGTGGGACTCCTGCCGAAGACACGCACCGTGCCCGCCGACACCGTCCGGTGACCCTCGATGACCTCGAGGGTCGAGGTCTTGCCGGCTCCGTTGGTGCCGAGGAGTGCGTAGAGCTCCCCGCGGGCGACCTGGAACGAGAGGTCCTTGACGGCGTGGAACTCGCCGTAGGTGACATTCAGTTGGTCGACTTCGATGACTGGGTTGACGGGCATCTCGGATCCTTTCGTCTTCGGCACAAGACTTCCGTCACTGGCGGCACCATCGCATCGGTGTGAACGCCTTAGCTCGCACCGTCAGCTCACCGTGTCGGGTGCGAGCTGGTCGCTGGCGGTGCGAGTAGCAGGCGAGGGGCGGCCGGTACGCGGTTGACCAGCGATGAAAGCCGTGGGCCTGGGGCCCGCCTCGACCTGCGGCATCCGCTTCGTCAGCCGCTTCGTGTGGAGGTCACGGGCTTGTTGCGGCGATCAAGATCAGGAATAATTGCGGTTCGCGTCGGTGAGAACTACCTAACTCCGGCCCGACGGACCTCAACCAGCCTCGGATGGAACGAAATGACCGACCTTCTCGGCCGGCGCGCGGAGCGCATCGCCATCGAGCACCTGCTCGCCCAGGTTCAAGCCGGACGCAGCGGGAAGCTGGTGGTGTGCGGGGAAGCGGGCATCGGGAAGACCGCGATCCTGGAGTACACCCGTGGCGTCGCGGTCGGATCGGGGTTCCGGGTGGAGCACTCGGTCGGAGCGGAGTCCGAGGAGCTGTTCGCGTTCGCCGGTCTGCATCAGCTGTGCAGGCCGCTGCTGGACCGCGCGGCTCCGCTGCCCGAGCCGCAGCAGGCCGCCCTCGGCGTGGCGTTCGGCCTACGCGACGGGCCTGCGCCGGACCGGTTCCTGGTCGGGCTGGCCACCCTCAACCTGCTGGCCGAGGTCGCCGAGGACGGGCCGCTGTTGTGCCTCGTCGACGATGCGCAATGGCTGGACGAGGCTTCCGGGCAGGTGCTGGCGTTCGTGGCACGTCGGTTGGCAGCCGAGCAGGTGGCGCTGGTGTTCGCGCTACGCGACGCCAGCACCAGTCACCCGTTCTCCGGATTGCCTGAGCTGAGCCTGGGCGGACTCGGTGAGCCCGACGCCCGGATGCTGCTGACGGCCGCGGTCCGCGCACCGCTGGACGGCCGGGTACGCGATCGGATCGTCGCCGAAGCGCGCGGCAACCCGCTGGCGCTGCTGGAACTCCCCCGCAGTACGCGGCCCACCCAGCTGGCCGGCGGGTTCGAGCTGCCCGACGCCCTCAGCGTCCCGTATCGCGTCGAGGACGAATTCCGGCGCCGCTCCGACGATCTGCCCCCCGACACCCAACTGCTACTGCTGGTCGCCGCCGCCGAGCCGACCGGCGACGTGACACTGCTGTGGCGCGCCGCCGCCGAGCTGAGGATCGCCCGCGAGGCGGCCGCACCCGCAGAAGCCGCCGGACTGCTCGAGATCGATACCAGGGTGCGGTTCTGTCATCCGTTGGCGCGTTCGGCGGTCTACCGGGCCACCACGCCGCCCGACCACCGCCGCGCCCACGGCGCCCTGGCCGCCGCCATCGACCCGCAGACCAACCCGGACCGGCGCGCCTGGCACCGCGCACAAGCGGTCCTGGGCACCGACGAGGGAGCCGCCGCGGAGCTGGAGCGCTCGGCGGACCGGGCGCGGGCCCGTGGCGGGCTGGCCGCCGCAGCCGCATTCCTGCAGCGCGCGGCAGCCCTCACCCCCGATCACGCCACCCGTGCTCGGCGGATGCTGGGAGCCGCCCGCGCCAAGCACGAGGCCGGCGCGTCCGACAGCGCGCTGGACCTGCTCACGACGGCACCGCTCGAGCCGCTGGATTCCCTGCAACGCGCGCATCTCGACCTATTGCGAGCCCAGATCGCCTTCCACCTGACCCGAGGCACCGAGGTGCCGGGCATGCTGATGGATGCCGCCAAGGCACTCGCCCCGTTGGACGCTGCGCTGTCCCGCGAGACCTACCTACATGCGCTGGATGCGGCGATCATCAACGGAGGGGGTGACGCGGCGCGCATCGCCGAAGCGGCCTTGGCCGCCCCCGCACCCGGGACGCCGACGCGACCGGTGGACCTGCTCCTCGACGGGCTCACGACGACCTTGAGCAAGGGCTGTGCGGCGGGAGTGCCAGGTCTACGGCTCGCGTTGGAAGCGTTCCGCGACGGCCCGCAGGCGGAATCTGTGCAGTGCAGCCAGAGCGACCGGTGGCTGTGGCTGGCCGGCCGCAACGCCGTGGCGATCCTCGACGACGAGCTGCTCCATGTGCTGGCCAGCCGCAACGTCCAGCTCGCTCGTGAGGCCGGCGCGCTGGCGACGCTCCCCGCCGCACTGAACTTCCTGTCCATCACATCGGTCCTGACGGGCGATCTCGCCCGCGCCGACGAGCTGGCCACCGAGGCCACGGTGATCACACAGGCCACCGGGGGCGTGCCGTTGCGCCATGCTCGCGTCATTCTCCACGCCTGGCGTGGTGACCAAGCCGAGACCACCGCGCTCGACGCCACCGTCGCCAGCGATGACACCTACCCCGACGAGGGCGCGGAGGTCTCCCTGGCTCAGTACGCGATGGCAGTGCTCCACAACGGGTTGGGCAACTACTCGGTCGCGCAGGAAGCGGCGACGAGGGCGTGCAGGTCTGACGAACCGTCGATCAGCAGCGCGTGCCTACCCGAGCTCATCGAGGCTTCCGTCCGTGCCGGCGAGCCGGCACGAGCAGCGCTCGCACTAGAGCAGTTCACCTCACTCGCAGTTGCGTGCGGCACCACGTGGGCGCTGGGCCTGGCCGCGCGCTCACGAGCGCTGACCAGCGCAGGGCCTGATGCCGAGGAGCACTACCGCGAAGCGATCGAACGGCTCGGAAAGTCCCGGATGGCCGGCGACGCGGCTCGTGCTCGGCTCGTCTACGGCGAGTGGCTGCGCCGCGAAGGGCGGCGCCAGGACGCGCGCGACCAACTCCACACCGCCCATCAACTGCTGTCGGACATGGGCGCGGGCGCATTCGCCGAGCGGGCCGCCCGCGAACTCCGCGCCACCGGCGAACACCCACGAAGGCGCACCGCCCACCCGACCGACGCCCTCACCCCACACGAGGTGCACATCGCCCGGCTGGTAGCCACCGGGGCGACCTCCCGGGAGATCGGCGCACAACTGTTCCTCAGTCCCCGCACCATCGAAGCCCACCTGCGCAACATCTTCCGCAAACTCGGCATCACCTCCCGCCGGCAACTCAAAGATGTGCGGCTGCCCTGAGCGGGCCGGCACCCCGCCGCCGTCTGCGAGATTCACAAGCGTCTCCACACCGAAGTAGACCGCAGGTTCGGTGGACGGGGCCTAGCCGGTGTCAACGGTCATTTGGATCGCCGGGTGGGCGGACGTCGGGCGTCCGGGTGGGCGGACAGCTTTTCTCCGGGTGGGCGGGCATGAGATTGGTTCTTGGTTAGGTCAGGGGCAGGACTCCTTTTCCGGCGAGTGCCTCGGCGAGGCGGTGGCTGTCGCCTTTGGTCAGGACCAGGTGGGCGTGGTGCAGGAGCCGGTCGACGGTCGCGGTGGCGAGGGTCTTGGGCATGATCGTGTCGAAGCCGCTGGGGTGGATGTTTCTGGTCACGGCGATGGACCTGCGTTCGTAGGCGGCGTCGATGACGCGGTAGAACGCTTCTGCGGCGTCCTGACCTGCGGGTAGCATGCCGATGTCGTCGACGATGATCAGGTCGACGCCGCAGATCCGGGCGATGGTCCGGGCGACGGACCCGTCGACATTCGCTTTCCCGATGGTCTGCGTCAGCGTTTCGAGGGTGAACCAGGCGACCCGCATGTCGGACTCGATCGCCGCGGCGGCCAGGCCTTCGACGAAGTATGATTTGCCGGTCCCGGAGGGGCCGGACACGACGAGGTTCTCGTGCCGGCCGATCCACGCCGCACCAACGGTTCCGGGCCAGGCTCTATGCGCTGAGCACCGCCGAGGGCGGGCGTCACACGCCGTTTCTCGCCAACTACCGGCCGCAGTTCTACTTCCGCACCACCGACGTGGTCGGGTCGGTAGACCTCGGTGA
>NZ_LGEB01000091.1:0-6126 GCF_001279555.1 Micromonospora sp. NRRL B-16802 | reverse complement strand
GGGGGCGCAGCTCGCGGGTAGCCAAAGATGGCCCTCGTGACGTTCTCGTGGGTGGGTCTCGACCGTGATCAACAGCGCACGCCGTGTCCCGTCCAGGTTTCCGAGTTGCGAGAGACACGGAACCGAAGATCGGGGTACGGCGTGCGCTGCTGAGCGGGTACTGACCCGCAGGTGAGCGGTTCGCTGCGGGTTCACCGCGAGGGGCAGGTGGGTGGAGTGCCACGGAGTCGGTCCTACGCGGGGCTCGGCCAGCGCACCTGAGGAAGGCCGTACGTGGCAGGGCCCCTTGCCGGTAAGGGGCCCTGCCACGTAGCTCAGTCGAGTAGTTCGGTCACGGTGCCGGCGGCCACGGTACGGCCGCCCTCCCGGACGGCGAAGCCGAGCCCGACATCCATCGCGATCGGCCTGCCAAGCTCCACCGACAGGTCGACTGTGTTCACCGAGGTCTACCGACCCGACCACGTCGGTGGTGCGGAAGTAGAACTGCGGCCGGTAGTTGGCGAGAAACGGCGTGTGACGCCCGCCCTCGGCGGTGGTCAGCGCATAGAGCCTGGCCCGGAATCGCCGGTGCGGCGTGACGCTGCCCGGCAGCGCCACCACCTGACCCCGCTGCACCTGGTCACGCTTGACCCCGCGCAGCAGCACGGCGGCGTTGTCCCCGGCCTCGGCGGTGGCCAGCGACTTGCCGAACGTTTCCAGCCCAGTGGCCACAGCGGACAGCGTCGGGCTGAGACCGACCACCTCCACCGGGTCGCCGACACGTAGCACGCCCCGCTCGACAGCGCCGGTCACCACCGTCCCCCGCCCGGAGATCGTTAGCACGTTCTCGATCGGCATGAGGAACGGCTCGCCGAGTTCGCGGGGTGGCACCGGGACGTACCGGTCGACCGCGTCGAGCAGCTCCACGACGGAGGAAACCCAGCGTGGGTCGCCCTCGAGTGCCCGCAGCGCCGACACCCGTACGACGGGCACCTCGTCGCCGGGGAACCCGTACTCGGACACCAGCTCCCGCATCTCGAGCTCAACCAGGTCGAGAAGTTCCGGGTCCTCGACGGCGTCGGCCTTGTTCATCGCCACCACCAGGTAGGGCACGCCGACCCGCCGAGCGAGCAGCACGTGCTCGCGGGTCTGCGGCATCGCCCCGTCAAGCGCGGAGACAACCAGGATCGCGCCATCGACTTGCGCCACTCCTGTGATCATGTTCTTGACGAAGTCGGCGTGGCCGGGCATGTCGACATGGGCGTAGTGCCGGGTCTCGGTCTCGTACTCGACATGGGCGATGTTGATGGTGATGCCGCGGGCCACCTCCTCCGGCGCCCGGTCGATGCCGTCGAAGGACACGAAGTCGATGCCGTCGAAGGACACGAACCGGTTGACGGCGGGGTCGCGGTCGGCGAGGACCTTGGTGATAGCGGCAGTCAGGGTCGTCTTGCCGTGGTCGACGTGACCCATCGTGCCGATGTTGAGGTGCGGCTTCACGCGCACGAATTGGCTCTTGGCCATGATGAGCTCCACACTGGAGACGAATTGGCGGACGACGAACGCGGGCGGATGCCACTCCGCGAAAAACCGCGCCAGAACCGCATGTCACGGCGTGCTCACCAGCGCGCCGGATCACCGGGCCACCCTCCTCCGTGGTTCTGCCGGAGCGGGAGGAGGGTCAGCCTCGGGTGTCAGCCAGCCATGCGCACACGTCGGCGGCAGCCGGCAGGTGGAAACCTGCGGGCCGCACAGAGCCGACGGTGCCGAACATGGCGGTCACGCTAGCTCTGAACCTCGGGAGGGGCGACTGATATTCCCGGCCCTTCTCTGCCAGTCATCGGCGTCGAAGCCGCAATCGAGATCTTCGAGTGCGGCTGCCCCCGATGATTGGTGCGACGCGACGCCGTCCGGTCGAACGTTCCTGATTGTCGGCGCGTTGGGAGAGGTCTCACATGGCGGTGAGGGCGGTGACCGGGTGCAGGGCGTGGGTGGGGCTCGGCCGAACGTCGCCGACCGTGGTCGATCCCCGGGAGGCGTGGACAGCCGTACCCGGCGATGAGAAATGAATGCTGCCGGCCCTGGCGGCGCCCGCACCGGCAGGTCGTACGACACCTCGGAAAGCACCGACCGCGGCAAGGAAGGCACCTCTTGACGCCTGCGGTAGGGGGATCTGTTATCAGACGCACAACGGTGCCCGGGCCGCCGTCCGCGCCCACTAGTACGTCCCGTCCGACTGCTCGCGCAGCTTGCCGAGGGCCCGAGCCAGCAACCGGGACACGTGCATCTGGGGCACGCCTATCTGCTCGGCGATCTGCGACTGGGTCAGGTTGCCGTAGAAGCGCAGCGTGAGGATCCGCTGCTCGCGTTCGGTGAGCGTGGCCAGCACCGTGCCCAGAGCGACCCGCAGGTCGGACAGCTCGAACTTGCCATCCTCACCGCCGAGCAGGTCATCCAGTTCGGCGGCCCGGTCGCCGTCGCCGGTCGGCGTGAACAGCGACACCGCGTTGTACGCGCGAGCACCCTCCAGGCCCTCCAGGACCTCCTCCTCGGTGAGCTTGAGGTGGGCGGCGATGTCGGCGACCGTCGGCGGACGGCCCAGGACCCGCAGCAGTGAACTGTTGGCGTCGAGGATGGTCAGTCGCAACTCTTGAAGACGGCAGGGCGCCTGGACGTCCCAGGTGCGGTCGCGGAAGTGCCGCTTGGGCTCCCCGGCGAGGAGCAGGTCGGTGGGCGGGCGCGGGTCGAGCTTCTGGGCGGCGCACGGTCTGGTCCGCTGCTCGCTGATCGTGTGCGCGGTCATTGGTGATCCTCCCTGCACCCTCATCGCGGCGGAGAAGAGACGTGGGGCTTCGTAGCACGCCTGACGAGCGCGAAGTCGGCAGGTGTCGGCGGACGGAACTTGCCACCATCCGCGACGAACTCATGACCATGCCTTTTCAAATGATCCGCAAACAGCGGGCACACCGGAACGACGGTGACACTCGTGCGAATGCTGTCCGCGAGCACCTCGCGGACCAGCAGCCCGGCCAGGCCCCGTCCGCCGAACTCTCGGTCGACTTCGGTGTGGAAGACGATTCGCTCACCAACCACCTTGACGGAGTCGACGAAGTCCACCCGACCGGCGGGTGATCCCTCAGCGAGGCTGATGGTGTAGGTGCCGATCGGGAGATTTTTATTGAGTTCTACCGTTACGAGCGCCCCGGTGTTGTCATGGATTTCCCGAATCATTCGATGTCCTTTCGAGATGCTGATTGCGTCCGCGTCGGCTGCAATCCGGCCACGATTCGCCGTCACGCTGCCACCGGCGGAACTGCCCGTACACCGTCTGCCGGGCTCCGTCACTTTCCGGCACGTCCCGCCACGGGCGTGCCGCCTCGTTGCCGCAGCGCTGGCCGCGAGGTCCCCGGTGCTCAGTTCTTCCTGGTCGAAGAACCATCTACCGGAGACCTCGCCGTCCCTCGATCACCGACCCGCCACGTTGATCAAGTCCGGTCGGCGACCCAGCTGCACTGGTGAAACACCACTTAGGAGAACAGGTCACCTGCGGACTGCCCTGCTTCACGCTTGCGGCGGAAGTAGTCGTTGATGATGGTCCGGTACCGGTCAGCGTCCGAGCGGGCCCAGTTACGCATCAGCTCACAGCCGAACGCCAGCGAGGTGATCGGCTGCGCCCCAGCCTGGAGCATGCGGTCGATGGCCGTCTGGTGGGTGACCGCCGAAACGCCTCCAACGGCATCGATCACGGGGTAGACCTCGTAGCCTTCCAAAAGCATGTCCAGGGTTGGGAACGCGAGGCAAACCTCTGTCCACAGGCCGGCCATCACGATCTTCTTGCGCCCGGTGGCCTCGATCGCGGCCCGAAAGTCCGCATCCTCCCAGGAATTGACACCTGTGCGGTCGATTTCAGTGATGCCGGGTAGTTCACGGGTGATCTCGTCGACGGTCGGCTTGTGCACTCCCATTCCCACCGCCACGGTGGTTACGACCGTCGGAATCTCATAAGCTCGCGCCAGTTGCGCCAGCGTCACCACACCGAGGTTTATCTCCTCCCGGCTGGCGGAACCGACTGTGGCGTACTGGCCTTCCTGGTAGTCGATGAACGCAATGGCGCAGTTTTGCGGTGTCAAGAGGTGGTCGGAATCGGGATCGCGGATCGGTTCAGGATTGATCTTCTTGCTTGCCGGGATAGTAGTCATACGTCATCTCCTCTGGTGGGTCTGCTGGCCTAAGAGCGGATGCTGGCGGCGCGCGAGGTGGTCTTGCGCGTCAGGTCCACGAAGTCGGGTTCGAAATTCGGATCGACGTTGACCGCTTCCCACAGTCGCTGTCGGCCCGCGGTGGAGATCGGCAGCAACCTGGCCGGGTCCTCGACGACAGACACCAGCGTGTCGTCGTCCTCCGCAGAGCGACGTAGCGGACGAGGGTTGGCGACGTCCAGAGCACGCTCCACGACCGCTCTCATAGGCCCAGCCGCCATCAACTCCAACGAGGTCTCATAGTCGCGTCCGAGGATGTCCGCGAGGTCCAGCGCCTCGCGTAGTCCCGCCTCCGCAGCCATGATGGCTACGTTGGTGATCAGTTTGTAGTCCACGCCCGCACCGAACTCACCCACGTGCCGGGATCTGCCGAGACCATCGAGTACCGACTTCACCCGCTCGAAATCGTCGGCCGATCCGCCGACCAGGAACGTGATCGCCCGCTCGCGCGCGTACTTCACACCGCCAACGATGGGCGAGTCGAGCACGGCCACTCCGCTGGGCGCCGCCGCGCGGACCTGGTCGACGATTGCTCGGGTGGTGGTCGAGCAGATCAGCACTGATGCACCAGGCTGGGCGCCGGCGAGTATTCCATCGTCACCCAGGTAGGCGGTCGGGATGTCATTCGACATCACGAGGCCGAAGATCACATCAGCGCCCCGCGCCGCTTCTGCGGCCGACGCGACCGCGGTCGTCCCCATGCGCCTAGCTGCTTCGAGCCGGGAGTCCGAGATATCAGATACTCGCACTTGATGTCCGGCAGCGAGGAGATGAGGCGCCAACTGCTCGCCCATGTCGCCGAATCCCACGATTGCGATCGTTGCCATGCATTTAGCTCCTATTCAATAGATCCGTGCCCACGGGTGAGGTGTGGCAGGTCAGGGGTCGGCCAGACCGTTGAACTGCGTAGTGAACGTCATGGAACTCCCCGTGGCCGGACATCCGGCACCCGTGAACTGCAGCACCGGGACCGACCGCGACCACGAGTACCAGCAGGACGCCGGAGGCGATCCAGGGCCCTTGCCGCCGCCGGCGAGGCCGGTCCGACCGCGGTCGCTCGGACCTCGAGCGCCTGGTCCAGGGCGGTTATGCAGCGTTCCTTTCGCCGGTCGGCGCTCGCCTGGTGGTAGTCGCCACGCTGGCGGCACTGACGGCAACGATCGCCGCCGCGGTGCGAGTCACCGCGGAGAAGACGGCCTCTGATCCCCAATGGCCGCGTCCGATCTCGCTGGCTCGGCTCACCGTTGCCGATGTCCAAGGCAGCGGCGGCCGCAGCGAAGGCACGGCGCCGCTGGCGAAGAGCAGCCCGATGATCGCCGCAGTGCGGGGATCCGGGGCTTCGCCGTCCGCCAGGACCCGGCGGATCCGCGCTCGCAGCTGCGCCGCCTCACGATGTAGCAGGCCGCGGTCCACGAGCCGGTCGAGCACCACCCACCACAAATCGGTGCCGAGGGCGACGAGCAACGGCCGCACCCGCTGGGGCTTCTCGGCGACGGTGTCGTAGGCCGACTGCAGCAGCGGGTCGGGCAGCGGACCCTCGCCCGACTGGGTGACCCGCGGGCCGTCCAGCACCCCGGAGTTGTCGATCTGGATCCGACCGAGCAGGGCAAGCTCGGTGAGCACCGCGCCGCCAAGCGCGTCGTGCAGGGCGCCCGCTGTCTGGATGGCAACGCCGTCGTCGTCCATCAAGAGCAGCATGAGGTCGTCGACGATGAGCAGGTCGTCCCGTACCAACGTCAGCTTCTCGCCCATATCTCGTTCCTTTCTCGTAGTTCTCTCCGCGCGGTGTCCCTTTCGTCAGCTCAGCCCAGGAAGGTGCGCAGGGCGGCGTTTACCTCGTCGGCGTGGGTCCAGAGCAGACCGTGTGGGGCGCCTTCGATTTCGACGT
>NZ_LGEB01000090.1:0-8527 GCF_001279555.1 Micromonospora sp. NRRL B-16802 | reverse complement strand
CCAGCAGCGTCCGAGCTCGGGTTGGGGTACGCCGGAGCAGATCACCGACCCCGACTACTCCACCACCGCGTTCCTGAAGGGTTTGAAGCAGGTTGACGGCTGGCAGGACATGCCGCTGACCGTGGCCGCGCAGACGGTGCAGGTCTCGGCGTACCCGGACGCCTACGCCCAGTGGGAGCAGCAGGCCGCTGACCTGGTCGCCCAGTACTGGAACAGCTGACCCACCCGCATGACGCACCGACTGATGGCCGGCACCCCCAACACGGGGTGCCGGCCATCGGCATTACAGCCACGACCGATGGCCGGCACCCGAACGAGAGGTGCCGGCCAACGGCATGCCCGAGCCCGAGCGCGGAATTCAGGACCCCGACCCATCGTGTGCCGGCCAACGGCACACGCAAGGTTCCGACGCAAGCCAACCGGCACACACCCAGAGGTGTGGACGCCGGCCGGCGGTACCACGCCCGAAGGTGGGGACGGCGCTGGCGGCGTACACCTGGGGTTGTCAGGTCTTTGTGTGGTTGTGGCTGCGGAAGATGTCGATAAGCGCGGCGACAAGCGCGAGCGCGATGATCCCGGTGGCGAGCAGGAGGGACATCTCGAAGGCCGTGGTCCAGTTGCCGCGGCTGTCGGCGAGCGACGAGAAGAACATCGACCCGACGGCGGCGATGCCGGCGGCCGCGCCGATGCGCTGACCAGTTTGGAGCATGCCGGCGCCGCTGCCGGCCTGGGGTACGGGCACTTGGGCGAGGGTGAGTGTCTGGTTGGGGGCGATGACCAGGCCGCTGCCGATGCCGGCGACGAGTAGCGGCCCGGCGGTGACCAAGGGTGCGGGGGCGTGCGGCCAGAGGTGCAGCGCGAGGGCTGTGGCGGCCAGCCCGAGTACGACGGCGAGCAGGCCGATGGCGACCAGAGGTCGGCCGAAGCGGTTGACGATGCGGCCGCCCAGTGCCGACGCGGCGGCGGAGCCGAGGGCGAACGGGGTGATGGCGATGCCGGCGACGAGTGCGCTGTAGCCGAGGCCGTTCTGGAGGAACAGCGTGAAGATGAAGAAGATCGCGGTGAAGCCGCCGAAGTAGACCAGGGCGATGATCGATCCGAGTGTGTACGACTGGAAGGTGAACAGCCGCAGGTCGAAGAGGGGTTCGTGGTGGCGCGCGTACCGCCGCTCCCAGAGTCCGAAGGCGACGAGGACCGCCAGGCCTGCGGGGATGAGCGCCCATTTCCAGGGGGTCCGCCACTGTTGCTCCTGCACGAGTGGCAGCAGGACCAGGACCACTCCTACGCCGAGCAGCAGCACTCCGACCGGGTCGAGCCGGCGTCGGCCGATCCTTCCCGGGGGGCGCGCGGGCAGCAGGCGCCAGCCGAGGATCATCGCGATGATGCCGACGGGCACGTTGACGAAGAAGACCCACCGCCATCCGTGTGCCTCGCCGCCGAGGGCGATGAGGAGCCCGCCGAGCAGCGGCCCGACGGCGGTGGAGATGCCGATCGTCGCGCCGAGCAGCCCGAACGGGCGGGCCCTTTCCGGCCCTCGGAACAGTTCCTGGATGAGCCCTGTCACCTGAGGGTTGACCACGCCTGCGGCGGCACCCTGGAGCAGCCGGGCGGCGACCAGCCAGGTGGGGGAGGTGGCCAGGCCGGCGAGGGCGCTGGTGGCGGTGAACAGCCCGATGCCCAGCACGAATGCGTTGCGCCGGCCCCGGGCGTCACCGAAGCGGCCGGCAGGCACGAGGACCAGGCCGAAGGTGAGCGCGTACCCGGAGAGGACCCACTGGAGGTCGCTTGGGGAGGCGTGCAGCGCGCGGTCGATGGAGGGCACCGCCACGTTGACGATGCTCACGTCGAGCAGCGTCATGAACGCGGCGACGAGTCCGACGCCGACGGCCTGCCAGCGTCTGCGTTCGTCCACCGCGTCACTCATCGTGCCCCCCGCTGATGGCCGATCACGCTTGCCTGACCGCTACCCGGGTCAACGGGGGGCGAACCGTCGCGGGTGGAGCGACGGATCACGCCATCTGGCGGGCGCAGAACCGCGGGCCGAAGTCGAGCCCTGCCATCGGCGAGTCCTCGCGGTGCAGCAGGCCCTTCTCGGTGAGCATGTGCAGCGGTTCGTGCACCTGCTCCTCGGTGAGCCCGGACCCTTCGGCGATCAGATCCGGATAGGGCACCTGGCCGCGTGCTTCGAGGGTGGTGACCGCCTGGAACACCCGTTGCTCGATCTCCGACAGCTGCACCTGCTGCATGATCGCCTCCTTTGCTCGCCCGCCTCAGCGCGGACGGTTACGCCGCGTCGGTTACCCCCTGGGTGGCCGAAAATGCCCACCCGATCGGGCGGTCGGCGGGCCTGCCGTACCCCGTTCGGGTGGCGGGTGGTGCCCTAGGCTGCATCAGTGATCGTCTGGGATCTCGTCGTCGTCGGCGCCGGCCCCGCCGGGCTCTCCGCGGCACATGCCGCAGCCCGGGCCGGCCTTCGTACCCTTGTTGTCGAGCGGGCCGCGCACCCCCGGTACAAGACCTGCGGCGGCGGCCTGATCGGCACGTCCCTGGCGGCCGTACGGGACCGCATCGAGGTGCCCGCGGCCGACCGGGTGGACCGGGTGACGTTCACCCGCGACGGCCGCCGGGAGTTCACCCGCCGCAACGGCAGCCCGGTGCTGACGATGGTGCGCCGCGAGGAGTTCGACGACCGGCTGCGCGCGGCGGCGGTCGCCGCCGGCGCGCAGATGCGGGAACGGGTCGCGGTCCGCGCCATCGAGCAGGACCCCGAGGGGGTACGCCTGCGACTGGCCGACGGTACGACGCTCACGTCCCGTGTGGTGATCGGCGCGGACGGGTCGTCGGGGGTGACCGCCCGGCATGTGGGTGTGCGGTACCGGCAGGTGGATCTGGGGCTGGAGTTGGAGGTGCCAGTGCCGCCCGCCGAGCAGGAGCGCTGGCGGGGGCGGCTGTTGCTGGACTGGGGCGCGCTGCCCGGCTCGTACGCCTGGGTGTTCCCGAAGGGCGACCGGCTGACCGTCGGCGTGATCGCGGGCCGAGGTGCGGGGGAGGGGACCCGCGCCTACCTGCGGGAGTTCGTCGACAGGTTGGGGTTGACCGGGCTGCCGGCGGAGCACGACTCGGGTCACCTGACCCGCTGCCGCGAGGAGGACTCGCCGTTGCGGAGGGGCCGGGTGCTCGTGGTGGGGGACGCGGCCGGGCTGCTGGAACCGTGGAGCAGAGAGGGCATCAGCTTCGCGCTGCGCTCCGGTGAGCTGGCTGGCGCGGCGGTCGCCGACGGGGACCTGGCCGGCTACGAGCGTGCGGTCGCCGAGCGCCTGGCGCCGTCGATGCGGGCGGGGTTCCGGCTGCTCGACCTGTTCACCGCTCGCCCGACGGTGTTCCACGCCCTGCTGGCGACCCCGCCGGGGTGGCGGATGTTCGTCCGGTTCTGCCAGGGGCGGGCGGGCTTCGACGAGATGATGGACCGCCGACCGGTCCGGATGGCGCTAGCGGCGCTGGAGCGGCTGCCGAACCCACGCCGCGCGCAGCTCGCCGACGCGCCAGGCTGATCTCGCCCAGCTGATCCTGGTCAGCGGCGGCTCTTCAGTCGGCTCTTCACCAAACACCCAGGATCCTAGGACGCCTTACGCGACGTGCGCGGCACCACGGCACAGCGCAGACCGCGCCAACCTGAAGTACTGGCGCGACGCAGGTGGGTCACCTGACAATGAGGCGGAGCAGGGGAGGTGCTGATGGCCGAGCAGCCGTTCACCGACGACGAGTACGCGTTCCTGCGCCACATCCGCTTCGGGGAGTTGCCGCCCGCCGTCCGTCCGGACGAGCGTGTCGCGCTGACCGAGACCGATCCCGGGCGTGATTCCCCACAGGGGTCCGAGGATCCGGTGCGCTGGAACGTGCAGGGCTGAGAAACGCGCGACGGGCCGAAGGTGTCGCCACCCACGGCCCGCCGGTCGTGCCCTGCTGTCAGAAGACCGGTACGCCCTCGCGTACCAGCCGCCAGTTGGGCTGGAAGAAGTCGGCCGGGTCGATAGTGCCCCTGGCCTGCGCCCAGTCGATGAGCAGTTGGCGGATCTCCTGCTGAGCGTTGTAGACCTGCGTCTTCACGATGCCCGGGAAGTTGCCGCCGCCGCTGCGCCGGTAGTTGTTCACCGCCACCACGAACTGCGCGTTGTCAGCGACGGGGGTGCCGGTGCCCGGCAGCATCAGGCGGGTGATCCGCTGACCCACCGGCCGGGAGATGTCGATGTCGTAGTCCAGGCCGGAGATCACGTCGTAGTTGTAGTCCGGCACCGCAGGGTCGCTGATCTGCTCCGGGTCCACCGGGGCGCCCGGGGCGAGGGTGCGGAAGTACTTCGCCGAGAACTCCAGGTACGCGCGCACCTCGGCTCCGCTGAGCACGACCGCCTCGAGGGTGTTGTCGTACACGTACAGCCCTGCCACGTCGCGGATCTTCACGTCGCCGGCGGGGAAGACCGCCGTGCGACTGAACGGCGCCGCGATCGACAGCACCGGCAGATCGGCGTACGGGGTGCCGGCCAGCGCCGCGCCGACGACCTCGGTCTGCACGTGGTTGATGAAGTCAAGGATCGGCGTGTCCTTGTACCGTGACTCCGCCGCCGACAACTCCACCGTGGACTGGGCGACCACCTGGTTGACGTACGCCACGGTCTTCTGGTGTTGCCTGCGCACCGCGGCGAGGACCTTCGGGTCCTCGACCACGGTGTTGGTGTTCAGCATAGTGGCGGTCTTCCTGGTGATCGTCCACCGGCCACGCTCACGGGCGAGGGTGAAGTCCATCCGGGTGAGCCGCTGGCCCCACTTCGACGGCTCGGAGAGCAGCACCTGCGCGCCGGTCCGCTCGTTGGTGACGAACCGTTCCACCACCTCGTTGTGCGCGTGACCGAAGAGGATCGCGTCGATCCCCGGCACCTGCTGGGCGATCAGCGCCACCGGATTCTCGTTCGGCAGCTCGGGGCCGTAGCTGGAGGTGCCGCTGTCGCCGCCGTGCGCCGAGATCAGCACGAGGTCCGCGCCGCGCGCGCGCATGACCGGCACCCACTTCGCCGCTGTGGCGATCATGTCGTCGAAACGCAGCCTGCCTTCGACGTTGCCCCGGTCCCAGATGGCCACGCCGGGGTTGGTGAGGCCGAGAATGCCCACCCGCAGGGTCGGCGCGGCGAAGCCGAGGGAGACCTTCTTGATGACGTACGGCAGGAAGGCCGGCTTGCCGGTCTTCGCGTTGACCGCGTTGGCGGCGAGAGCCGGGAAGCCGAGCTGGCGGATCCACAGGTCCAGCAGCGGCAGACCATAGTTGAACTCGTGGTTGCCGAGCGTCACCGCGTCGTAGTCGATGATGTTCATCGCCCGGGCCATCGGATGCTTCACGCCGGTCTCGGTGATCGGCTCCTGCTTGGCGTAGTACGTCGCCAGGGGCGTGCCCTGGATGGTGTCGCCGGCGTCCAGCACCAGCGTGGCCTTGCCACGTCGCTCGGCGCGGATCTGGTTGATGAGGGTGGCCAGCTTCGCCACGCCGACGTCGTTCTGCCTGCTGTCGTCGTACTCGGCGTCGCGGTAGTAGTCCCAGTTGTAGACGTTGCCGTGAGTGTCCGACGTACCCAGCAGTGTGAGGTCCCAGGTGCGCGGCCGGGCCGGGCCGCCCGCCTGCGCGGGGGCGGCGGCGATCAGCGGCGCGCTCGCCGCCGCGGCCGCGGCGGCGAGCACCCGGCGACGCGACGGGCCGGAGGGAGAGGTCATGTCGTGCCCTTCCATGGGGGTCGATGCGCCTCGTGAGCGCCTCGCGCACCATAACCAGAGCCGGTGGCTCCCGCCACGCCTGCCCGCCGGCCCTTGCGGTTTCCGCAGGCCACCGCAGGGTAGGGCAGTCAGGGACCGGAGCAGCGCCGCAGGAGGAGATGTCGGTGAGCAACGACCAGCACACCCCACAGGACCCGACCAGCCAGTACGGGCAGCAGTCCGGCCAGCCCGGCCAGCAGCAGACGCCGCCCGGCTCGACCGGCGAGATGACGCCCAAGCCGGACCACGGGGAGGAGTCGTACCGGGGCAGCGGCAAGCTCGACGGCAAGCGGGCGCTGATCACCGGCGGTGACTCGGGGATCGGCCGGGCTGTCGCCATCGCCTTCGCCCGCGAAGGCGCCGACGTGCTCATCTCGTACCTGAGCGAGGAGGAGGACGCCGACGCCCGGGAGACCATCCGACTCGTCGAGGCCGCCGGCCGCCGGGGCATCGCCGTCCGCGGCGACATCACCGACGAGGCGCACTGCCAGGAACTGGTCGACCGGACGGTACGCGACCTGGGCGGCATCGACATCCTGGTCAACAACGCCGCCTACCAGATGTCGCAGGACAAGGGCATCCTCGGCATCAGCACCGAGCAGTTCGACCGCGTCCTCAAGACCAACCTGTACGCGATGTTCTGGCTGTGCAAGGCCGCCGTTCCGCACCTGCCCGAAGGGTCGGCGATCATCAACACGGCGTCGATCCAGGCGTTCGACCCGTCGCCGCAGTTGCTGGACTACGCCACCACCAAGGCGGGGATCGCGAACTTCACGAAGGCGCTCGCCGCCGACCTGGCCGAGCAGGGCATCCGAGTCAACGCGGTGGCGCCCGGTCCGATCTGGACGCCCCTGATCCCGGCCACCATGCCGAGGGAGAAGGTCGAGCAGTTCGGCACCGACACCCCGGAGGGCCGGCCCGGTCAGCCTGCGGAACTCGCGCCGGCGTACGTCTTCTTCGCGTCCCAGGAGTCCAGCTACGTCACCGGCGAGATCCTCGGGGTCACCGGCGGTCGACCGACAAAGTGACCTGCTGCCGGGTGGGCGTCCGCAGGGCTGCCCACCCGGCAGCCGCGCGTTCCGTCGGGTCGTTCGACTGTGGCCGCGTTCGCCCCGGTCGGGCCTCAGCAGGTGTCGGGCCTCAGCCGATCTCGCCGTCAGCGTGGCCAGGCGGCGAAGCGCTGCCGGACCTGGGCGACGTCGGCAGCGTTCAGCCCGTAGCGGCCGAAGCGCTGGTCGGACAACCGGTCGAGGTAACGGCCGGCGGCCCGCACGTCGGCCGGGTCCAGGGCCGGATCGACCTGCCGGGCCAGCACCAGCAACTCCGTCACGTCGTAGTGCTCCAGGGCCGCCGCCACGTCGATGAAGTCACGGACCTCCCGCCTGTTGACCAACGCCGCGATCTTGTTGGCGACCAGGTCACGGACGTCCATCACCGGCCCGAGATCCATCACCACCGGGCTCTGCCGCCGGTCGAGCCGGGCCAGGCTGAGCCGGATCTGCCGCCCGTCCCGGCTCACCACGAAATCCTTCATGTCCTGGTCGTACCCGTCGAACAGGTCGGCCAGCTCACTGTCCGGGTCAGCGTCGGTGACGGTGAACCCGGCCCGCTCCAGCGCCACGCGTACCCCGGTGGAGGCAGCCGCGGCAGCGCCCTCCACGTCGGCGAACAGGTCGACGTCCTCCGTCGGGCGGGCGACCAACCCGTGCGCGGCCCAGGCCACCCCGCCACCCAACACGAACCGGTACGGTCCGGCGGCAGTCAACGCGACCCGGGCCACCTCCCGGTAGAACTCGTGCAGGTGTGGGGCGATCACGCCGCGCGCAGGCCGCGGTGCCGGCTCTCCCACGCCAGGCGTACGCCCCGGGGCAGGTTCAGCAGCCGCCACACCCGACGCAGTGTCCGCCCGTTGATCAGGACACGCAGGTCCTCGGCGCGGGTGGTCTCGCGCAGCACGTTCTCGTACATCCAGAGGAGCTGGTCCGGGTCGCCAAGGTCGAAGGTGCGCTCGGCGTTCCACATCAACCGCACCGGTAACTCCACCACGCCCCGGGTCGGGCCGGCCAGCTCCGCAAGCGTCCGCGCCACCACGGCAGGGCGACCCGGGCGGGCCAGGAAGGCCACGTCGGTCGCGGTGGGGGAGACGGCCTGCATGCTGTCAGGGTAACGCCCCGCCAGTCCGGGTGTCGCTCACCGCGCAACTATCGCCCCGGAATGACTCCCGCGTAGTGGCTGCCCGAGATGGCGGGGTGCGTCGCGGCTGGGGGGCACCGTGCCCGGCTCGCGGTCTTGGGCGGTCCGCCGAGGTGGCCGGGCATGTTGCGGGTAGTCGCGACCGGGGTGGGGCCACCGTGCCCGGCTCCGGGCGGTCAGGCTTGATCCCCTGGGCCGGGCACGGAGGCCCCACCCGGTCCGTGGTCCGCCGTCTCTCGCCTCTTGCTGCGCCCTTGATCGACTCGAGATCATTGATGTCGGGGTGTCCCGATGCGGCGGATACCCCGGTTCCCTTGATATCGAGTGGATCATCGCCGCAACGGCCAGTCTGACCCGACCGGGCCGTGTCATCCTGGGCGGTATGTCCGGTCCTGGGTGGTGTGGGGTGTGACCGGTCGCATCCTGGGGCCGGAATCGTGGCGGCCCCGGCCGGGTTACATACCCTGACGGTCGCAGTACCACCGGCCGCAGGCCACCCCCTCGCGGGGATGCATCGCCTGGCCCGCTCGGCGCAGGG
>NZ_LGEB01000089.1:0-11106 GCF_001279555.1 Micromonospora sp. NRRL B-16802 | reverse complement strand
GCTGGCGCAACCAACACGCCCAACCCAAAACCGGATACGCGATCAACTCCAAGATCCGCCATCCCGATTACCCGTTCAAGGCCGCATGACGAGGCACTAACGACCTCGTGCACGGTTGCGAGTCCTTGAGCATCGATGATCGTTGTTGGCGTCATGGTTGGTGCTGCGATCATGATGAACCCTCGGATGACAGGTCTGTCCCGGCAGGTGATAGCGGGCCTGGTCGCGGAACTGGGACCACGGTGGCAGGCCCGCCACCGTGATCGGCTCACGACGCGAACGCGCCGTCGCCGCGTCGGCGCGGGTGCGAAGCACCGATTCGGGTTCGCCGACCGGCTGCTGGCCACGCTGGTGCACCTGCGGCACGGGTTGACCCATGACGTGGTGGCAGCCTGGTTCGGAGTGCACCGTTCGACGGTCTCCCGCAGCATCGCCGAAGTGCGGCCGCTGCTGGCCGAGCGGGGTTGCCGGGTGCATAACGGCGTCCGGCTGCGCACTCTCGCCGACGTGGTCGGATACCTGGGTCAGCACCCGCGAGCGTTGATGGACGCCACCGAGGTGCGGGTCCGCCGCCCGGTCGAGGGGCGGGCGGGTAGGGACCGGTTCGTATCTGGCAAGGCCCGGCTGAACACGATGAAAGCGCTGGTGATCTGCGATCCGGCTGGTCGGCTGTTGTTCTGCGGCGAGACTCGGCCAGGCTCGATGCACGACCTCACCCAGGCGCGGACCGCCGGCCTTGTCGACCTCCTGCTCCAGCGATGTTCAATACCCGGCACGTCACCGCGACGGGGATTCCGTCGGCGGCCAGCTCGCTCACGAGCGGGTAGAGCCTTTTCCCGGCAGATGCGCCTGCGACAAGTACGCCGCCGCCCGGCGCAGAACCTCGTTCTCCTGCTCCAACAACCGGATCCGCTTGCGGGCCTCGCGCAGCTCGGCCGACTCGGTGCCGGTCGTCGCGGGGGTGGCGCCGGCGTCGATGTCGGCTTGGCGCAGCCACTTGAACAAGGTCATCGGGTGGACTCCGAAGTCCTTGGCGATCTGCTCGACGGTCACGCCTGGCTCGCGGTCACGAGCCACACGCACGACGTCATCGCGGAACTCTCGGGGGTAGGGCTTGGGCACAGCGACATCCTTCCAACTCGCCGTCAGGGCAAGCCATCTCAGATGTCACCTATCGGTGCAGCAGACCCGGTCCAGGCAGCCTGACTAAGATCAACACATCGACCCTGTCCGTCGAAACGGGTCAAGCCCAGAAGGGCGCGAGCCACTTGCGCTTGCTCAGTGGTGGCAGCTTCGTCAACGCGGCCAGGTCGGGCAAGGGCCTGGCCAGCCAGGCTCAGGCGAACCTGAGCCTGGCTGACCAGGCCACGTGTGGCTAGGCGTTGCCGGACCGTGCCTTCGGCAGCGTCCGCTCGGCGGTCAGCGTCATGGCGCCGCCCTTGTAGGACACCCGGAACATGTGGCCGCCCACGTTCAGGACCCGCCGTTCCGGCATGGAGTGGAAGTTGCCCTTGATCGAGGCCCCGCTCATGATCGTCAGAACCGTGCCCGGAGTGATGGGCGCGCGAACGTCGAGGGTGAGTTCGCCGTCCAGCACCAGGGCACCCGTGGCCCGCACGCTCGTGTAGTCACGGTCGCCGGAAATGGTGATGGCGACGCGACCCGCTCGGCTGATGGTCACGTCGCCGCCGACCTTCAGGACGTTGCCCTGTGCGACATCGGTGAGACTGACGGACAGAGCGGACGCCGCTTCCGCGGCCGACAGGCCGGGCTGCAGCACGCCGCTGGTGACGCGGATGCTGCCTCCCACGAAACCGCTGCCGCCGAGCGTGCCGCCCTTCACGGCGACCGAGCTCGCGTGCGAGCCGGCGATCGAAAGCTTGCCGCCTTCAACCGTCGTGCCGCCCTCGTAGGTGGCGCGGCCCGACATGATCAGCATCCCGGAGCCCTGCTTGGTCAGAGACGCCGTGTAGAGGTTGTTGTCGATGTTGTTCTGAATGTAGGCCGCGCGCGCGTCCATCCATTCCTTGCGCCAGTTGGTAGCGTCCCCATAGCTGATCTTGTCGTACAGTTCCGGGCGGCCGTTGGTGATGGCTTGGACGTAAGGATCAGCCAAAATGCCCTGAAGCATGAAGGCGTTCTCGCTGAGCGTGCCGTCCGGGCTCAGTACGTTGGGGCTGAATTCACCGGCGAAGGCAGTGCCCTGCTTCTTGTAGGCCGCCAGCCACTCCCGATCCTCCCGCTCCCTTGCCTTGATCGCGATCTGGCTGATGTCGTTCGACCAGACGTCCAGGGGCGCCTTGTCCATGTTGTAGGTCATGGGGCGCAGGAACTGGCCGGGGCCGTACATGCCCTTGTCCAGATTGGGGATGCCCCAGCCCCAGCGCGCGTCCGGAACTCCGTCGGGAGCGGTCCACGCGATGGATGCCCCGGAGGGGGAGGTCTGCCCGGTGCCGAGGAACCGCACCCCGTCGGACATCTTGTTGTTCGCCGTGGTGAACATCAGATCACGGACCTGCTTGGCGTCCATGTTCGGATAGCGGGAGAGCAGAACCCCCATCACCGCAGTCGCAACGGGCGTCGCCGGAGACGTTCCGCTCGAGTTCGAATAGTTGGTGTCGCCACCGCTGTTCGTGGTCCGAACACTGTTCGACGGGGTGGACACGGTCCACCATTTGGCGAGCCCCGCCTCGTTGTACCCGAACTGCTTCGTGTATTCGGGGTTGTCCGCGGTGGGAGGCTGCACCCCGCCGACGCATACCCACTGCGCTTCCGCCGCGGGATTGAAGAAGGGGTACGCCGGGCGGAAGAACGGGTTGCTCCAGTCGTTGTTGCCGGCCGACCGGACGTTTACGGTGCCGCTGTCCTTGATGGCGTCCCAGATGGCATCCATGAAGGAGCGTCCGGGGTGGTTCGGGTTGTACTGAATACCGTCTTCCGAATAGCTCTTCTTGAAGAGGAAGAACTGGTACTCCAGATCCTTCAGGTGCTCGTTGGGGAGGATGATCGCCATCGCCGTGGCGCTGGCGCTGTCTTTGCCGCGCAGTTGGTAAGCGTTGGCGAGGTTTCCACCGACCCCAAGGTCGTTACCCAGGCCGTCAAAGCGGCTCCTGTCAAGTGTCTGGACATAAGAGCCCCAACTGCTGTTGATGACCTGGGCGCCCGCGTCGACCAGTGCCTGGTTCGCCGTGCGCCAGTACACGTAATCGTGGAAGGGACCGTGGGACTGGGTGTCGGAACCGCCGGTCATGGCGACGTACATCGTCGAGCCAAAAGCGATGCCGTGCTGCTGTTTGCCATCGCGAATGCCAGAGGTGACGCCAAGCATGCCGGTCCCGTGACTCCAGTCACTTGTCCTCGGCTGGTCACCGGCCACAGTGAAGCGCTGGCCCGCAACAAACGGGTTCGCCGGGGTTGCTGAGTTCCGGTACCCGAAGCCGGAGGTGCCGTAGATACCCTCCGCTCTCACCGGAACGATCAACCCGGTCTGGAATCCTTCGTGGGTAGGCCGGTAGCCCGAGTCCATCATGCCCAGCGCGACGCCCTGCCCGCGGTACCCGAGGGCGAAGGCGGTGGACGCGTTTACCGCGACGAGCTGCCATGGGGAGTCGATCGCTGTGCCAGGGTTGGCAGGATTGTGGCCGGTGTAGTAGCCATACTCCGGCGTCTCCCAACTGGCTTTGGCAGCACCCAGTTCCCCCGGCGTCCTGGCGACAAAACCGGGGTCTCCCGGATACGCCGGTCCGCCGGCTGTACTGCCGGGGGTTGATGTCAGGCCGGCCTTGGGCGATGCCGAGGCGAACCCGGCCGGAAACAAGGCGATGCCTGCGCCGGCAATAAAGGTGCCTCCCACTCGACGCAGTAAATCCCGCCGACTCAAGAAACTCATACTCATCTCCGATTCCTTCCGAAGGGTCGATCTCCAGCGGGCGGGGGCGCAATCCTGCCGCCTTTATCAAGCAGCGAATGTTGTTGGCTTTGTTCGGGATCCCGACTGCCGCGCGGGCCGACGCATGAACGTCGGAACGGCGAACTGGAACTCTCCCGCAAGTCGGCCTCCCCTATATGGACACCAAATTAGACTGCGGCAGAAGCCCCTCGTCAAGGGGTCAACATCGGCTCGCCGGGAACAGTTAAGCGACGATCTATATCGATATTAATAACTGCCATGCATCGGGTCACGGGTTGACTCCGTGGAGGTGGTGTGCGACTTGCCCGTGATGGACTAATTGCGCAGATGGGAGGCAGCCGTCGCGCGATCCTTCGAGACGGCGAAGTCGAGCGGAGGAGTGTGCTGCGCGACGACTGAGTCCGCCGAGGCCGAAGCCGAACCGGTCTGCGGCCGCGGGTTACGGGCAGCGCGGCTACGAGTGGGTCCGGTGTGGACGGCGAAGCCACGAGTCGTCGTCGCTGATCGCACGCCAAACACGTGACGCGCCATGTGACGCAGCCCACTTTGGTGAACCTGCTCTGGTGTACCCCCGTTGAGACGGGACCACCACGGTAAGGAGCAGCGGATGCCCAAACACGATCTCTTCTTCATCTGGGCTGGGGACGCGCCGCCCGAGTGGGGCAAGGAGGGCTACAAGAACCTGCAGAAGAACTTCGGCAGCCACTACGATCTGCACTTCATGTATGAGCCGCGGACCATCTGGTACCGCGACGGTAAGGACCAGATGCGACCCGGCATCTCCAAGGACTGGTCCGAGGCACTCGCCGAGGCGGAGAAGCTCGACATCGACACCATGCGGGTGAGCACGCGCGTCGCTGAGCTGGCCGGCCGGGAGATGGCGGCAGTGGGTTCCAGCTACGACGCCAGCTGGTTTGCGGGCTACGTGCGGATGCATATGGAGAACAGAAACTACAGCGCGGTGAAGGACATCGCCGCGACCGGCATCCTGAGCAGCGGCCACAAGGATTTCGCCGAAAAGATGGTCTACTTCGACCTCGGCGCGGACGTGATCCCCGGCGCACCGCAGCGCCGCAGCGACAACGCCTTCCTCAACAGCGCGATCAACCGCGTCATCGGCCCCCGAGGCATCCAGGCAGACCTGCACATCAAGAAATCCACAGGCATCCTGCTGCCCAACTTCGTCCACCGACGGATCAGCCACGTGCCAGGCGAGTCGAGCCCGCACCGATTCGACCACGCGCAGCCTGGCCACGTCTCAGCCCCTCATCTGGACGCCTTCGTCATGGGGTCCAAGGGCAGCCGAGGGCGCGCGTTCTTCGCCGAGGTCACCGCCAACCAGCTGGGCTACGCTCACAGCGTCGTGCAGAAGGACCTGGACGCCGGCAACATCCGCCTGCGCGCCAATGAGCCCTTCGCTCTCGAGGCAATCGACCCGAACAACAACGACTTCCCCACCGCGCACTGGCTCGATCACCGCGAGCACAACGACAGGCGGCAGCAGCTCATCGGCGGCACCATCATGCATGCGATCGCCGAGGCGTACATCCAGAATTACGCGCCGCCGGCGCAGTCCGGGTATACGCCGGGCAACCCCTTGAGTTACAGCGTGGCGCCGAAGACCCTCGCCGACACGACGGTTCCGGTAAACGAGGCGTATACCGGCCCGGGCCAGGTCAGCGGAGCCTCGAACTGGCAAGTCGGCGGAAACCTGCTCCACCACTCCCGCAACAGCTGGCGTGACCGGGTATCGGACGCTGAGAAGCAGTTCGTCACCGCCTACGACATGACCCGCATGCCCGACCTCAGCGATCCGTCCATTCCGTCGGGTGTATACCCGAGGCCAGCACCGGGTCAGACGACGAACTCCTCGCCCACGCGCTCGCTCGACGAGCAAATGGACGGCCTGACCATCGGCCCGCGCCCGTACAGCTACGGCGATCAACCGCTGGACTACGCGGAGGGAGAGTTCGCCGCTACGGAGCCTCCGATGCCCTACGTCTCCACGGCGCCCGCATTGCCGTACGCCGTGACTCCCGCGCCGGTGCACAACGTCGCTCCAGGGCCAGTCGTCAGCGGCATGAGCTACGGCAATTACGGCAGCTCGAGTGCGGCTCCGGACCTTCCCACCACGCCACCGTCTGGTCCCACCGGCTCGCAGGCGTCCAGCGGCAACAACACCTCCGTAGCGGCGGCAGCCTCGTATACGGCGGTCGAACCGCAGGAGCGCGAGCGTCAGCCCCGTAACAGGGGCGGCAGCAGCCAGCGTCCGTCCTGGATGACGTACGTGGCCGGACAAAAGCCGAACGTCCGCAAGAAGTGACGGTCCGGCACCCGCGTCACGGGGGCTCGCGCCGGGTGGCGGAAAGAAGCAGGAGCCACTCGTCGCGGCCCTGCAACGGGTAGGCATCGGCGGCTCCGCCGCGCACGGTCCTGGGCCCCCACCGGTCCGGGGCCGCGCGTCCGCCAGCGCGCCGTAAACCCGAGATCCACACGTCGGCATCAGCGGGCAGCCCGCCTCGGCCGCACCTCCCGGGATCCCGTCGAAGGCGACGGCGCAGTCGCAGCTCAACGCCCTGACCGTGGCGGCGCAAGGCTCGACCAGCGGCTACTCCCGTGGCCTGTTCTGACGGTGATCCCCGTAGCTGGGACACCAGGGCGACCGTGCCGCTTACTCGGAAAGGCCCAGTGGAGGATCAGCAGGGGGTCAGCTGCCAAGTCACCTTCGTCACGTTGACCGGTATATACAGGTCGCCCCCGGTCCCGCCGGCAGGAGCGCAGTTCTTGAAGGGAATCGACGAGCCGAAAGTGAACCCGGATATCACGGCGTCGCGGCCTGTGCCGTTGTAGAAGTTGAATCCCTGGATGCTGCCGGTCCACTCGCTGTTGGTCGTCAGAGACGGCGTCTCGACGGGACCCTGCGGCGGGTGATTCCAGTTGGGCCAGATGCAGAGCATGCCCTGCGGGCAGTTCCCGGACCCCCAGCCTTGTATCGACACTCCGGGTGCTGCCGCCGAGGCGGCGGGGGCGGTGGCCAGCAGGCCTGCGACGGACGCGGCGATGGCGATGGCGATGGATTTCAACAGCACGGTTCACCCTTTCACAGATAGATGCTTATCGTTGCGAATTTAACCTACCGGCGGAAAATTGACAGGTCAAGCACCTGAAGCGACGTAGTCCGGGCGGGTCACTCGGAAGCTGGCGTCCGCCTGAGTCTGATGACGATTGAGGTAGTTTCAGTACGCGCCACGGCCGGCACCGAGCCTCAGCCGGCGCGACACTGTCCGCGTCCACCAACGCCCGCGCCGCCGCACGCACATCACCCACGCGCAGGTAGGCCCGCGCCACATCCACCAGGTACGCGCCCCGATGCTCCGCCGGAAACCGCCGCCATCCCTTCCGCCGCACGGGTCGCTGAAGCGCCATGTCGAGGACGTACCGGGCTGTGCGCCGGAACGCGACCGCGTTGCCGGCCATGAACAGGGTGTGAGCGTGCAGGCGTTGGTGGAACCTGTCCCTGTTAAAGGAACGCCGACGGGCTTGGCGATTGAGTTCGTGGACCTCGTCCCAGGCGGGAACGTCGTTCAGGTTCCAGGAGATGGTGTGCGGAGCCCCGGCTCCCAGGCGGTGGCGTAGCTGCTTCCACCGATTCGGGGCGAACTGCAGGTCGTAGTGACTGAGTACCAGATCGAGCTCACCGACGGGCACGGTGGCGAGGGAGGGCTCCGGTGGCGGCTTGCCCGTAGCGGCAGATGGATCAGTGTGCGGCGCGACCGGGCTGCCAGCATCCACAGGCCCGTGATGGTGAACGCGGCCTCGGCGTTGAGTTCCAAGACGAACCAGGGATTGTTGTCGATCAGCACCGCGCCGGTCACCGGTTCGGCCGGCGGACGAGGCGGTACTGATCGGCGCCGAGCCGTCCCTGATGTACGCGGATCCTGAGGTTCATGCGGTGGCGAGCTGCGCGCGGGCGTGCATCAGCGCGAACCCGAGGAGGTTGCGGCCGCGCCATTGGGCCGGATCGTGGGCGCGTGGGTCCGTCGCGGAAAGACCGATGCCCCAGACCCGATCCATCGGGCTGGCTTCCACCAGTACCCGATTGCCCGTGCGGGACAGGTACCGCCCGAGGTCAGGGTGCTGGCTGAACTTGGCCACGTTGCCGGCGGCGACCAGGTCGAAGCTGTACGCATCCCAGGTGGCCTGGTCGAAGTCGCGGACCTGCCGGCCCAGGGCCTTAACCGCGCCCGGGTGCGGCGCCGTGAGCATTTGCGCGGCGATCGCTTCGTCGCCGAACAGGCGAGCCTTGCCGATCATCATGTAGTGCTCGGCGGTGGCGTACAGGATCCCGTCCACGACGAACGGGGCCGGCCACCATTGGCTCAGGCAACCCGGTCCGACGCTGCCGTCCGGTTGGGGCTGGTGCCCCCAGAAGAACAGGTACTTGACCCGCCCGCCCGCAGCGGCGAACGCCCGCAGCTCAGGCAGGCTGCGCGGCGAGGAGGTGGTGTCGGGCATGTTCGGCAGGGTGCCAGAGCCGTTTGGCCACGCGCCATCAGGTTTGCACTGCCGGTCGCGGGTTCGCCGGCCGTCCTCCCCGGGGTTGAGCGGGCCGAGAGCGGCCCTCCTGCCCTTGGATTCGAGGCGGGCCACCTCGGGGCCTTGCGACGCACGGAGATTTTTGTTGCTGAGTCAAAAATTCGACGTTCATCTCTGGCATTGGGAGTAGTCGTGTGTTCATGATGTTGGCGGTACGGCTGCCCGGAGATCCGCCCGCCCTGTCGGATGACGTGCTCGACGGGGCCGGCCGGTCCCGGGCGCGTCGCTCTCGACAGGGAGGTACTCATGACACCGACGGGACCACGCAGGCCCGCCCTGCTCCGGTCCGGCATCGCGGCCGCAGCAACCGTGCTGGCTCTTGCGGCGAGCACCGTGTCCGTGATGGCCGCCCCGGCCGAAGGTGACATCCTCGCCACAGGCGGCCCGACCGCCGTGGCCGGCTCCTACATCGTCGTGTTGCGGGACTCCGCCGTCAGAGCCACCGCCGTGGACACCACCGCCCGTGACCTCGCCGCACAGCAGGGCGGCGGCGTCGGCCGGGTCTACCGGCACGCCCTGCGCGGCTTCGAGGCCCGACTCTCCGAGCGCGGCGCCCGTCGCCTCGCCGCCCATCCGGCCGTCGCCTCCGTGACGCAGAACCACACGGTGTACGTGGCAGGCGTGCAGAGCCCGACACCGTCCTGGGGCCTGGACCGGATCGACCAGCGCGCGTTGCCGCTGGACAACTCGTTCACCTATCCTCGCGTGTCACCGGGCGTGCGGGCGTACGTCATCGACTCCGGGATCAACCTGACCCACACCGAGTTCGCCGGGCGGGCGGTGTCCGGCTGGGACTTCATCGACAACGACGCCGACGCCATCGACTGTATGGGGCACGGCACCCACGTCGCCGGCACGGTCGGCGGCACCACCTACGGTGTGGCCAAGAACGTCCAACTGGTGGCCGTACGCGTCTTCAACTGCGACGGCCGCGGCACCACCTCGAACGTTCTTGCCGGCGTCGACTGGGTGACCGGCGACCATGATCCGGGTGAGTTGGCCGTGGCGAACATGAGCCTCGGCGGCCCGCCGTACGCGCCAATGGTCGACGCCGTGCGGCGGTCGATCGCAGACGGCGTCACCTACGTGGTGGCCGCGGGCAACGAGAGCGGCGCCGACGCGTGTTCCTACACCCCGGCCTCCGTCCCGGAGGCGATCACCGTCGCCGCCACCGACGCCGCCGACGCCCGCGCATCGTTTTCCAACATCGGTACGTGCGTGGACCTGTTCGCGCCGGGCGCCGACATCACCTCTGCCTACATCGGCAGCAACACCGCCACCCGCACCGCCTCCGGAACCTCGATGGCCACCCCGCACGTCACCGGAGCGGCGGCGTTGATCCTGGCAAACAACCCCACCTACACCCCGGCGCAGGTGACCCAGGCACTCCTGGCCGACAGCACCCCCGGCGTGGTGACCAATCCGGGCGTCGGCTCGCCGAACCGGCTGCTCCACGTCAGCGCCACCACCCCGGCCAACGACTTCGCAATGACCGCCACCCCCGCCAACGTTACCGTCACCGCCGGCGGCACCATCTCCACCACCATCACTGCGACCGTCACAAACGGCACGACACAACCGGTCTCCCTGGTGGCCCGCGGCCTACCCGACGGCGCCACCGCCACGTTCCAGCCCGCGAGCGTCTCTTCCAACGGCAGCACGACTCTCACCATCAACACAGCGTCGACAACCATGGCCGGCGACTACACCATCACAGTGATTGGCACCGGAACGGGTGCGACCCGCGCGACGGCATTCCAGCTACACGTTAACGACCCGGCCGGCTGCGTCGGCTCGAACGGCACCGACACGGCGATCACCCAGGGCGATAGCCCTCTGGTCCCCATCACGATCACCGACTGTCCCGGCGCCGCCGCTCGCAACAGCACCATCGAGCTGCACATCGACCATTCTGGCATCGGTGACCTCGACATAAGGCTGCTCTCACCCGACGGCACCTGGTATTACCTGCTGGACCGCACCGGCGGCGACAGCGACGACATCGACTACACCTTCACCCACGACCTGTCGTCTGAGACCGCGAATGGCACCTGGATGCTGTGGCTCAACGACCTCCTGCACTCGGGCACCGGGTTCCTCGACTCGTGGCGGATCAACCTCGCGGGCGCCGACCTGCCGGTACCAGCATGTGGTGGCCGCACCACCACCAACCTGCGGATACCGGCCGCCGGCACTGTCGAATCGTCAATCAGCGTGGCCGCCTGCGGCCTGGCGCCGTCGACCAAGAGCTACATCGAGCCCAACATCCGTCACCAGTACGGCCGAGACCTTCGAGTCTCCCTCATCGCGCCGGACGGGCAGGCAATCCTGCTCAAGGATGCCTACGTGGGGTCGTACCGAGCGAACGTCCGCGAAACCTTCATCACCGATCTGTCGAGCAAGCCCACAGCCGGCACCTGGAAACTGCGGGTCGAGAACGTCGCCGACTATGAAGGCATGTTCGAAGGCTGGAAGCTGACCCTCGACGGCGGCACGACGCCACCGCCCACCACGCCGCCGCCGACGACGCCTCCCCCCACCACGCCACCGCCCACCACGCCACCGCCGACCACGCCTCCCCCCACCACACCGCCTCCAAC
>NZ_LGEB01000088.1:0-11295 GCF_001279555.1 Micromonospora sp. NRRL B-16802 | reverse complement strand
GCTCCCCCCCCGGCCCGGCCCCGGCCCCCCCCACCTCCACCCGGTCCCGCCTAGCGCCGCCCGGTCCCGCCTAGCTCCTCCCCCGGCCCTGTCCACGGCCCGCCTAGCTTCGCTCCGATCCCGCCCTCCCGTCGATCATGGAGTTGTGGTGGTAGGCGAAAGCGACATAACACCACTTCCTGGGCACCACAACTCCATGATCGACGGGGTGGGCTTGTGGGGACGGCGGTTCCGGCCTTCCTCCTGCGCGATCTTGCACTTGCTGCCTCGGCATAGCGGTCATTCCACTCATAAGGGCGGCACGAACTGCATGATCGCTGGGGCTGGGGCTGGGGCTGGGGCTGGGTCGGGCTGGAGCGGGGTGGGTGAGGTGAGTGGGAAGGGGTACTGGTTGTGAGCTGTGGGTGGCTTGGCTCTTGTATTTGAGTGGCTCGGGTTGTCCGGTCTGGTCGCTCTACCCGCTGATCGCTCAGATTCCGTGATTGATAGGCCGACTTTCGAGCACCCATGGTGAGCGAAACTGGGTTAGGCTGCGGGCCATGTGTGGAATCGTGGGATACGCGGGCGCGCGCCCCGCACTGGGCATCGTGCTCGATGGGCTGCGGCGGCTGGAATACCGCGGCTACGACTCGGCGGGCGTCGCGATCGTCTGTGACGGTCAGCTGCTGGCCGAGAAGAAGGCCGGCAAGCTCGCCAACCTGGAGAAGGTGCTCTCCGAGCGGGCCGCCGACGACCCGACCTCCTGCGCGGCCAGCCCGTTGGGCATCGGTGACGGCACCACAGGCATCGGGCACACCCGCTGGGCCACCCACGGCGGTCCCACCGACCGCAACGCCCACCCGCACGTCGCCCCCGACGGCCGGGTCGCGGTCATCCACAACGGCATCATCGAAAACTTCGCCAAGCTTCGCGCGGAGCTGGAGGACGACGGCGTCCAGTTCACAAGCGACACCGACACCGAGTGCGCCGCGCATCTGCTCTCCGCCGCGCTGGCCGACCTGCGGGCCGCCGGTCAGCCGGACAGCCCGCAACTGCTCGCCGCCGGCATGCGGGTGGTCTGCCAGCGGCTGGAGGGCGCCTTCACGCTGCTGGCGGTCGACGCTGCGGTGCCCGGTGCGGTCGTCGGTGCCCGGCGCAACTCGCCGCTGGTGGTGGGCCGGGGCGACGGGGAGAACTACCTGGCCAGTGACGTGGCCGCGTTCATCGAGCACACGCGGGACGCGGTGGAGCTGGGCCAGGACCAGATTGTCCTGATCACCGGCGACAGCATCGAGATCACCGACTTCGACGGTCAGCCCGCAAGCGGTAAGGACTTCCACATCGACTGGGACTCGTCGGCCGCCGAGAAGGGCGGTTACGACTGGTTCATGCTCAAGGAGATCGAGGAGCAGCCGCAGGCCATCGCCGACACGCTGCTCGGCCGGCTCACCGAGACCGGTGAGATCGCCCTGGACGAGGTCCGCCTCAGCGACCAGGATCTGCGGGACGTCGACAAGATCTTCATCGTGGCCTGCGGCACGGCGTACCACTCCGGGATGGTCGCGAAGTACGCCATCGAGCACTGGACCAGGATCCCGTGCGAGGTGGAGCTGGCCAGCGAGTTCCGCTACCGCGACCCGGTGCTCGACCGGTCCACGCTGATCGTGGTGATCTCACAGTCCGGCGAGACGATGGACACCCTGATGGCGCTGCGGCACGCCAAGGAGCAGAAGGCCCGGGTGCTGGCGATCTGCAACACCAACGGCTCGACGATCCCGCGCGAGTCCGACGCCGTGCTCTACACCCACGGTGGGCCGGAGATCGCCGTCGCCTCCACAAAGGCGTTCCTCACCCAGCTTGTCGCCTGCTATCTGATCGGGCTGCACCTGGCCCAGGTACGCGGCATCAAGTTCGCCGACGAGGTCGGCGCGGTCGTGGCCCAGCTGCAGGAGATGCCGGGCAAGCTGCGCGAGCTGCTAGCCCGGATCGAGCCCGTCCGCGAGTTGGCCCGCGAGCTGAAGTCCGAGCCCACCATCCTGTTCATCGGCCGGCACGTCGGCTACCCGGTGGCCCTGGAGGGCGCGCTGAAGCTCAAGGAGCTTGCGTACATGCACGCCGAGGGCTTCGCCGCCGGCGAACTCAAGCACGGCCCGATCGCTCTGATCGACAAGGGCACCCCGGTGATCTGCGTGGTGCCCTCGCCGGTCGGCAGGGGCATGCTGCACGACAAGGTCGTCTCCAACATCCAGGAGGTACGCGCGCGCGGCGCCCGCACCATCGTGATCGCCGAGGAGGGCGATGAGGCAGTCGTCCGGTACGCCGACCACCTGATCTACGTGCCGCGTACGCCGACCCTGTTGGCGCCGCTTGTCACCACGGTCCCGTTGCAGGTGCTCGCCGCCGAGATCGCCGCCGCCCGGGGGCACGACGTGGACCAGCCCCGCAACCTGGCCAAGTCGGTCACCGTCGAGTAGCCCTCAGCGGCCCAGCACGACCCGGGCCATCCCGTCCAGTGCGGGGTTGCCCGGGTCCCAGTAACCGGAGTGCCCGCCTCGCCCGCTGCGGAAGACCCGACCGCCGAACCCGGGATCGGCCGGGTCGTGACCGAACCACAGCTCGTGACCGGTGCGGTCGGGCCAGCCCAGAACGGCGGCGAGCGGCGCCGACCCCAGGAGTGCCCGCCGGCCGAACTCGTCCACCGGCTGGGCCAGGCGGATCACGTCGTCGGGGGCCTGGCTGGCCCACACCTGCCGGGCCGGTACGCCCAACTCGCCGGCGTGTGCCGCACCGACCCCGGGCGAGCCGACGAACACCAGCGCGTCGGCGGCCAACCCGTGCTCCCGGGCGGCCATCCCCACCACCAGCGACCCGTAGCTGTGCCCGAGCACGGTCTGCCGGGCCGGCGGCCCCTCGTGGCTGGCGCGTAGCCCTTCCTGGAAGCGGTGCAGCGCCGAGCCGGCATCCCGGGCCGGGCCGGCCGACGCCGCGTCGGTGAGGAAATCGGGCGCGTCGTAATCGAGCCAGAGCACGGCTGCGCTGCGCTCACCCGGCGCGAGTGCCGCGCACCGGTCCAGCACCCGCCCCGCGCGACCCAGCTCGCCGGGGGCGTCGTCCAGACCGGAGCCCGTCCCCGGCACGTACGTCAACACCCGGTCGGCCTGGTCCGGGTCGCCGAGCGCCACCACCACCCGGCCGTCGCCTGCGGGGTCCAGCCCCAGCAGGTACGCCCGCGGCTCCCCGGATGCCGTCAGGCGCTCGACAAGCGCGTCCAGGCCGGCCAGCCGGGCCGCCACCGCCCGCAGCCGCGCCGACGCGATCGGCCCGGGAGGCACCCGCGCCAGCAGCAGCCGCCGCCGCTCGGCGAGCAACTCCGCACGCCTGGACCCGAGCAACAGCCGGTTGGCCTGGTCCCGGGCGGACACCGGTAACCCGTCAAGCCGGCCGACCAGAGCTGGCTCGCGCACCACCAGCCACCGTCGCTGAGCCGGGGTCAACCCGGCCCACCAGGCGCGCACCAGGGCCGGCGAGGCACCGGGACCGGGCCGGCTGGGCGGCGGCGGGGACACCCAACCGGATCCGGCGGCCCGCGCCAGCTCGTCCAGCCGGTCGGCGGCCAGCCGGTCCGCAGCGCCGGCCCGGTCGAGCGCGTCCCGCAGCGCCGCCGTGGCCCCGGCCGCCGCGACGCCGGCCCGCTCGGTCGGCGCGGCCCGGGACGGATCGGCCCGCACCGCGCCCGTCCGGTCCACCACCAGACCGGCTGCGTCGGCCAGTCTGACCGCCTCGGCGAGCCGGGCCTTCGCCACCGTCAGCCGCCCGGCCAGCTCGGCCAGCACCTGATCGGCCTCGATCAGCGCGGGCGCGACAGATGTCAGCTCGTCGCGGAGACCGTTGAGGCGGGAACCGGCAGCGGTGGCCGCCGCACCCGACCAGCCGCCCCGCAACCGTCCGGCGGTCGCTCCCAGGCCGTCGACGCGCTGCTGCACCGGCCCGGTCAACCCGGCCCAGGCCGCCCCGGCGGCCCGCCACCCGCCCGGGTCGGCGGCCCAGAGCTGCCGGTAGCCGACGCCGGTCACCGGGGCAGGCCAGTGAACCGGCCGGCAGCCCGGTCGTCCACCGTCTCGTACGCCTCGGCCGACGCCCGCACCCCACCCGAGGTCGCCGCCACCTGGGCGCCCAGCCGACAGAACCAGGAGTGCCCGGCCGCCTCCAGCCCGGCCAGCGCCGTGGCGGCCCGCCAGCCTTCCGCCGGCACCAGCAGGCCGGGCACCCGGGCCAGACCCAGCACCAACCGGTACGCCTCGTCGTCGAGCGCGCCGGCCACGGCCCGCAACTCCTGCGGCTGGACGGCGAACGGCTCCTCGGTCATGACCCCACCCCCGTGGACGATCGGCATCGACGCGCTGACGCTAGGCCTGGTCGGAGGGCGGCGAGGTGCCCTGTGGACAGCCGGCTGACGGCGTACCCCAGGGGTGTCCACAGGCGTTGCCCACCGCGTGCCCGACGGCTAATCTGCGGCCCCCGCCGCCGGTAGGGTGAAGTGGTGATCGTCGGCATCGGCCGGGTGGGCCGCGCCGGCCCACCCGTGAACGGACGGAGCACGGTGACATGAGACCGGTGTGGCGGGTGGCCGACGTGCGGGCGGCCGAGGCGGGCCTGATGGGCACGCTGCCGAGCGGCACGCTTATGCAGCGCGCCGCCGCCGGGCTGGCCCGCCGGGCCGCGCTGCTGCTCGCCGAGCGGGGCGGGGTGTACGGCGGACGGGTGCTGCTGTTGGTCGGCTCCGGCGACAACGGTGGCGACGCGCTCTACGCCGGGGAGCGGCTGGCCCGCCGGGGCGTCGAGGTGTCCGCCCTGCTGATCGCCCCGGGGCGGGCGCACGCCGCGGGCCTGGCCGCGCTGCGGGCCGCTGGTGGTCGGCTGGTCAACCGTCCGAGCGGCCCTGTCGACCTGGTACTCGACGGCATCGTCGGCATCGGGGGTACGGGCGGGTTGCGGGCGAACGCCGACGGGATGGTCCAGCGCCTCGACGAGCTGCGCGGCCGCGACGGCGGACGGGCCACAGTACTGGCCGTGGACGTGCCGAGCGGGGTGGCCGTGGACACCGGGCACGTCCCGCCGGCCGTGTCCGACCGGCCCACAGCGGTACGCGCCGACGTGACTGTGACGTTCGGCGCGCTGAAGCCCGCCCTGGTGGTCGGGCCGGCAGCCGCGCTGGCCGGGCAGGTGGAACTTGTCGACATCGGGCTGCGGCCATGGCTGCGGGGCACACCGGCGCTGCAGGTCACCGAGTGGTCCGACGTCGTGCAGTGGTGGCCGGAGCTGGGCGCGGCGTCGGAGAAGTACACCCGGGGTGTGGTGGGGGTGGCGACCGGCTCGGCGACGTACCCGGGTGCGGCAGTGCTCTCCGTCGGCGGCGCCCTCGCGGGGCCGACCGGCCTGGTCCGCTACGCCGGGGGCGCCCGGGGCGAGGTGCTGCACCAGCACCCCTCGGTGATCGCCACCGGTCGGGTCGCCGGGGCCGGCCGGGTGCAGGCCTGGGTGTGCGGCTCCGGGCTGGGCACCGGCGAGGACGCGGCAGCCGAGCTGCGGGCGGTCCTGGCCGCACCGGTGCCTGTGGTGCTCGACGCCGACGCGCTGACCCTGCTCGTGGACGGCTCCCTCGCCGACCGGCTGCGCGGCCGGGACGCGCCGATAGTGGTCACTCCGCACGACAGGGAGTTCACCCGGCTCTGTGGGGAGGAGCCCGGCGCCGACCGGGTCGGGGCCGCACTGCGGCTGGCCGCCTGGATGAACGCGGTGGTGCTGCTCAAGGGGGACCGCACGGTGATCGGCACGCCGGACGGCCGGGCGTACGTCAACCCGACCGGCACCCCGGCGCTTGCCACCGGCGGCACTGGTGACGTGCTGGCCGGCCTGCTCGGCTCGTTCCTGGCGGCCGGGGTGCCGGCGGACCGGGCCGCAGCCGCGGCCGCGTACCTGCACGGGCTGGCCGGTCGGGAGGCGGCCCGGAGTGGCCCGGTGACCGCGACCGACGTGGTGGCCGGCCTGCGCCCGGTCATCGCCCAGTTGAGCGGGTCGTGACCGTTTCGGGTCGACTGTCGGGTTGACGGGTCGGGGCCGTGCGTCGCCGCCCGCGGTGATCAGCGCGGAAAGTAGGCTGGGTACATGTGGCAGGCCGAGGTACGTGTCGACCTTGACGCGATCCGCGAGAACGTGAGCCGGCTCCGCTCCGGCACGACCGCCGAGGTGATGGCGGTCGTCAAGGGCGACGGGTACGGCCACGGCATGCTCCCGGCCGCCCGTGCCGCCCTGGACGCCGGCGCCGACTGGCTCGGCGTGTGCACCCTCGACGAGGCGCTGACGCTGCGCCGGGGCGGGATCACCGCGCCGGTGTTGGCCTGGCTGCTCGCACCCGGTCTGCCTCTGCACGAGGGGGTCAGCGCGGGGGTGGACCTGAGCGCGGCCAGCCTGCCGCAACTGGACGAGATGATCGAGGCGAGCCGCCGCGCTGAGCGTCCGGCCAGGCTGCACCTGAAGATCGACACCGGGCTCTCCCGAGGTGGCGCCACCGTCGCCGACTGGCCGGAGCTGCTGGACGCCGCCGCGAAGGCGCAGACCGACGGCCTGGTCGAGGTGGTCGGTGTGTGGAGCCATTTCGTGTACGCGGACATGCCCGGCCACCCCACCACCGACCGCCAGTTGGCCGTCTTCCACGAGGGCCTGGCCATGGTCGAGCAGGCCGGGCTGCGCCCCCGCTGGCGGCACCTCGCCAACTCGGCGGCCACCCTGACCCGCCCCGACACGCACTTCGACCTGGTCCGCCCCGGACTGGCCGTCTACGGCCTGTCCCCGGTGGCCGGCGAGACGTACGGGCTGCGACCGGCGATGACCGCCCGCGCCCGGGTGATGCTCACCAAGCGGGTGCCCGCCGGCACCGGCGTCTCCTACGGGCACACCTACACCACGGACGCGGACGCGAATCTGGCCCTGGTGCCTCTCGGCTACGCCGACGGGGTACCCCGGCACGCGTCCAACACCGGGCCGGTGCAGCTCGCCGGGGCACGCCGGACCATTTCCGGGCGGGTCTGCATGGACCAGTTCGTGATCGACTGTGGCGACGACCCGGTGGTCGACGGTGACGTCGCGACGTTGTTCGGCGACGGCAGGGACGGCGCACCGACCGCCGACGACTGGGCCGAGGCGGCCGGCACGATCAACTACGAGATCGTCACCCGGTTCGGCAGCACCCGGGTGCCCCGCGTCTACGACGGCGAACGACCGTGAGCGCGAGGAGTGAGCCGGGTTTGCGAGCCCCGCAGTCGCGAACAGGGTTGGCGTCATGAGCTACCGCATCCCTCGTCCGCGGACGGCCGCCGGCCGGGTCGCCGGCCTGCTGGGCGCTGCGGTGGGTGTCGCCGCGGCCGGTCTGGCCGCCGGTGTCGCGACCGAACGCACCCTGGTGCGGCGGCTCAAGGCCGACCCCGCCGACCGTTACGCGCACGAGAGGTTCGACGAGCAGCCGTGCGACGAGGCGTTCCGGCTGGAGCTGCCGGACGGCACCGACATCCACGTCGAGGTGGTCGAGCCGACCCGCCCGGTGCCCGGGCATCCCACGGTGGTGCTCGTGCACGGCTTCTGCCTGGACATGGGCACATTCCACTTCCAGCGCCAGATGCTCGCCGCCCGCGGCGACTACCGGATCGTCGCGTACGACCAGCCGGGTCACGGCCGGTCCGGCCGGTTGGAGACCGGCGAGTACGACCTCGCGGTGCTGGGCCGGACGCTGCGCCAGGTGATCGACCGCACCGCCCCGGACGGGCCGCTGGTGCTTGTCGGCCACTCGATGGGCGGCATGACCATCATGGCGTTCGCCGAGTTGTTCCCGGAGTTGTTCGGTGACCGGGTGGTCGGCACCGTCCTGATGGCCACCTCGGGCGGGTTGATCGCGGAGACCAAGCTTGTCGCGCCGGCGCTGCTGGGCCGGGTCGGTGGCCCGGTGCTGTACATGGCCAGCAACGCCACCCGGTACGGCGGCCAGGTGATCGACAGAGCCCGCAGGTCCACGTCGAACGTGGCCTGGCTGCTCACCCGCAAGTACGGCTTCGGCACCCGTAAGCCCAGCCCTGCGTTGGTGTCCTACGTGGAAATGATGAACTCCCGAACGTCGGCTGACACGGTGACCCGCTACCTGCGGACCATTGCCACGCACTCGCGATTCCCGGCACTTGCCGCGTTGGCGAACGCCCCGGTGCTGGTGGTCGTCGGCGACAAGGACATGATCACTCCGGTGACTCATTCGGAGGAGATCGTCCGGCGGTTGCCGCATGCCGAGTTCGTCAAGATCAAGGACAGCGGGCACGTGGTGATGCTGGAGCACGCCGACGAGGTCAACGCCGCGCTGGAGCGGTTTCTCGAGTCACTGGAGAGCGTGGAGGACCGGTGAGTCACGTCGTCAAACTGCCGACCGTCGAGGACACCCGCGAGTTCGGCCGCCGGCTGGCCGGTCTGCTGCGCGCCGGTGACCTGGTGCTGTTGACCGGGCCGCTGGGCGCGGGCAAGACGGCACTCACCCAGGGCATCGGCGCCGGGCTTGGCGTGCTTGGCGACATCACCTCACCGACGTTCGTGATCGCCCGGGTGCACCGGCCGGACCCGGCACGGGGTGGCCAGGTGTCGTTGGTGCACGCCGACGCGTACCGCTTGGGCGACGCCAGCGACCCCCGTGCCGAGATCGACGATCTGGACCTGGACGCCTCGGTGGACGAGTCGGTGACCGTTGTGGAGTGGGGCGAGGGCCTGGTGGAGCAGTTGGTCGACGCGCACCTGCGGGTCCGCATCGACCGCCGCGACGACGACACTCGGATCATCGAGCTGGACCCGTTGGGCGGCGACTGGGCCAGGCGGCTCGCCGACTTGGGTTAGGCCGACGGGCCGCTGTCGTACGCGGTGCCTAGAGTGCGGGGGACCGACCCGCGCTGGAAGAGGTTCCTGATGCCCGACGACGCTCCCGCCCTGGATCTTTTGGCCTTGTTGCCGGAGCCGTGGCGTGCCGTGCTCACCCCCCACCTCGATCCGGCCCGCACCGCCGCGCTGGCCGAGTTCGTCACCCGGGAGTACGCGACACACACCGTCTTCCCGCCTCTGGAGGACCTGTTCTCGGCATACCGGCTCTGCCCGCCGCAGAGCACCCGCGTGTTGATCCTCGGGCAGGACCCGTACCACCGGGCCGGGCAGGCACACGGGCTCAGCTTCAGCGTCCGCGACGGGGTGGCGGTGCCCCCGTCCCTGCGCAACGTCTTCAAGGAGTTGGCCGAGGATGTCGGCGTGCCCAAGCCGAGTGGCGGCAACCTCGCAGGTTGGGCCGCGCAGGGCGTGCTGCTGCTCAACGCGGTGCTGACCGTGCGCCAGGCCACACCGGGCTCGCACGCCAACGCCGGTTGGGAAGAGTTCACCGACGCCACCATCCGTGCACTGGACGCCTCGACGGACCGGGTGGTCTTCCTGCTCTGGGGCGGCTACGCCCGTAAGAAGGCGGCCCTGGTCACCAACCCGCAGCACGTCGTGCTGGAGGCCGGTCATCCCAGCCCGATGAACCCCCGTGGCTTCCTCGGCAGCCGCCCGTTCAGCGCGGCTAACAAGGCCCTAGCCGACGCTGGCCTTCCCACCATCGACTGGGAGCGCACCGCCAGCTGACCGCGCCTGCCGCCAGTTGACCGCGCCGCAGCACCGTGCCGCAGCGCCGTGCTGGCCGCGCCCGGGCTGGGCTGGCCGCGCCGCGCCGCGCCCGGGCTGGGCTGGCCGCGCCGGGCTGGCGGTGCCGTTTCGTGTGGCCGGTCGTGCAGGTGCGCCCGGCTGCCGGTCGGTGGGTCAATCTCAGCTGGCCAGCTGTCGGGCCCGGTAGCGGCGTAGCAGCTCGGCGGCCCGCGGTTCGGTCAACTCCAGCTCGACCAGCGGCACCACCTGGTAACCCCGCCCGCCGTGGCGTACCTCAATGGTTGCGGGCAGCTCGTCGCACATCGTGGCCCGGATCTCGCCGTAGCGGGTCGACCAACGGTGCTCGCCCGGTTCTTCAGGATCCAGCCACACCCCGCCGAATTCACCCCAGCGGGCGTTCCACCGCTGGCCGTAGTTCGCCTCCAGCCAGCCTGTGAACGGTTTCGAGTCCTGCCAGCGCAGGGCGATCTCCAGCGCGTCGACCGGCACCGGCGCGCCCTGCAACAGCGCCGCAGTGCTTCCGGTGATCACCTTCGGGAGATCGGGGAGCCGGTCGAGCAACCGACCCAGATCCAGCTCATCGATCCGCTCATCGATCGGTCGGGCGGCCAGGTCGTCGATCCGGGCGTCGAGGTGCGCGTCGAGAGGTTCGACCCCGACGGTCAGCTGGATATCCATCGCGGCGAGCAACGTTTCGAGGATGGCGATGCTGGGAGCGCGGCTGCCGCTCTCGACCCGGGCAACTGCCGCCTGGCTGACCCCGGCCATCTCGGCGAGCTGACGTTGGTTCAGCTCGCGTAGGTGCCGTTGTTGACGCACTGTGGCGCCCAGCAGGGTGCCGAGGCGAGTGGATGACATTCCGGCATGGTGGACCGGCCCGAGTTGCCTGCGATACCGCTGTGGCACATTGCTGACTCGCCAGCATGGTGGGCAGGTGTGTTCGTGGGGCCGGCATCCATGGGGCAGGCATCCATCGGACCGGTATCCGTGTGGCCGGCGGCCGCCTGGTCAGACTCGATGGCGGCCCTGCCTGCCTGAGGCCTCACTCTGACGAGCTTGATACCTGTGAGTCATATTGATGACTCACAGGTATCAAGCTCACGAGCGAATGCGCCGCCCGCTGGCCCGGAAGGCGGTGGGCAGCCGAGCTGCGCAGTTAGGCAGCTGCCTGAACGGTCGCGGTGTGGGCGAGTCCGAGCTGCGAGGTGAGGCCGCGTTGCCGACAGGCCCGGGCGTCGATGGGTAGGTCCGAGCTGCGGGGCAGCCGGCGTTTGCCGACGGGCCTGGCGGCGGTTGGCGCGTCCGAGCGGCGGAGTTAGCCGGCGCGCCGCCGGGCGGTGCGGGCGGTGTCCGAGGGTGCTGGTGGCTCCTGGCGGTGCCGGCGGTGCTGGTGGCTCCTGGCGGTGCCGCGGTGCTGGTGGTGCCCTGCGATGCCGGTGGTGCCGGTGGTGCCGATGGTGCGGGTGGTGCCTGGCGGTGCCGGTGGTGCCGCCCGGTGGTGTCCGGTGGTGCCCGGCGGTGCGGCGGTGCTGGAGGCGGGTGGTGCCGGTGGTGTGGTCGGCGGATGGGTGAGGGCTGGACGGCGGCGGGGCGGGTCGGGGG
>NZ_LGEB01000087.1:0-12023 GCF_001279555.1 Micromonospora sp. NRRL B-16802 | reverse complement strand
GGGTGGTGGATAGGGTTGTCGTGGGGGTTTGGGAGGGGGTTGCGATGAGGGTGTTGGCAGCTATGTCGGGCGGGGTTGACTCGGCCGTGGCGGCGGCGCGGGCGGCAGCGGCCGGGCACGACGTGACAGGCGTACACCTGGCGTTGGCTCGCAATCCACAGACCTACCGGACCGGGGCGCGCGGTTGCTGCACCCTGGAGGATTCCCGGGACGCCCGGCGGGCCGCCGACGTGATCGGCATTCCGTTCTACGTCTGGGACATGGCCGACAGGTTCCACGAGGACGTGGTGGACGATTTCGTCGCCGAGTACGCCGCTGGCCGTACGCCGAATCCCTGCCTGCGCTGCAACGAGAAGATCAAGTTTGCCGCGGTGCTGGACCGGGCGGTGGCCCTGGGCTTCGACGCGGTCGTCACCGGCCACCACGCCCGACTCGGTTCGGACGGGCTGCTGCGACGTAGCGTCGACGTGGCAAAGGACCAGTCGTACGTGCTGGCGGTGCTGACGCGCGAGCAGCTGGACCGGTCGATGTTCCCGCTCGGTGACTCGACGAAGGCGCAGGTCCGCGCGGAGGCCGCCGAGCGTGGTCTGGCGGTCGCCGACAAGCCGGACTCGCACGACATCTGCTTCATCGCCGACGGTGACACGCGCGGATTTCTCGCGGGCCGGCTCGGCGAGGCACCCGGCGACGTGGTGGACGCCAGCACCGGCGCGGTCGTCGGCAGCCACACCGGCGCGTACGCGTACACGGTGGGCCAGCGACGTGGGTTGCACCTGGACCGGCCAGCGGCGGACGGTCGGCCACGCTACGTGCTCTCGATCACGCCGAAGACCAACACGGTGACGGTCGGTCCTGCCGAGGCGCTTGAGGTGACCCAGGTGCGCGCCGCCCGCCCGGTGTGGACCGGCGGCCCCCGTCCGACGTCGCCGGTCGAGTGCGAGGTGCAGTTGCGCGCGCACGGTGACGTGGTGCCCGCAACCGTCGACCTCGACGGTGACACGCTCCGCGCCGAGCTGCGCCGGCCGGTGCGCGGGGTGGCGGCCGGGCAGGCCGTGGTGGCGTACCGGCCGGATCCGGCCGGCGACGTGGTCCTCGGCTCCGCCACCATCACGGGCTGACCTACCCAGGTGCCGACCGCGCGCCGCGGCCACCGGGATAGCCTTCGGCCGTGACAGATCAGGCGTGGCCCTGGCCGGCCGGCGCGGCGACCGGTATCGGTTCGCTGCCCGGCACCGACATCGCCGAGGCCCAGCGGGTGGTCCTCGGGGAGCTTCCCGCGCTTCCCCACCTGCCCGAGCTGCCGGCGCGCGGCCCCGGCGCCGAGCTGATCGGCCGCACCGGGGGGCTGCTGGTGGAGCTGCCCATCGAGCTGTACGCGGGGCGTTGGCGGGTTGCCCCGCGTCCGGGCCGCGACCTGCGTCGTGCCCGAGACCTGATGGAACGGGACCTGGACCAGTTGGGCGAGCAGGCCGAGGCGTACGCCGGGCCGGTCAAGGTGCAGGCCGGCGGCCCGCTCACCCTGGCGGCCGCTCTGGAACTGCCGATCGGCGGGCGGCTGCTGCGTGACCCGGGTGCCGTGCGCGACCTCACCGGCTCCCTCGCCGAAGGGTTGCGCGCGCACGTCGCGGCGGTGACCCGACGGCTGCCCAGGGCGTCGGTGCTCCTGCAACTCGACGAGCCGTCCCTGCCGACGGTGCTGGCCGGGCGGGTGCCGACGGAGAGCGGGTTGGGCGCGTACCGGGCGGTGGATTCGGCGGACGCGGCCGCCCTGCTGCGCACGGTCATCGAGGCGGTCGGCGTACCGACCGTGGTGCACTGCTGCGCCCCGAAGGTGCCGCTGGAGCTGATCCGCTCCACCGGGGCCGTCGCGGTCGCCCTCGACCTGAGCTTGATCACCGAGCTGGACCCGCTGGGCGAGGCGATCGACGCCGGCCTGGGACTGCTGGCCGGGGCCGCGCCCACGCTGCCGCCGCCGGCCGGCCCGGCGCCGTCGTCCGCACAGGTGGCCGATCGGGTACGTCGGCTCTGGGACCGCCTCGGCTTCCCCCGTCGGCAGCTCGCCGAGCAGGTCGTCGTCACTCCGGCCTGTGGACTCGCCGGGGCCAGTGAGGAGTACGCCCGGGCGGTGCTCGCCGCCTGCCGCGACGCGGGTCGGCGGCTCGTCGAGGAGTGAGTTTTCTGTCGTACCCGGTGGGCATGATGACCGCCATGATTGGACAGCTACGTTCAGTGGTGATCGACTGCCCGGATCCGCGGGCACTGGCCGCGTTCTATGCCGAGCTGCTCGGCCTGCCCCTGGTCGAGGGCGACCCTGAGGACAACGAGTGGGTGGTGCTGGGCGGCCCGCCCGGCCACCAGCCCCGACTGGCGTTCCAGCAGGCGATCGATCTGCGGGCGCCGGACTGGCCGGATCCGGAGCGTCCGCAGCAGTTCCACCTGGATGTGACGGTGGACGACATCGAGGCTGCCGAGAAGGCGGCGCTCGCGCTCGGCGCCCGACGGCTGCCGGGCGAGGGTGAGGGCTTCCGCGTCTACGCGGACCCGGTCGGCCATCCGTTCTGCCTCTGCTGGGACTGACCGGCGGGGGGTTGCGGCGGCCGGGCATCATGGCCGCCGTGATCCCTGCCTCCGCGCTACGCGCCTCCGGTTCGCTCTTCGGCCTCGCCTACGGTGACGCGCTTGGCAAACCGACGGAGTTCCTGACCGTCGCCGAGATCGAGAGCCGCTACGGGCCGGGTGGTCCCCGTGCCCTGACCGGCGACCCGGCCCTGGTCACCGACGACACGCAGATGGCCCTGGCGGTGGGTTGGGCGCTGCACGACGCGCAGTCGTACCGGCCGGAGGCGGTGGAGCCGCTGCTGCGGGAGCGTTTCGCAGCCTGGGCGGTCAGCCCCGACAACAACCGTGCCCCGGGGATGACCTGCCTACGGGCCTGCGCCGAGCTGGGACGAGGGCTGCGCTGGCAGGAGGCGACAGTCGTCGGGTCGAAGGGGTGCGGGGCCAACATGCGGGTAACCCCTGTCGGGTTGCTCGACGTGGACCTGGCCACGCTCGCCGGGCTGGCCCAGTTGCAGGCCGGGTTGACCCACGGCCACCCGACCGGGCTGGCGGCCAGCGAGCTCACCGCGTACGCGGTCTTCGCGCTGCGCGAGGGGGCCACGCTGGCTGAGCTTCCCGCACTGCTCACCGAGCGAGCGCGGTCGCAACGCCAGGTGTACCGAGAGGACTGGCTGGGCGACCTCTGGCAACGCGCGGGGGCCAGCACGCCGCAGGAGTTCATCGCCCAGGGCTGGGACGAGTGCCTGGCGGTGCTGGGCCGGCTCACGACCGCCCTGGGCGAGCCCGACGACGGCGGTGACCCGTGCCGGGCCACAGGGGAGGGCTGGGTGGCCGAGGAGGCGCTGGCCACCGCGCTGCTGTGCGCCGTGCGTCACGCCGACGACCCGGTGGCGGCACTGGCACGCGGTGCCACCACCGCAGGGGACTCCGACTCGATCGCCGCTCTGGCCGGGGCGTTCGTGGGTGCGGCCGCCGGGATGAGCGCCTGGCCGCCGGGATGGGCCGACCGGATCGAGTACGCCGACCAGCTCGCAACGCTCGGCGCGACCTGGGACTGACCCGCTTGCGGCAGATTCCGCCGCGCCGGCCCGCCGTGGCAGACCTCCCCCTGCGCCGGCCTCTCGTGGTCGGCTCTGCGTCGGTGTCTGGCTTGATCGACTCGGGTTCCTGCAAATCGGGGTGTCCGAGCTTCCGGAACACCCCGATTTCCTGTAGCCCGAGTCGATCAAGGCCGGGTCGCCGCCGGGTCGCGGCCGGGTCGCCGCCGCTTCGCCGCCGGGCCGCCGCCCGGGGGCGGTCAGCTGGTGGGTAGGTGACGCAGGCTGCGGACCTTGCGCCACAGGACCGCGTCGCAGGCGCCGGCGCGGTCGGCGAAGGCGGCCGAGTCGATCCTGGTCGGCTCGGTGAGGCTCAGGTAGCTGTCGTGCTCGGCGCCGGGATCCCACTCCCGGGTGGGGATCCGCACGTGGTCGTCGCGGTCGCTCTTGTCCTGACTGGTGATCTTCAGGACGTCGGCGCCCCGGGAGTCGGCGCGCAGCACCAGACACGGCCGGACCTTCGAGCCGGTGCCGTCGGCGTACGGCACATCGGCCCACCAGATCTCACCCGGCGCGGGCGTGCCCACCTGACGGTCGGCGGCGCGTGGCCGGGGCTTGGTGGCCGGCCGGTCGCCGCCGCGCGGCCGGGGCGGCGCGGGCCGACGGCCACCGGTACGTGCCGCGGTGCCCTTACCCGGCCGACCGCCCGGGCGTCGGTTGGCCACGCGGTGTCGCCAGCTGTTCCACGCCCAGCCGGCCGCCACCGCCAGCAGGATCGCCAGCGCCCAGAGCAGTGCCTCGGGCATCGCCACCTCCGCGTCAGCGCGGCACTCCGGCCGCGTCGTCCGGCGATCCTCGCACGTCGACCACCACCGCGCCCGCCAACCACCCGCTGGTGGCGGCGGGCGTGGTCGACGGATTGTCCGACCGGACCGATACCGTGCCTTAGTAGCGTGACCAGGGAGGTCGCAGGGTGTCCGAAGGTGGCGGCGTGTCCGAAGGTGGGGGAGTGTCCGAGGAACAGATCGGCCAGCAGGTGAGCCCGGCGCAGGAAGCGGCGGCCGGCGCCGAGCCCACGCCGCAGGCGCGGGAGCGGCACGCCACCCTCAGCCGAGAGCTGACCGAGCACCAGTACCGCTACTACGTGCTGGACTCGCCGACCATCACCGACGCCGAGTTCGACAAGCAGTTGCGTGAGCTGGAGGGGTTGGAGGAGGAGTTCCCGGCGCTGCGCACGCCCGACTCTCCGACGCAGCGGGTGGGCGGCACGTTCTCCACCGACTTCACCCCGGTCGCCCACGCCGAGCGGATGCTCTCGCTGGACAACGCCTTCGCCGACGAGGAGTTGGCAGCCTGGGCGGAGCGGGTCGAGCGGGACGCTGGCGGGCCGGTGCCCTACCTGTGCGAGCTGAAGGTCGACGGGCTTGCCATCAACCTCACCTACGAGGCGGGCCGGCTGGTCCGGGCGGCCACCCGGGGGGACGGGCGCACCGGCGAGGACGTCACCGCCAACGTGCGCAGCATCCGGGACGTGCCCAGTCAGCTCACTCCGTCCGCCGAGTTCCCGGTCATTCCCGAACTGCTGGAGGTGCGCGGCGAGATCTACTTCCCGGTCGCCGCGTTCGCCGACCTCAACGCCGGCCTGGTCGAGCAGGGCCGGGCGCCGTTCGCCAACCCGCGTAACGCCGCCGCCGGCAGCCTGCGGCAGAAGGACCCGCGGGTCACGGCGTCCCGTCCGCTGCGCCTGGTGGTGCACGGCATCGGCGCCCGCCGGGGCTTCCAGCCCACGGCCCAGTCCGAGTCGTACGCGGCGCTCAAGGCGTGGGGGCTGCCCACAAGCGACCGGTGGCGGGTCGTGCCGGATCTGGCCGGGGTGGCTGAGTACATCGCCTACTACGCGGAGCACCGCCACGACGTCGAGCACGAGATCGACGGCGTGGTGGTCAAGATCGACCCGGTCTCCATCCAGGGGCGACTCGGTTCGACGAGCCGCGCGCCCCGGTGGGCAATCGCCTTCAAGTACCCGCCGGAGGAGGTCACCACCAAGCTGCTCGACATCGACGTCAACGTGGGGCGCACCGGCCGGGTCACCCCGTTCGCAGTGCTCGAGCCGGTGCGGGTGGCTGGTTCCACTGTCGCGCTCGCCACCCTGCACAACGCCCGCGAGGTGGAGCGCAAGGGCGTCCTGATCGGCGACACAGTGGTGCTGCGCAAGGCCGGCGACGTGATTCCCGAGGTGCTCGGCCCGGTGGTCGACCTGCGGCCCGCCGACGCCCGACCGTTCGTCATGCCGACCACCTGTCCGGCCTGCGGGACTCCGCTCGCGCCGGCCAAGGAGGGCGACATCGACATCCGCTGCCCCAACACCCGCAGCTGCCCGGCGCAGCTGCGTGAGCGGGTGTTCCACCTCGCCGGGCGCGGCGGTTTCGACATCGAGGTGCTCGGCTACAAGGGTGCGGCCGCTCTGCTGGACGCGGAGATCATCGCCGACGAGGGTGACCTCTTCCAGCTCGACGCCGAGCAGCTGTCCCGGTCCCCGTTCTTCGTCAACAAGGACGGCAGCCTCGGCTCCAACGCGGTCAAGCTGCTCGACAATCTGGCCGTCGCCAGGGAACGTGACCTGTGGCGGGTGCTGGTGGCCCTCTCCATCCGGCACGTCGGCCCCACCGCAGCCCAGGCGTTGGCACGGCACTTCCGCTCGATGGAGGCCATCGACGCGGCCACCGAGGAGGAACTGTCATCGGTCGACGGGGTCGGGCCGACCATCGCGGCGAGCATCCGTGAGTGGTTCGCCGTGGACTGGCATCGCGAGGTGGTCCGCAAGTGGGCCGAGGCGGGCGTACGGATGGCCGAGGAGGCGGTCGACGAGGGGCCGCGCCCGTTGGAGGGCTTGACGGTCGTGGTGACCGGCACGCTCGCCGGCTTCTCGCGCGACCAGGCCTCCGAGGCGGTGCAGAGCCGAGGCGGCAAGGTCAGCGGGTCGGTCTCCAAGAAGACGAGCTTCGTCGTCGTGGGGGACAACCCGGGGTCCAAGGCCGACAAGGCGGCAAGCCTCAAGGTGCCGGTGCTCGACGAGGACGGGTTCCGGGTCCTGCTGGACGCGGGTCCGGACGCCGCGCGAGAGGTTGCCCAGGTGCAGGGCTGACCTCGCCGCGAGCGGACGCGAACGGCTCGCCGCGCATACCAACTTAATTACGACTACGACCGATTCGTGACTGTCATACCGGGGAACGTGGGGCTGAGGGCGTTTCATTGGGTGACGACGTGCTCACCGGCACGTCGACCGTCGGTCGGGAGGTGTGATGGAGGTTGCCGACCCGCGCAACTCCCTCCCGCCTGGGCGGGTGGCGCCGTTCGCCGCCTTTGTCGTCGGCATCCTGGCGGTCGCGGCGCTGACTGCCGCCGGTCCACTCGCGACGCTCCCCGGCGAGCTGTCCGAGCTGCCGGTGGCGTTCTGGACGATGGCCGCGCTCGCCGTGCTGTGCGACGCGCGCCCGTTCGTCCCGCCGGGTCGCCGGCAGTCGTCCGCCGTCTTCCCGTCCACCTGCTTCACCTTCGCGATCCTGCTCGGCTGGGGGCTCGGCCCGGCGGTGGCGGTGCAGGCGTTGGGCGTGGTGGTGTCGGGCTGGCGGATGCGCCACGCCGCGTGGCGGACAGCGTTCAACGTCGGCCAGTACGCCTGCGCCCTCGCCGCCGCGTACGGGATCATCCGGCTCGGTCCCGGCACCATTTTCGGCGGCGGGCACCTGCACTGGCCCGACGTGGCCGCCCTGGGTGGGGCCATGGTGGCCTGGTTCCTCGTCAACTACGGGCTGGTCAGCTGCGCGGTACGGCTGCGCTTCGGCGACCGGTGGTGGCCCACCGTCCGGCAGGGCCTCGGTTTCGAACTGCTCTCCACAGGTTCGCTGCTGCTGCTCGCCCCCGTGCTGGTCGCGGCGGCACACCTCAGCGCGGCGCTCATCCCGCTGGTGCTGGTGCCGCTCTTCGCCGTCTACCGGATGGCCCGTCTGACCGTCGAGCAGCAGCACCTTGCCGCCTCCGATCCGCTCACCGGGTTGCCCAACCGCAAGGCGTTGTTGGCCGAGGTGGCCGAGCAGGTGCACCTGCACGCCGAGCGGACCGCCCGTGGCGAACCCGGCGGGCACCTGGCGCTGCTGCTCATCGACCTGGACCGTTTCAAGAACGTCAACGACGCGCTCGGGCACGCGGTGGGTGACAGGCTGCTGGTCGAGGTCAGCGCCCGGCTCACCGACGTGGACCCCCGCCCACAGATGATCGCCCGTCTGGGTGGGGACGAGTTCGCCATCGTGATGACCGGCCTGACCGACGTCGGTCAGGCACGTGCCCTGGCCGACCAGGTGGTCCGTGCGCTGGCCGAGCCGGTGCCGCTGGACGGGCTGCCGTTGGACGTCGGCGGTTCGATCGGGATCGCGCTCTTCCCCGAGCACGGCGAGGACTTCGCCACTCTCATGCGGCACGCCGACGTCGCGATGTACGACGCCAAGCACCGCAACGACACGGTGGCCGTCTACGCCCCGGAGTCCGACCACAACTCGGCCGAGCGTCTCGGCCTGCTCGCCGACCTGCGCCGGGTGCTCGAATTCGGCCCGTCGGCCGACGAGCCACTCGACGCCGCACCACCGGAGCAACGCGACCCGCTCGACAACCCGCCTGCGAGTCGGGCCGCGGCGCCAGGGCAGGCCACGTCGCCAGGGCAGGCTGTGTCTCCGAGACAGGGCACTGCCGGCGTACCCCCTGTTGCTCCGGACGAGGTGCGCGGCGGTGACGGCGCGGCGCTGCCCACCGGTGCGGAGGCCGCGCCGCGCCCGGTCACCGCGCCGGTGACCGCGGAGGCGCCGTCGACAGGCGGGCGCTGGTGGGGTCGCCGTCGGCGCGCGGCGGGCGCCGAGTTGGCGCACGCCGACGAGCTGATCAAGCAGATCGCCACAAGCGCCGACCCGATCCGGGGCCGCAACGCCCGCGCCACGGTCGCCGGCACCCGGCCTGGTCCGTCCCGGGACCGACGTGCTGGTGTGCAGGGGCGACGCTCGCCGAACGTCGGCGCGGGGGCGGCACCGCGCGGCGACAGTGCGGGGCGCGACAGCGGGCCGGGCTCGACCGACCAGTCGTTCGGGTCGAGTGGGTGGGCGCACGACGGCGAGCAGGCCGACGACGCCGGTGAGATCACGATGTACTACCAGCCGCAGATCGCCATCGCGACAGGCGAGGTGGTCGGCGTCGAGGCGCTGCTGCGCTGGCGGCACCCGCGTCGGGGGATGGTCGACCCGGAGGAGTTGATCCGGGTCGCCGAGCAGAGCGCTGTGATGCGGCTGCTCACCCGGCGGGTGGTGGACGACGTGGTGGAGCAGCTCGCCAAGTGGTCGGCGGCCGGCATCGGGCTGCGCGCGGCGCTGAACGTGAGCGTGCGCGACCTGCACACCGGCGAGATCGCCGACCAGATCGCCGACCGGCTGGCCCGGTACGGGGTGCCGGCCGAGCGGCTGCAACTTGAGATCACCGAAGGTGCCCTGATGGCTGACCCGCGTCGGGTGCTGGCCACGATCTCCCGGCTGCACCGGATCGGGGTGGCCATCGCGTTGGACGACTTCGGCACTGGGTACTCGTCGCTGCAACACCTGCGCCGGCTTCCGCTGTCGGAGGTGAAGGTGGACAGGTCGTTCGTGCTGGGCATGGCCGACGACCCCGACGACGCGGCGATCGTCCGGTCGATGATCGAACTGGCCGGTGCGCTGGGGCTGCGGGTCGTCGCCGAAGGTGTGGAGGACGAACGGACCTGGCGGATGCTGCACGCGGCGGGCTGCGACGCCGCGCAGGGCTGGTTCTACGCCCGCCCGATGCCCGCGGAAGAGTTGATCAACTGGCTGGCGCGGTACCGGCCGGTCCGCCCGAGCGGTGGTCCCGTCGAACCGGACGCGGAGCGCCGCCCCACCCGCTGACCGCCCGCCGGCACGGCACGCCGGCTGGCGGAGGGGGAGTGGGGGACGCGACGCGGGAGCGGAACAATAGACTCGCTCCGGTCACCGCGCGTCACGCTGCACCCGCCGCGCGGCCGGCACACCGCCCGATCAGCAGGACATCAGAAGGGGGCACGGATGGCCGCCATCTCCCGCGAGGAGGTCGCGCACCTGGCGCGCCTGTCGCGGCTCGCCGTCACCGAGGAGGAGCTGGACACGTTCGCCGGCCAGCTCGACGTGATCCTCCAGGCGGTCGCCCAGGTCGGCGAGGTCGCCGCCGCGGACATCCCGCCGACCTCGCACTCGGTGCCGCTGACAAACATCTTCCGCGAGGACGTCGTCACGCCGTGCCTCACGCCGCAGGAGGCGCTGTCGGGCGCGCCCGACGCCGAGGACCAGCGGTTCCGCGTACCGCGGATCCTGAGCGAGGACGTGGCCTCATGAGCGAGCGTCAGCGAGCGAATCAGCAGTGCAGCGCGGTGGTGCCTCGTGGCGTCACGGAGCGAAGCGGAGTGGCGTCATGAGCGACCTGACCAGAATGACCGCGACGGAGATCGCCACCCTCGTGGCCGGTGGTGAGACCTCCGCTGTCGAGGTGACGCAGGCGCACCTGGACCGGATCGCCGCCGTCGACGACCGGGTCCACGCCTTCCTGCACGTCGACACCGAGGGCGCGCTCGCCGCGGCCCGCGCCGTGGACGAGCGTCGGGCAGCCGGCGAGGATCTCGGCCCTCTCGCGGGTGTGCCGGTCGCCGTGAAGGACGTGCTCGCCACCCGGGGCGTGCCCACCACCGTGGGCTCGAAGATCCTCGAGGGCTGGCGCCCGCCGTACGACGCGACGATCGTGCAGCGGCTGCGCGACGCCGGCACCGTGATGCTCGGTAAGACCAACATGGACGAGTTCGCGATGGGCTCCTCCACCGAATACTCGGCGTACGGCCCGACGCACAACCCGTGGGACCTCGACCGGATCCCGGGCGGTTCGGGTGGTGGCAGTGCCGCCGCGCTGGCCGCGTACGAGGCGCCGCTGGCGATCGGTTCGGACACCGGTGGCTCGATCCGCCAGCCCGGCGCGGTCACCGGCACGGTCGGCGCGAAGCCGACCTACGGCGGCACGTCCCGCTACGGGCTCGTGGCGTTCTCGTCGTCGCTGGACACCCCCGGCCCGTGTGCCCGTACGGTGCTCGACGCGGCTCTGCTGCACCAGGTCATCGGTGGGCACGACCCGCGTGACTCCACGTCGATCCCGCAGCCGGTGCCGGACGTCGTGGCGGCGGCGAAGCTCGGCGCGACAGGCGACCTGACCGGCGTACGACTCGGCATCGTCTCCGAGTTCGTCGGCGAGGGTGCCGAGCCGGGCGTGATGGCCGCGTTCCGCGAGTCGGTGGACGCCCTTGCCAAGCTGGGTGCGGAGATCGTCGAGGTGTCCTGCCCGACGTTCGCGTACGCGCTGCCGGCGTACTACCTGATCGCCCCGAGCGAGTGCTCCTCCAACCTGGCCCGGTTCGACGGCGTCCGGTTCGGCCTGCGGGTCGGAGACGACGGCAACCGGTCGCTGGAGGAGGTCATGTCGATGACCCGGGAGGCCGGCTTCGGCCCCGAGGTCAAGCGTCGCATCATGATCGGCACGTACGCGCTGTCGTCGGGTTACTACGACGCGTACTACGGGCAGGCGCAGAAGGTCCGCACGCTCATCACGCGGGACTTCACCGCCGCCTTCGAGCAGGTCGACGCGCTGATCTCGCCGACCACGCCGTCGGTGGCGTTCCCGATCGGGGCGCGCACGGCCGACCCGTACCAGATGTACCTGGCCGACCTGTACACGATCCCGACGAACCTGTACGGCGGGCCGGGCATCTCGGTGCCCTGCGGTCTTTCTGAAGGGCTGCCCGTCGGCCTTCAGGTGATGGCGCCGACGATGGCCGACGACCGGATGTACCGGGTCGCCGCCGCGTTGGAGTCCGCAGTCGGCACGTTCACCCCGCCGACGCTCTGAGCCCACGGGTACGGAGGCAGGTCGCCTGCCTCCGTACAAGAAATCGTCACGCGCCCGGCGCGGTCACCACGACCGCGCCGGGCGCTGTGTCGTCGCGGTGACACGACGATCTCCGATCAGCTGATTGTCCGGGTTCGGTTGCACTGGTCGAATAAGCTCCGAGTCTGCTGGATCGACTGGACTCTGGTCCGCTGGCGGCCGCGAGCGGCTCCGATCAAGACCTGGATGTGCGATGGGGACACTTCGCCCGGTCATGGCCCTGACGATGGCTGTCGCGTTGCTGCTGGGCGCCGCGCAACCAGCCGCCGCCGCCCCCGCCGACACCGTCACCATCACCTCGGGCAAGCCCCGGTCGCTCATGTACATCGGGCAGGTGTACGCGATCCACACCGTCGAGGCCACTGGTGGCACCGGGCCGTACCAGCTGTCGGTGGTGTCGGGCAGTCTGCCGCCGGG